>NZ_JASHIN010000004.1:0-207973 GCF_030733705.1 Roseovarius sp. MMSF_3298
TCCGCCAGAAGCATCCCGCAAAACGGCCCAGCCGCGATCTGGCAAATCTCGACCACGCGAACGCCGGCCAGCGGAAGTGTACTTGTCATGAATTGTCCTTTCGTCCTTGCAACGCAACCGAAGCGTCCTCGGCTGCTGCCATCACCAGCGGAGCGAGCTCCGCGATTCTGTCGTCGGGCATGCGTTCGGCCGGGCCGGCAATGGACAGCGCCATGCGCACACGTCCGTTCCAGCTGCGGATCGGCGCACCGATGGCACGAACGCCACCGCCCCACTCACCCCGATTGATCGAATGACCCCGGTCGCGGGTGGCCTTCATGTCGGCGACAAAGGCCTTGTGATCGGTGATCGTTTCCGCCCCGAACGCATCCAGTGTCAATGTGCTCCAGCGCTCTTCACCAGCGGGGTCAAAGGCGAGGACGGCCTTGCCGGTGGCCACGCAATGTGCCGGCGCCCTGTCCCCCACGCGCGTGAAGGTCCGCACCGCTTCCGGGCTGTCGAGCCGGTGCAGGTACAGGATCTCGTCCCCGTCGATCAGGCCAAGGATCACGGTTTCCCGGCTGAGATCGCGCAGCCGCTGCATCGCCGGCAGACAGGGCGAGACGCGGTCCGGTTGCTCGGACCGCACCATCGCCACCTCCCAGATCCGCATTGTCGCGGCGTAGCGCGATGTTTCCGCGTCCTGATCGACGTAACCTTCTTCCGACAATGTTTGCAGCAGCCGGTGGGCCGTGGCCTTGCCGATCCCTGTCTCGCGGGACAGATCACCAAGGCTCATTGCGCCCCGCATCGAAAGTGCTTCGACAAGGCGCAGTCCGTTGCGCAGCGTGGAATCACGTCGCGGCGCCGGATCGCTTGTCGTCGTCGCGGTCTGTTTCGACGAAGTCTTTTCTCCGGTCATGTCTCGATCCTCTGGCCTATTGGGTGTCGCGGACGCGTCCCCCAGGCAGTCACAAGGATCAGGACAGCACCGCCAAGGTTCGCCCAGATATGGCAAGGCATGAAGGCCCCTATCGCGCCAACCAACAGCCCGGCATAGGCCCACCAGGTCAGTGGCCCTTCCGCATGGCGCTGCAAGAGGGCGGTGACCGCGTAGATCCCGAAACTGGCAAAGACCGCGACCCGCAGGGCCTCTGCCCCGTCCCCCGATATCAGTGGGGTATAGGCAAAAAGCAGGGGCATGATGTAAAGCCCCTTGGCGATCTTCCAGGAGGTCAGCCCGGTTGCCATCGGCTTCGATCCCGCGATCCCGGCCGCGGTATAGGCGGCAAGGCAGACCGGCGGTGTCACGTTGCTATCCTGGCTCAGCCAGAAGATGATCAGGTGCGCGACAAGAAGGAAGGTCGACAACTGGCCCTGGTCCACAAGCGACGAGCGCAACACCGCGGACACTTCCATGGGCAGGCTGCTTACGACTTCGGCCGCGCGCTCTGCGCCGAGCCCGCTGGGCAAATCCGCCTGTAGCGACGGATCGAATAGGGCGAGCGTCCCACTCACGGCCGCATCATTGACGCCCGCCGCCAGCGCGTCGATGACGATCCGGTCGGCCAGCAGCCCCGACAGCGCCGGCGCGAGCAGGATTGCGAGGATCACGTAGGCGGCCGTCACCGGCAGCCCCATGCCAAGGATCAGCGAGGCAAGGGCCACCAACGCGATTGCGATGATCAGCGACCCCTGGGACCACTGGATGATCATGAGGCTGAAGGCCCCGCCGACGCCGGAGGTCGTGATCGCATTGTTCACCAGGCCAATGGCAGTCAACAGCACGGCCGTCATGACCGCGGTCCGCATCCCGAAGATCAGGGCCTGCGCGATACGCTTCGGGGTCATCTTGGTGGGTGTTGCCCAACTGACGACCACCAGCACCGCGATGGCGACCGAGGCCGCGTAGTTCGGCGTACGTCCGGTCATCAAAAGCCAGATCATGACCCCGAGTGGCAGCACGAAGTTCAACGCACCGGCCGCCAGTTTCTTGCGGTCCACGGGGCGCGGCGTTGCGGCCGGGATACCCGATCGCAGGACCTCGATCCGCACGAAACAGGCGACCGACAGAAAATAAAGGATGGCCGGCAGGACCGAAACCGCGACGATCGTGCTGTATGGCAGGCCGGTGTAACTCGCCATGACAAAGGCGCCGGCCCCCATGATCGGCGGCACCAGCTGACCGCCGGTCGACGAGGCTGCCTCGACCCCGGCGGCAAAGGTCGGCTTGAAACCGTTGGACGTCATCGTCGGGATCGTGATGACCCCGGTGGAGGCCGTATTGGCGACCGCGGAGCCGCTGATCGTGCCAGTCAGTGCCGAAGAGATCACGGCGACGTAGGCGCCACCGCCGCGCAGGCGCGCGGCGACGATCCGGCTCAACTCGATCACGAAATCCGACGCGCCGGAGTAGATCAGGAAACCGCCGAAGATCATGAACAAGGTGATATTGGCCGACGAGATCGTAGTGATGCCGCCGAACATGCCTTCGTCATTGTAGAGCGACCGGAACAGAACGTCCGACAGCGGCAGGGACGCGGACCGGAACACGCCCGGCAACCAGGCCCCGAGGAAAAGGATATAGGCCAAGGATATCAGGATCAGCGTAGGTATGATCCAGCCCGTAAGCCGCCGGGTCAGGTCCACGGCGGCAAAGATCACCAGCCCGCCGGCGATCCAGTCCATCGGACTGAAGATCCAGCCGGACCCACGCTGGGCCATGGAGTTCACGTACACGCCATCCTCGGCGTAGGCGACCCAGATGGCCGCCCCGAAAATGGCAAACCCGTAGATCACGTCGAGGACTAGTGCCCAGCGACTGTCGCGCAACCGCTGCATGGGGGCCGTCGACAGGGCCGCGATCAGCCCGAAACCGCCGAAGTGCAACGCGTTCTGCCAGATCCCGGCTTCGTTGATGAAAAGGTTCGTGGCGATGTGCCAGAGCGCAAAGGCAATAACCGCCCAACGCATGACATGCGCGGTCCAAGGCCCGTGCCCCAGGCTTTCCGGGTCAAGCCAGCGCCGACGTTTTTCAGACACCTCGCCAGCATCCGAGGGCATAGCGGTCGTCACGGTCGCTGATACCGGGTCGTCGGACGCGGCTTTGATCGGGTCTTTCGGGGCGGGCATGGGCTTCGCTCCTGTTTTGCGATGGCGCGGAGGCAAGGCGACCGGAAATCATCCCGGTCCGCTCTCGCAATGCGCCGGAGGCGGCCAACCGCCCTCGGTCGCGTCCTGCGATCAGTCCTGCATTTCCGGGGGGAGCAGCCGCTCGGGAATATCAAGACCAACCTCCCGGTAATAGCGCACAGCACCCGGGTGCAGCGGCGTCGGCAGGCCGGCAATCGCCACCTCCAGTGACATCGCCTTTGTTGCCGGGTGGATCGACTGCAAGAACGGCAGGTTTTCGTAAAGCGCCTTGGTCAGCTTGTAGACGTGGTCTTCCGACACGTCGTCATTCACCGCAAGAAAGTTCGGCTGGGCGATGGTCTGGATCGCCTCGTCCTGTCCGGGATAGCTGTTGGGCGGGATGGTATAGGCCGTCCAGAGTTCACGCCCGCCATCCATCGCTTCCGCCTCTTCCGGCGTTACGTTCAGGATCGTCACGTCATCGCCGTTGGTGGCAAGTATCTGGGTGATCGCGCCTGCAGGCACGCCGGCCGGGATCGACGCAAAATCGATCTGTCCGTTGGCCATGGCATCAAGTGTCGGGCCATAACCGGAATAGATCATCTGAAAGTCTTCTTCCGCATTCAGCCCCAGACCTTCCATCAAGAGCGTCCCGGAGCCCAGGCTGCCCGAGTTGCGCGCGCCCATGCCTGCGCCGGCGCCCTTGGCGGCGACGATATCCGCGGCCGTGCCGGTATCGACCAGGTCGTTGCGCAGGATGAAGTGCTCGACATTCTGCCACAGCATGGAAACCGAACGGATATCCTCCATCGGTGTGCTCAAAGGCCCGGTGCCGCGCGCCGCGTAATAGCCGAAAAGCCCCTGCAGGATCGAAAAGTCGGCCGTTCCGGACGCCATGGCCTGCAGGTTCGCGCCCGACCCCGCCGAGTTCACCGCCGTCAGCGAGAAATTCTCCGAAGGCAGCAGCTTGACCTTGCTCAAAGTAGAGATGGCGACCCCCACGGGGTGAAACGTGCCACCCGTCGACGCGGTCTGCATGACATAGTCTTCGGCCTTCGCCGCACCGGTCATCATCACCCCTGCCATCATCAGGGTACAAATTGTTTTTCTCATCAGGACCTCCCTTGTTTCCAATGATGAACGACCTCCTATCGTTCAGCATATGTAAATCTTGTTCATATTATTTAAACCTGACATTGTTGTAAACAAGGTTTCATTCGAAGACGCGCAAATCAGCGCAAGTCGCCGGGCGCGTTCACTTTAATATTGTCGGATAGCTTGCGGGGCCGAAGGAACCGAGCGCACCCCCAAATGCGAGTTCTACGTCTTCTTTAAGCATCCACGCGAGATGCCGTGCACGACAACGAAAATCGTTACACTCTTCATGGTCTCCGCACACGCACATGTGTCGAACATGCCGAAGCCAACTGCTCCGACGCGGAAATCAAAGCTGCAACAGGTCAGAGCGTCGGATGGGCAGCATACGACCGGACACAGGCGAACCAGAGAGCATTGTCGCGTACCGCACGAAAGCGGCGAAAATAGCAATTGCATGTAGGTTAGCCGTCACTAAAACCGCGCCTTGCGAGCAAAGGCGAGCAACAGCTCCACAAATCTTTGGATTCCACCTTGCGGAGAAGGAGCTCGGCGTGCTTTCCTCTTCTGGATGTATGATATCTCTGTTTGCTTGGCGCAGCAATGTGTTCGCCATAGCCCATAAATATAAGTGGTGAATGCCGTGAACGATCACAGAGTTTAACGATGATCGGTGCGGCACGGGGTGAGGTTTAGCAGCATGCCGTGTGCGTGATCGAAGCGGGAGAAAAGATTTGTCGAAGTCAGCGAGCAGGCGCAAACTTTCGTTCCAGATTGTCAGTTCCCTGTTTATCGTGTTCGGCTTAGGCCTACTGGCACTCATTCTCGCTGGACACAACGCGATCAGGATCGTTGACCAATCTGCTTTGGCCAGGCAACAACGTATGGCTTCCCGCAGCCTCGCTGAGACTGTTGCCAGCATTCCCGAGCAACAGAGAAGCGCCACAGTTTGGGATGACGCTATCCGGAATATCATTGCCCGTGATGAGAAATGGCTCGACTTGAATCTCGGTTCCTGGATGCAGGAATACTTCGGACACCACGAGAGCTACATTCTTGACGAAGAAAACCAGCCCCTCTTCGTTTCTATTTTGGGAGAGATCCGCTCGCCTGAAACCTTTGAAACGCGAGCCGATGCCATTGCTCCGCTTGTGGCACAACTACGCGGTACTATGGCGGAGGCGAGCGCAGGGCAGGATGATGCCTACGAGCAATTGGCAGAAGTTGCGGTCGTGCGTCCTATCCGGCTCTCCGGAGAAGTGGCTTTCGTTAGCGTCGTGCCCATCATCTCTGACACGGGAGAGATCCCACAGTTGCCCGGCACGGAGTCGCTGCATGTTGCCGTGCGCTACATCGATGAAGTACTCGCTCAGGAAGTCGGCCAGGCAATCGAGCTTGATAGAACCGCGTTTCAATCCGCTCCACCCGACGAGGACATGGCGGGATTTGCGGTAACTGACCCCGCCAAAAACATTCTTTCTTGGCTCGTGTGGAAGCCCCACCAGCCAGGCATGGACCTGTTCCTTAAGATGTTCCCTGCGCTCCTGATGTTTGGATTGGCGAGCGGGGTGGTGCTGATTTGGCTTGTCCTGCGTTTGCTCCGAGTTTCAGGGCAATTAGAGGCCAGAGAGGCGCAAGCTCAGTTGGACATCATAGCCCTGAACGAAGCTAGAGAAAAAGCTGAAGCTGCGGACCGTGCCAAGCTGAACTTCCTGAGTGTCTTGAGCCATGAACTCCGAACGCCTTTGACTGTTATTCTGGGTTTCTCAAGGCTCGGAAAAAACCTGCGCCAGTTGCCCTCTGCAAAGCAACTGGATGAGCGGTTGAAACTGCGTCCGACTGATGTCAGCGACATGCAAGCCAGCTTCGATGAAGTGGTGGGATTTACAACTACCGCGATGGAAAAGATCGACAAATCAGGCGAGCACCTTCTGTTCCTGGTAAACCAGTTGCTCGATTACGCCAAGTTAGAGGCTGGGAGCATGAAGGCCGATCCAAAGGTCTGTGATGTGGAACAGGTTGTTCAGCCCGTGGTGGCACAGATGAGTATTCTGGCCGAACAGAAAGGTCTGAGGCTCGAGACTAGCTTGAGGTCCAGTCTCATCTGGGCGGATGTGACGCGCACACGACAGATTCTCATCAATTTACTGGGGAATTCCATCAAGTTCACGGATTCCGGGAAAGTATCGGTCAGCGTCACTGAAACAGAAAGCCAGGTTCACATCGACGTCTCCGACACCGGCGCCGGGATAGAGCCCGAGGAAATCGATAGGATATTCGAACCGTTTCACCAGATTGATTCATCGTCGACGCGAAGTGTCGAAGGAACCGGGCTGGGCCTGGCTGTCGTGAAAGAACTCGCCGAACTGGAAGGCGGCACCATCAAAGTGCATAGCGAGGTCGGTGTCGGGAGTACGTTTACCCTATCGTTGCCAAGAGAGACGATTGCCAGTTTGGATATGGCGGTTTGACATCAAATCCCTTCGCTTAGCTCGGAATAAATACAAGCTGGCGTTCATTCAACCCGCGGAAGCCGGCGCGTCAGGCGCCGAGATCCAGGCGGTGACCGGAAAGAGCGCGCGGATGGTGGCGTACTACCGGAAGCGGGCGAACAAGCGCGCGCTGTCGAAGGCGGCGCAGGAGCGAAAGAGCTCCAAAGCCAACTTCCGGCCCAAAGCGGCCCTGCGTCAAAACCGCAGAAAATGCGCTTTGCGGTCGTTCGTACATAGAACAGCGAAGGTCGGCTCTCCGCCCATTCTCGCCAAAATGACTGAAGCCAGCGCTCACGATGGACAAGGTCGTTTACTGCAATGCGCAGCGAAATCCAGCGCAAGAACAGAACAAAAACGAAACGTGACTCTGTGAACGCACAGTGTGAACGCGCCAATACCGACCCAGCCAGAAATTCGCTAAGTCATTGGTACCCAAGGCCGGACTCGAACCGGCACGGTATCACTACCGGGGGATTTTGAATCCCCTGCGTCTACCATTCCGCCACTTGGGCACGGACCCAACCTGTACCCAACTCGTCGGGCAAGGACAATAGGCGAACTGGCGCTGGCGTCCGGACGTGCGATTTGCTACCCGAGACCTGCCGATCTTTTGCGATCCGTTGACCAAGGGCCCACAGGAATGACCGCGAAACCGCCGGGAGATATCGCGATATCGGACCGGCTTGACCAGTTGACAGCTCTTGCGGCGGGCGATCGTGTGTCGCTCGGCTGGATTCTGGAACAGCTTCACGAACGCGCTTTCGGACTGTTCCTGCTGATACTCGCCCTGCCCTGTTGCATCCCGTTTCTCTACGGCGTGCCGCAGGTTGTGGCTCTGCCGCTGATGTTCGTCGCCATCCAGATCGCCATTGGGCGGCGGGTGCCGTGGCTGCCGGGCAATCTGGCCGCCCGACAGGTCACCAGCGACAGTCTGCACAGGCTATCCGGCCGCGCGGGCCCATGGCTGCGCCGAATCGAGGCGGTCAGCAAACCGCGCCTTGCGTTCCTGACCCGCAAGCCGCTGGATCAGGTCGTCGGCCTGGCGCTGGTCCTGTTCAGCGCGTCGATCCTTGTCCCTCTGCCCGCCACCAACACCGTGCCGGGCTTTGCCGTGGTGGTGGTGGCGATGGGCCTGTTGCAGCGTGACGGCATCCTGGTGCTGATCGGCGCCGTGCTGGGCACCGCGT
The DNA here is from genome assembly GCF_030733705.1 of Roseovarius sp. MMSF_3298. NCBI lineage: Bacteria > Pseudomonadati > Pseudomonadota > Alphaproteobacteria > Rhodobacterales > Roseobacteraceae > Roseovarius > Roseovarius sp. MMSF_3298. Next base: position 7,886 of record NZ_JASHIN010000004.1, read on the forward strand.
GGATCGCCACGCTGATTTTCGCCGGGGCGACGCTTGTCAGCCTGATCAAGGGATGGCTTGGCCTGTGACGCGGCAAGATGAACGCTTGCACCGCCACACCAACCCGATCTAATTCACCCGTCACTTATCGTTCGAGGCCAATGTGACCCGTAATTCTCATGTGATCCTTGCCGCTGGCGGCTCGCTGACCCTTCTGCTGGGGGCGCTGGCGTTCCAACATGTGGGGGGCCTTGCGCCCTGCAAGCTGTGTATCTGGCAGCGCTGGCCTCACGGCGCGGCGATCGCGATCGGGGCGCTGGTGCTGCTGGTCCCGCTGGGCATCGGGGCGATGCGGCTGCTGCTCGGCGCGGGACTGCTCGCGGCGCTGACCACCGCCGGGATCGGCGGCTATCACACCGGCGTAGAACGCGGCTGGTGGGAAGGCCCTTCCTCGTGCACCGCGGGCAGCACCAGCGGCATGAGCACCGACGAGTTGATGGACCAGATCATGTCCGCGCCGCTGGTGCGCTGCGACGAGGTCCCGTGGGAGATGCTGGGCCTGTCGATGGCCAGCTGGAACATGCTGGCGTCATTGCTCTTCGCGGTTTTCTGGACGATGGCGCTGCGCCGCACAGCCTAACCGGCCTGTTTCTTCGTACTCAGCAGCAGGCTGGTCTCGGAGGTCGCGACGCCCTCGAAGCGCCGGATCTCGGCCAGCACGGTATCGAGTTCCTCTAGCGTTTCGGCCCCGATCTCGACAATCAGGTCCCAGCGGCCATTGGTGCTGTGCAAGGCCCGCACGGCGGAGAGCCCGCGCAGGCGCCGTTCCACCCGTTCGGTGCCGCGCCCTTCGATCCCCAGCATCATAAGCCCCCGCACCGGGTCACGGACCGTGTCCTGCTTGACCACCACGGTAAAGCCCACGATCTCGCCCGAGGCCTTGAGCCGGTCGATCCGCGACCGCACCGTGGTGCGTGACACGCCCAGCGTCATCGCCAGTTCCGACAGCGACGCGCGCGCGTCATGGCGCAGCGCCGACAGCAGTTTCTGATCCACCGCATCCATTTCGCAGAACAAAGCCTCCGTTTTGCCTATTTTACTTTCGTTATGGACAAAATACCTGCTTCAATCCGATCTTTTTAGCAACAACATTCTGGCCAACACCAAAAGGAGCCACGCCATGACCCCGTCGCATTGCATTCTCATCGGTGCCCCCGTGGACAGCGGCAAGGCAAGGCGCGGATGCCTGATGGGCTCCGACGCGCTGCGAGTGGCGGGGATCGAGAAATCCCTCGCCTCGCTTGGTCATACGGTAGAGGACTGGGGCAACCTGGCCCCTGCCCCGGCCACCGCACCCGCCTCGCTGCCGGGCCACCTCGTCCAGCCTGCGGAAACCATCGGCTGGACCGAGAGCATCGCCGCCTCCGCCAGGAAAGCGATGGAGACCGGCCTGCCCATATTCCTGGGGGGCGACCATGCGCTGTCATTGGGCAGCGTGATCGGCGTGGCCGACCACGCGGCAAGCGTGGATCGGCCCCAGTTCGTACTGTGGCTCGATGCCCATACCGATTTTCACACGCCCCAAAGCACCGAATCCGGTAATCTGCACGGCACGCCGCTGGGCTATGCCACGGGCCGCGAAGGATTTGACGGGTTTCCGCAGGTCGCCAACCCGGTGCCGTATGAGAACATCTGCTTCCTCGGCCTGCGTTCCGTCGACCCCGATGAGCGCGAATTCCTGCAATCCACGCCCGCCCACCGCCACGACATGCGCAGCATCGACGAACAGGGCATCGCGCGGCCCCTCGCCGCCTTCCTCGACACCGTCGCGGCGGCGAACGGGATGCTGCACGTATCCTTCGACGTCGATTTCCTTGACCCCGGCATCGCGCCTGCCGTGGGCACCACCGTGCCGGGCGGCGCCACGATCCGCGAGGCGCATCTGGTGATGGAGATGATCTGCGACAGTGGTCTGATGACCTCGCTCGATCTCGTCGAACTCAACCCTTTCCTGGACGAGCGGGGCCGCACCGCGCAGGTGATGGTGGATCTGACCGCCTCGGCCCTCGGCCGCCGCATCTTCGACCGCCCGACCCGCGCCTTCGCCTGATTTCAAAGGAGCCTGACATGCCCATCCTCGCCCCCTCGGACAAAGCCTTCGTTCCGTTCGTCTCTGTCGAGAACATGATGCGCCTCGTGCACCAGATCGGCATCGAGAAGATGCTGGAAGGCCTTGCCGAATACATCGCCGCCGATTTCGCCCGGTGGGAGCTCTTCGACAAGACGCCCCGCGTGGCCAGCCACTCGGACGTGGGCGTGATCGAGCTGATGCCAACCTCGGACGGCGAGGCCTATGGCTTCAAATACGTGAACGGCCACCCCAAGAACACTAAGGACGGCTTGCAGACCGTGACCGCCTTTGGCCTTCTGGCGGATGTCGACACAGGCTATCCCGTCCTGCTGACCGAGATGACGGTGCTGACCGCCCTGCGCACGGCGGCCACCTCTGCGCTGGTGGCCAAGCACCTTGCGCCCAAGGGCGCGGACACCATGGCGATGATCGGCAACGGCGCGCAGTCGGAATTCCAAAGCCTTGCGATGAAGGCCGTCCTTGGCCTCAAGACCGTGCGTCTGTGGGACATCGACAAGGCCGCCACGCGCAAGGCCGCGCGCAACCTCAAGGGGCTGGGCCTGAACGTGGTGGAATGCGACAGCGCCGAGGAAAGCATGGAAGGCGCGCAGATCATCACCACCTGCACGGCGGACAAGCAATATGCCACCATCCTGACCGACAACATGATCGGCGAAGGGGTGCATATCAACGCCATCGGCGGCGACTGTCCCGGCAAGACGGAACTTGCACCGGCGATCCTGACCCGCTCGGACATCTTCGTGGAATACCCCGAGCAGACCCGGATCGAGGGCGAGATCCAGCAAATGGACCCGGACCACCCGGTCACTGAGTTCTGGCAGGTCCTGTCGGGGGCCGCGCCAGGGCGGACCAGCGACCGGCAAATCACGCTTTTCGACAGCGTCGGCTTCGCCATCGAGGATTTCAGTGCGCTGCGCTACATCCGCGACCACATCCCCGGCACGGATTGCTTTCTGGATCTCGACCTGCTGGCCGACCCGGACGACCCGCGCGATCTTTTCGGCATGGTGCAGCGCGCGACGCCCTGACGCCGAGGGCCGATCCGCTCTCGTCTTGGACGGTGAACTTGGCTATCACGTCGCGCGAACACCACAAGGAAAGAGCGTGCCGATGGCCCCACTCACCCGATGGCTCGACCGTCGCCGCAACCCGTGGAAGGCCGCCTTCTACGATGCCTGCCGCATGTGGCGGCGGCAGAACGGCGCGGCGCGGCTTTACCAGTATGGCAATCTTGTTCCGGGCGACGTGGTGTTCAACCTGGGCGCCTCTCGCGGCGAATGGACCGATGCCGTGCTGGACCAGCAGCCCGCCGCGCAGATGCACCTCTTCGAGCCGCATCCCGGCTTTGCCGAGGCGCTGGAGACAAAATTCGCGGGCCGCGACCACGTGCATGTGCACCAGCTGGCCATCGGCTCGACCACCGGCACGATGGAGCTTTCGGATGCGGGCGATGCGTCGTCTTCGGTGGCCGATCATGGCCGCGCCTTCGAGGTCAAGACCATGTCGGTGTCGGATTTCTTTGCCCATACGCCGGTGGACCGGATCGCACTGATGAAAGTGAATATCGAGGGCAGCGAATACGACCTGCTGTCCGCACTGATCGAGACCGGCGACATCACCAGGATCGACCGGCTGCAAGTGCAGTTTCACCTGTTCGAACCCGACATGAAGGCGCTGCGCGACGATATCCGCGCCCGGCTGGACAAGACCCATCATTGCGTCTGGTCTTACCCCTTCGTCTGGGAAGAATGGCAGCTACGCCCCTGAGAAACAAAGAAAAACGGGGGGCCGAAGCCCCCCGGGTCTAGTTTCGCCGCTCAGGCTCACTCTTTATGTACCGCCCGGTTTCTGCCTGCGGCCTGAGCTGCGTCAGGGGCGAGCGCACCCGCCCCGGATCAGGATGGGTCAGAGCGATAGTCTGCCCCCACCCTAGTCTTCAGACCCCGCGCGATGTCTCGCGCCGCTGGCCTGTCTCGTCGGGGCGGCCGGCCTAACGCCAAACCGGGACCGCCCCTGCACATCCCCCAGGGATGTGTGTCTCTAGTTCACCCCAAACTTTTTCATTGCAACGCTGATCATATTTCGCGTTACGCCAAAGTGTTTCGACAGAGCGTCAAGATCGCCTCGGTGAAGCGACGCTGCTGCTTCAATCGCTCCGTCGCCAAAGAGGAGCACATCGGCCACGGCATTCGCCTCGCGCTCTTGGCCTTGGTTAAAATAGAACTCGTCATCGCCACGGCTTAGGAGCATAGCATCGGCAAGCGGATCCATACGGTCGGCGTGAAGCAAGAAGTGGCCAATCTCGTGAAGTACGGTGAAACGCCTACTGAGAACACTGTGCCTCTTGTTTACCTCGATAGCGAATCCACTGTCAGAGAATGGATCAGATACGAGCCGCCCCGCCATACCGTTAGGCAGGTCCACTTGATGCACATCCAAGCCCAATCTTTCTGCAAGTTCCCGTACCGAAGCCGCTTTTCCAAGCTTAGCAGGAGCTAGATTGAATTGGCGCAGTGCATTTAGCACGTTCCCGTCAGCGGGAAGCTTAGCGAACAAGTCTCTTAATGACTTCATTGTATCACGCCTCCTCAAGAGCACCCGCTCGTCGCGCCGCAGGTGTTGCACTTCATGCAGGTGCCGTTGCGCACCAGCGTGTAGTTGCCGCATTCGCCGCAGGCCTCGCCCTCGTAGCCCTGCATCCGCGCCTTGGTCGCGGCGTTCATGCCCAACGTGCCAGTTGAGACCGCCGTCGTGCTGGTCGTCGCGCTGACAGTCTTGGTCTCGGGCACCAGCGTTTGCAGCGCCGTCTCGGGGTCACCGCTGTCCAGCGCCGTGGCCAGCGCGGCCCCGCCGTTCAGCACCACCAGTTCCTGGGGCAGACGCTTGCGCAGGTAGCCGGTCGAGCTGATCTGCTTGAGCACTTCGAGGGATTTCGAGGCAGCTTCGCCCGACATCTCCTTGATATTGCTCACGCCTTCCTCTTCGCCGCGACCGAGGTCGTCGAAAGACGCGCCTTCGGGTTTGACATGTGCGAGGTCCGTGCGGTCGAGATAGCTGACCGCCAGTTCGCGGAAGATATAGTCCAGGATCGACGTCGCGTTCTTAATGCTGTCGTTGCCCTGCACCATGCCCGCCGGCTCGAACTTGGTGAACGTGAAGGCATCCACGAACTCCTCCAGCGGCACGCCGTATTGCAAACCGACCGAAACCGCGATGGCGAAGTTGTTCATCATCGCCCGGAAACCCGCGCCTTCCTTGTGCATGTCGATGAAGATCTCGCCAAGCGACCCGTCCTGGTATTCGCCCGTGCGCAGGTACACCTTGTGCCCGCCGACGACCGCCTTCTGGGTATAGCCCTTGCGACGCTCCGGCATCTTCTCGCGGTGCGATTTGACCACTTCCTTGACTATCACCTTCTCGACGATCTTCTCGGCCAGAACGGCGGCCTTTTCCTGTGCCGACCCGCTCTCCAGCACCTCGGCGGCCTCGTCGTCATCCTCGACCAGCGCGGCGGCCAGAGGCTGGCTGAGTTTCGAGCCGTCGCGATAGAGCGCATTGGCCTTCACCCCCATCTGCCAGCTGCGTTCATACGCGGCCTGGCAATCCTCGATGGTGGCGTCGTTGGGCATGTTGATCGTCTTGGAGATCGCGCCCGAGATAAACGACTGCGCCGCCGCCATCATGTCGATGTGGGAGTTCACCGACAGGAAGCGCTTGCCCTTCTTGCCGCACGGGTTGGCGCAGTCGAAGACCACGTAATGTTCTTCCTTGAGGTGCGGTGCGCCTTCCAGCGTCATCGTCCCGCAAACGTGGTCGTTGGCCGCCTCGATGTCCTGCTTGGAATAGCCCAGCGAGGCCAGCAGGTCGAAGGTCGGGTCGTTCAGCTTTTCCGCCGGGATGCCCAGCACGTTGCTGCAGAACTCCTCGCCCAACGTCCACTGGTTGAAGACGAAGCGGATATCGAAGGCACTGCCCAGAGCGGAGTCGACCTTGGCCAGCTCGTTGGCGCCAAAGCCGTGACCGGCCAGCGTGGTGTGGTTGACGCCCGGCGCGTTGCCGATGGTGCCGTGACCCACGGCGTAGGCGACGATCTCTTCGACCTCGGCGCTGCCATAGCCCAGCTTTTCAAGCGCGGCGGGCACCGACTGGTTGATGATCTTGAAGTAGCCGCCACCGGCCAGCTTCTTGAACTTGACCAGCGCGAAGTCGGGCTCGATTCCGGTGGTGTCGCAATCCATCACCAGGCCGATGGTGCCGGTGGGCGCGATCACGGTCGACTGCGCGTTGCGGTAGCCGTGCTTTTCGCCCAGCGTCAGCGCCTCGTCCCAGCTTGCCATCGCCAAATCGGCCAGGCGGCTGTCGGGCACGTTGGCCAGGTCCAGCGGCACGGGTTTCACGGCCAGCTTCTCATAGCCCTCGGTCGCGCCATAGGCCGCGTTGCGGTGGTTGCGCATGACCCGCAGCATATGCGCCTTGTTGCGCTTGTAGCCGGCGAACGGTCCCAGTTCCTTGGCCATCTCGGCCGAGGTGGCATAGGCCACGCCGGTCATGATCGCGGTCAGCGCACCGCAGAGCGCGCGGCCCTCGTCACTGTCATAGCCGTAGCCCATGTTCATCAGCAGGCCGCCGATATTGGCGTAACCCAGGCCCAGCGTGCGGAACTCGTAGCTCAGCTGCGCGATTTCCTGGCTGGGGAACTGCGCCATGGTGACCGAGATCTCCAGCGTCACGGTCCAAAGGCGCGTGGCGTGAACATAGGCTTCCGAATCGAAGGTATTGCCGTCGAAGAATTGCAGCAGGTTCATCGAGGCCAGGTTGCAGGCCGTGTCGTCGAGGAACATGTATTCCGAGCACGGGTTCGAGCCGCGGATCGCGCCGTCTTCCGGGCAGGTATGCCAGGCGTTGACGGTGTCGTGGTACTGGATGCCCGGATCGGCGCAGGCCCATGCGGCATGGCCCACCTTCTCCCACAGTTCACGCGCCGGGATTTCCTTGACCACGCTGCCGTCGGTCCGGTTGGTCAGCGGCCACATCGCGTCGTCCTTGACCGCCTGCAGGAAGGCATCGGTCACGCGGATCGAGTTGTTGGAGTTCTGGCCCGAGACGCTGGCGTAGGCTTCCGAGTCCCAGTCGGTGTCGTAGGTCGGGAACTCGATGCTCTCGTAGCCCTGCTTGGCGTAGTCCAGCACCCGCTTGACGTAAGTTTCCGGGATCGCCGACTTTTTCGCGCCGCGAATGGCCGCTTTCAGCTGCTCGTTCTTGCTGGGGTCGACTGCATCCTCGGTGCTGCCGTCCCAGGCGCGGATCGCGCCGAAGATATCATTCAGCTTGGCCTCGTGCATCTTGGAGCCGGCGACGATGGACGCCACCTTCTGTTCCTCGATGACCTTCCAGTTGATGAAATCTTCGATATCGGGGTGGTCGACGTCGCAGATCACCATCTTCGCGGCGCGGCGCGTGGTGCCGCCCGACTTGATCGCGCCCGCCGCGCGGTCGCCGATCTTCAGGAAACCCATCAGGCCGCTGGACTTGCCGCCGCCCGACAGCGGCTCGTTGGCCGCCCGCAGCGACGAGAAGTTCGTGCCGGTTCCCGATCCGTACTTGAACAGGCGGGCCTCGCGCACCCACAGGTCCATGATGCCACCGTCGCCGACAAGGTCGTCCTTGACCGACTGGATGAAGCACGCATGGGGCTGCGGGTGCTCATAGGCGCTGCTCGATTTGGTCAGTTCGCCCGTCTTGAAATCCACGTAGTAGTGGCCCTGGCCGGGGCCGTCGATGCCATAGGCCCAGTGCAGGCCGGTGTTGAACCATTGCGGGCTGTTGGGCGCCGCCATCTGACGCGCCAGCATGAAGCGCATCTCGTCGAAATAGGCGCGGGCGTCTTCCTCGGTGGTGAAATAGCCGCCCTTCCAGCCCCAGTAGGCCCAGGCGCCGGCCAGCCGGTCGAACACCTGCTTGGCGCTGGTTTCGCCGGTTTTCGGCGTGTCGTCGCTGGCGGGAACCGAGCGCCACAGGAACTCGGGCACGTCCTTTTCCTCGACCTTCTTCAACGCGGTCGGAACGCCGGCCTTGCGGAAATATTTCTGGGCAATCACGTCGCTGGCGACCTGGCTCCACTTGGCGGGGACTTCGACCTCGTCCAGCTTGAAGACGGTGGTGCCGTCAGGGTTGCGGATTTCCGAACTCGTGGTGACGAAGTCCAGCTCCGCATAAGCGTCCTGACCTGCCTTGGTAAACTTTCTTTCGATCTTCATTTTGGCTGCCCCATGATCCAGCGTTATTATGACCAGCACGACCTTTCTGGCCGCAAACCCTCGCGTCTCAGTGGACCGGGAGGCAAAACCCATACCTGCCGATGCGCCGCATCCGGTCGCACCTGGCTTTGTCCGGCCCTGCCGGTGGAAGTCTTGGGTTTCTGTCCCTACCCAGATCCGCGCCACTATATCTTGTGGCTTGCTGATCCGCCTGCACAACCTGACGTATGTAGCCACAAACGGTCAACGGATTTTTTACCAAGATGACCTAAAAAATTCAGTTGACCGGCTTATCCACAGCGGCGGTTTTGCGCTCGCCCCGATTCATTTCCGAGCGCGTGTCGACGCCCGCCCAAAAAAGGGGCGAAAAAAGCGCTTTTATCCGTGTGGCTTAGCCGGTTCTGAACAAACGAGTTCGGTATGGGCATGGGCAAGGGACCGACAATCCACCAGATGTGGTGTTCCGGGCGCGCAAGAACCCATACATAGTGCGGGCGCGTGTCCCGGCAACACGCTCAACTGTGTTATCCACACAATCGACCCAAAGGCGAGTGCCCCGCGTGTCATCATCGTCATGTCGGAAAAAAATGGTCGGGGCGGCAGGATTCGAACCTACGACCCCCTGTACCCAAAACAGGTGCGCTACCAGACTGCGCCACGCCCCGGACCGTGCCGCCCGTTTAGAGGGCTTTGCATCGAATGGAAAGCCCCTTTGCGACGCGCCCGAAAACTAGGCGACATGTCATCCCGGGCGCACGTAGACCTATTCGGCGTCGCAGGGCCAGGCCGCATTGTCTCCGATCACCGGATGACGCAATTCGCTGCCCTCGGAAATGCCCATCTGCCGGGCCAGCCCGCCATTGATCTCCAGCACGTACTGGATGGCATCGCCGCCATAGATCAGCGACTCGTCCAGCGGCTGGGCTTCGTGATGCACCTTTTGCACCGTGCCGGCCTGATCGAGAAAGATCATGTCGAGCGGAATAAGCGTGTTGCGCATCCAGAACCGCACCGGGCGCGGGGCCGGATAAGCGAAAAGCATCCCCGCCGAGCGCGCCATGCTTTCGCGGTTCATCAGGCCCTGCGCCCGTTCGGCATTGTCGTCGGCCAGTTCCACGGTAAAGCTGGCCGAGCCCCAGTCGCCGCGCAGGTCGACCTTGTCTTCGCGGCAGGCACCCATCGCCGCGCCCGCCATCAATACCAGCGCCGCCGCGCCTGTCAGGAGTCTTTGGATTCCTTGACCGCCATTTCCCATCCACACACCTCCGTGGCCATCCGGCCGCGTTTCCCTTCAATCACACGAATGGCAAGCGCCTCGCCCGGCTGCAAGTCCGCAAGGCCCGACCGGCGCAACACTTCTATGTGAACGAAGACATCCTCGTCGCGTCCGAAGGTGTTGGCAAATCCGAACCCCTTGCCCTTGTCGAACCACTTCACCCGCGCCGGTTCCAGCGGGGCGGATCGGATCACCTCGGGGTCGACGCCTTCCAGGTCGGCAAGCCCGGTGGAGTCGGCATCCTCGGGCGGCTCGATCTGCAGCACCTCGACGGCCTGAACGCCACGCTCGGTTTCCTGGACGGTCAGCAGGATACCCGCCCGGTCGGCGACCGAGCTTTGGCCGAAGTTCCGCAGCACATTGGCATGCAACAGGATATCCGGACCGCCTTCGTCTGCCACGACGAAGCCGAACCCCTTGACGGGATCGAACCATTTCACATGGCCATGCAATTGCCTGGTGCCGTCTGCCGAATTTTCCACGTTCACTGTCCGGTTGCGCCTTCTTTTCAGGCTGTTCACGAATATTGCGCCGAAGTGCGCGGCGTATTCAAGAGAATCACATAGCGATCAAAGGTTTGCATGCTTGCGCTTTGTTCACCCTACGGGCTGAGTCGTGTAATTTCCCAAGCGTTTTCAAGTGCTTCGCGGCGCCAGACGAACCGATCATGCAAACGGAACGCGCCATCCGCCCAAAATTCGATTTCAACCGGAGCGATACGGAACCCGCCCCAAAACTCGGGACGCGGTGGATTCGGCCCCTTGGCGGCGGTCACGCGAGCGACCTCGGCCATCAAATCCGTACGAGATTCCAAGGGCTGCGATTGTCTCGATGCCCAGGCCCCCAGCCGGCTTTTCAGCGAGCGCGACGCGAAATAGGCGTCGGCCTCGGGCCCGTCCTCTCGGGTCACCGTGCCACGCACCCGGATCTGGCGGCGGAGCGATTTCCAGTGCAGCACCAGCGCGACTTTGCCGCTGGCCGCGATCTCGGACCCCTTGGCGCTTTCGTAATTGGTGTAGAAGACGAAACTGTCCGCACCGATGCTTTTCAGCAAGACCATGCGTACGTTGGGCAGGCCGTCGGGGTCCACCGTCGCCAGTGCCATGGCATTGGGATCGTTGATTTCCGCGGCTTCCGCCTCGGCCAGCCACGCGCGGGCGATCTCGAACGGATCGTCGCCCGCGAATTTTCCGGTTCTGTCAGCCATTCAGTCCTACCCGTCTTGTCCCAGCCCGCGCTAGACCGCGCCGCACGATTGCGCAAGTGCAACCTGACCCGCCCGCCACGCTCTGGCGCCCGCATGCCGTCGCATCCGGTCTTTGGCTTGATGCACCTTTGGCAATCGCCTAAAGCAGTCAGACAAGCGAAGTGGGCCGAGGGCACTGAATGTCAAATCAACTGATGGCGGGCAAGCGTGGGCTGATCATGGGATTGGCCAATGACAAATCCATTGCATGGGGAATCGCCAAGGCCTGCGCCGACGCCGGTGCCGAACTGGCCTTCTCCTACCAGGGCGAGGCGCTGTTGAAACGCGTGGCGCCGCTGGCCGAAGAGCTGGGCAGCGACACCGTCCTGCCCTGCGACGTCGCCGACATGGCCTCGATCGGGGCGCTGTTCGACGAGTTGGAAAAGAAATGGGGCAAGATCGACTTCCTTGTCCACGCCATCGGCTTTTCCGACAAGAACGAGCTGCGCGGCCGTTACGTGGACACCAGCCGCGAGAATTTCATCAAGACGATGGACATCTCGGTCTATTCCTTCACCGCCGTGGCCCACCGCGCCGAGAAACTCATGACCGACGGCGGCTCGATGCTGACGCTGACCTATTACGGTGCCGAGCAGGTGATGCCCCATTACAACGTCATGGGCGTCGCAAAGGCCGCGCTGGAGGCGTCGGTGAAATACCTGGCCGAGGATCTGGGCCGCGACGGTATCCGCGTGAACGCCATCTCCGCCGGTCCGATCCGCACGCTGGCCGCCAGCGGCATCGGCGATTTCCGCTATATCCTGAAGTGGAACGAACTGAACTCGCCCCTGCGCCGCAACGTGACGATCGAGGACGTGGGCAAATCGGCGCTCTATCTTCTCAGCGATCTGGGCAGCGGCACCACGGGCGAGAACCTGCACGTTGACGCGGGCTATCACATCGTGGGCATGAAGGCTGTCGACGCGCCGGATATCGACAAGAGCTGAGCCTTACCCGTTGCGCCGCCGCACCAGCTCGTGGCGCAACCCCTCTTCGCCACGGGCCATGGCCCATCTGTGGTTGGCGATGAAAACCGGCCAGAGGATCGGTGCCATGATCCGCATCCAGGGCCGCTCCACATCCACTGTCCAGACATAGCGGGCCACGGCGACGTCACCCTCCTGCGCGAAGGTCCAGACGCCCTGCCCTTCAAGGTCGCCGCGGGCGCGGATCGTCCAGCCGGCATCCTGCACCGAGATCACCTCGCCGCGCCAGCGCAGCGTGTAGGGCAGCTTGCCCCGGCTGTGAAACGCCACCACGCGCCCCACCCCCTTTTCGTCGCCGTCTTTCAGGGTCTCCACGCTCAGGTAGACGTCGCCCCACCAGTCGGTCAGCGCCTCGGCGTCGCCCAGCACATCGACCACCTCCTCGACCGTGCCGGGCAGGCGCCATTCGGAGACAAGCGTGCGCGAGGCCATTCGCAGCATTCCTTTCGCGGCGCAGGGTACACCGCCCCGGCCCGCGCGCAAAACCCGGCTTTCGCTTTGTGCGGTGTTGCGCTAGACGAATGAGGCAAAGGAGACCGCTTGAGATGACCGACCGCCTGCCCCACGAAAAAGGCTTCCACGTCAGCTGGGATCAGCTGCACCGCGACGCACGAGCGCTGGCCTGGCGGTTGCAGGACGAGGCGCCTGCCGATGCCGACTGGAAGGCCGTGGTGGCCATCACCCGCGGCGGCATGGCGCCCGCGATGATCGTGGCGCGGGAACTGGACATTCGCGCGGTCGATACGATCAGCGTGAAATCCTACAGCCACCAGACGCAAGGCAAGCCGCAGATCCTGAAATCCCCCGACCCGGACCTCGTGGGCGATGGGACCGGCGTGCTGATCGTCGATGACCTCGTGGACACCGGCAAGACGCTGGAAGTGGTCCGCGCCGCCCTGCCAAAGGCGCATGTGGCCACCGTCTATGCCAAACCGCAGGGGCGCGAGCTGGTCCATACCTTCGTCACCGAGGTCAGCCAGGACACCTGGATCTTCTTCCCCTGGGACATGGCCCTGCAATATGTCGAACCCTATCGCGGGGCCTGAGGACACATCATGACAAGCCGCACCGAGACGACCTTTTCGCCCCCGGTGATGGAGGCGCGGCGCTGGCTGGAGGGCGTCACCTTCCCGCCCGAACGCCCGCTGATCAACGTCAGCCAGGCCGCCCCGGTGGACCCGCCGCCCGACCAGCTGCGCCAGGTCATTGCCGAGGCCGCGCTGAACGAGCCGCAGGCGCATCTTTACGGCCCTGTTCTGGGCCGTCCGGATCTGCGCGAGGAAGTGGCCCGGCAGTGGTGCGGCGCCTATGGCGGCGCTATCGCGGCAGACCAGGTCGCCATCACCTCGGGCTGCAACCAGGCCTTTGCCGCCACGATTGCCGGGCTGTGCACCGAGGGCGACGAGGTCATCCTGCCCACCCCGTGGTACTTCAATCACAAGATGTGGCTCGACATGCAGGGCGTCACCTCCGTGCCCCTGCCCACCGACGACGCACTGCTGCCTGACCCCGAGCGGGCCGAGGCCCTGATCACGCCGCGCACGCGGGCCATCTCGCTGGTCACACCGAACAACCCCGGCGGCGTGGAATATCCCGCCGAACTGGTGCGGGCGTTTTTTGACCTGGCCCGCCGTCACGGCATCGCGCTCATCGTGGATGAGACCTACCGCGATTTCGACGCCCGCAGCGGCGCGCCGCATGACCTCTTCACCGATCCCTCATGGGACGACACGCTCATTCAGCTTTACTCCTTCTCCAAGGGCTACCGCCTGACCGGTCACCGCGTGGGTGCCATGGTCGCCAGCCGCACGCGCCTGGCCGAGGCCGAGAAGTTCCTCGACACCGTCACCATCTGCCCCAACCAGCTGGGCCAGATCGCCGCCCTGTGGGGGATGCAGAACCTCAGCCAATGGCTGGCCGGTGAACGCGACGAGATCCTCGACCGCCGCGCCGCCATTTCGGACAACATGGCCAAGATCGACGGCGCGGGCTGGAAACTGATGGGCTGTGGGGCGTATTTCGCCTATCTCCGCCATCCCTTCGCCATGCCGTCCGATGAACTGGCGCAGAAACTGGTGGCCGAGGCCGGCATCCTGCTCTTGCCCGGCACCATGTTCCAACCCGCCGGTGACGCGCAGGGCAAGCGCGAACTGCGCGTGGCCTTCGCCAACGTGAACCGCGCCGAGATCGGCACGCTCTTCGACCGGCTGGCCGGTCTCGACTGGCCCCTTGCTCCTCGCTGAAACCGGCCTTAGACAGGCCTGAACGCAAGAGCAGCCCCGGGGGAGGCCAAATGGCAGCCAAAAGCATCACGAAACCGCTTGTCTGGATCTTGATGGGTCTCCTGATCCTCGGTCTCGGCGGCTTCGGCGTCACCAGCCTGTCGGGCACCCTGCGCACGGTCGGCACCGTGGGCGAGGCCGAGATCTCGGTCCAGGACTATTTCCAGGGCCTTCAGAACGAGATCCGCGCCGCCGAGGCCGACAGCGGTGAAAGCATCAGCTTTGCCCAGGCCCAGCAGAGGAACATCCCCGAGCGGGTCATGGGCCAGCTGACCGTGCAGGGCGCGCTGGACCATGAAACCATCGTCAACAACATCTCGGTTGGTGACGCCAATCTGGCCGATCAGATCACCTCGATGCAGCAGTTCACCGGCCCCGGCGGCGAATTCGACCGCGAGGCTTACCGCTTTGCCCTCGACCGGCTGGGCATGAACGAATCCGAGTTCGAGGACGACATCCGCCGCGAGATCGCCCGCAGCTTCGTGCAGGCCGCCGTGCTGTCGGGCGTCACAATGCCCGAAATCTATACCGACACCATGCTGCAATATCTGGGCGAACAGCGCGGCATCGAATGGGCCATCCTCGGGCGCGAGGATCTGGAGGTCGGCCTGCCCGAGCCGGACGACGCGGATCTTGCCGCCTTCCATTCCGAGAACGAAGCGATGTTCACCCGCCCCGAGGTCAAGCGCATCACCTATGCGTGGCTGACGCCCGAAATGATCCTCGACACGGTCGAAGTCGACGAGCAGGCCCTGCGCGACGCCTACGAGGCACGGAGCGACGAGTTCGTCCAGCCCGAACGCCGGCTGGTCGAACGGCTGGTCTTTTCCGACACCGAAGCCGCCGAGGCCGCGATGGCCCGGCTGGACGAAGGCGAGGTCAGCTTCGAGGACCTGGTGGCCGAACGCGGGCTGGAGCTGGCCGATACCGACATGGGCACCGTCGAGGCCGCCGACCTGGGCGAGGCCGCCGAAACCGTTTTCGAGGCCGCCCCGTCCGAAGTGGTCGGCCCCCTTCCCAGCAGCATCGGCCCCGCGCTGTTTCGCGTGAACGCGGTGCTGCAGGCACAGGAAACCACCTTCGAAGAGGCCGAGCCGGAACTGCGCGACATCATCGCCGCCGACCGCGCCCGCCGCGTGGTCGAGGGCCGCGTCGACGCCGTTGATGACCTTCTGGCGGGCGGCGCCACCATCGAGGATCTGGGCGCCGAGACCGCCATGCGCGTGGCCAGCATCGACTGGCATCCCGGCATGTCCGAGGATATCGCCGCCTACGAGGGTTTTCGCGCCGCTGCGGCCAACCTGAGCGAGGACGATTATCCGGAGGTGATCGAACTGGAGGATGGCGGCATCTTCGCCATGCGTCTTGACGAGGTCGTTCCCCCCACCCTGCAACCGCTCGAGGAGGTCCGCGACGCCGTCAACGCCGCGTGGACCGAGACCAAGATCAACGAGCTTCTGCGCGAACAGGTGGCCGGCAAAGTCGGTCGACTCGCCGCCGGCGAAAGCTTCGAGGAGGTCGAACTGACCGTTGACGGCAGCGAGGAAGTCACCCGCCGCGGCTTCATCGAGGAAGCGCCTCAGGAATTCATCGAGACCGTCTTCGGCATGGACGTGGGCGATGTCGAGGTGATCAACGGCAATGGTCGCATCTTCGTACTGAAGCTGAACACGGTTCAGGACCCCGATCCCGAGGATGGCGACCTGCAACAGATCGACCAGTTCCTCCGCAACGAAACCGCGGGCGGCCTGTCACAGGACCTGTTCCAGGTGCTGGCCAATGACATCCGCACCCGTGCGGGCGTCAATTTCGATCAGGGTGCGCTGAACGCCGTGCACAACAACTTCCAGTAAGGGCGCCTGCGTTGGACCTCACCCCGACATTCGAGGATTTTGCCAAGGGCTACGAGGCCGGGCAGAACCAGGTCGTCTATGCCCGGTTGGCCGCCGACCTCGACACGCCCGTGTCCCTGATGCTGAAGCTGACGGGCGCGGCCCGCGATGCGTTCTTGCTGGAATCCGTCACGGGCGGCGAGGTGCGCGGTCGCTACTCCATGATCGGGATGAAGCCCGACCTGATCTGGCAATGCCACGGGCAGACCAGCCGCGTCAACCGGCAGGCCCGCTTCGACGGCGACGCGTTCGAGGCGCTGGACGACTCGCCGCTCGACACGCTGCGCGCGCTGATCTCCGAGAGCCGGATCGACCTGCCGGGCGACCTGCCCGCCGCCAGCGCGGGCCTTTTCGGCTACCTTGGCTACGACATGATCCGGCTGGTGGAACACCTGCCCGACGTGAACCCCGACCCGCTGGGCCTGCCCGACGCGGTGATGATCCGCCCCTCGGTCGTGGCCGTGCTGGACGGGGTGAAGGGCGAGGTGATCGTCGTGGCCCCCGCCTGGGTCAGCGACGGTCAAAGCCCCCGTGCGGCCTATGCCCAGGCCGCCGAACGGGTGATGGACGCGGTGCGCGACCTCGAACGCGCCTTGCCCCAGCAGGCCCGCGACCTGGGCGATGCGCACGAGGTGGGCGAGCCGGTCAGCAACTTCACCCGCGACGGCTACAAGGCCGCGGTGGAACAGGCCAAGGAATACATCCGCGCGGGCGATATCTTTCAGGTCGTGCCCAGCCAGCGCTGGACGCAGGACTTTCCGCAGCCGCCCTTCGCGCTATACCGCAGCCTGCGGCGCACCAACCCGTCGCCTTTCATGTTCTATTTCAACTTCGGCGGTTTCCAGGTGGTGGGCGCCAGCCCCGAAATCCTCGTGCGGGTCATGGACGGCGAGGTCACGATCCGCCCCATCGCGGGCACCCGCCCCCGCGGTGCCACCCCCGAAGAGGACCGCGCCAACGAGGCCGACCTGCTGGGCGATCAAAAAGAGCTTGCCGAGCACCTGATGCTGCTGGACTTGGGCCGCAACGACGTGGGCCGCGTGGCGAAAATCGGCACGGTGCGCCCCACCGAGGAATTCATCATCGAGCGCTACAGCCACGTGATGCACATCGTGTCGAACGTGGTGGGTGAGCTTTCCGACGAACACGACGCCCTCTCGGCCCTTCTGGCCGGCTTGCCCGCCGGCACGGTCAGTGGCGCACCCAAGGTCCGCGCGATGGAAATCATCGACGAACTGGAGCCCGAAAAGCGCGGCGTCTATGGCGGCGGCGTCGGCTATTTCAGCTGCACCGGCGACATGGATGTCTGCATCGCCCTGCGCACGGCTGTGGTGAAGGACGGCAAACTTTACATCCAGGCGGGCGGCGGCGTGGTCTATGACAGCGACGCCGAGGCCGAGTACATGGAAACCGTCCACAAATCCAACGCCATCCGCCGCGCCGCCGCCGATGCCACGCGCTTCACCGGCGACGGCAACACGTAGGGTGGGGTTCCACCCCACCATCGCGGCGCCTTGCGCACACCTCCACCGCCACGCATGCTGATCCTCTTCAACAAACCCCACGGCGTCCTGTCGCAATTCACCGACAAGGGCACCGAGGGCAGTCCCCGCCCGACGCTCTCGGCCTATATCGACATCCCCGGCATCTATCCCGCCGGGCGTCTGGACCGCGACAGCGAGGGGCTCTTGCTGCTGACGGATGACGGCAAGCTGCAGGCGCGCCTGTCGAACCCGAAGTTCAAGACCGAGAAAACCTATCTAGTGCAGGTCGAGGGCGACCCCGATGCCGCCGCGCTCGACGCGCTGACACGCGGCGTCACCTTGAAGGACGGCCCGACACGTCCCGCAAAAGTCCGCCGCATCGCCCCGCCCGACATCTGGGAGCGTGACCCGCCGGTGCGGTTCCGCAAATCGGTGCCGGATTGCTGGCTGGAGATCACCATCTCGGAAGGCCGCAACCGGCAGGTCCGTCGCATGACGGCCCATGTTGGCCACCCCACCCTGCGGCTGGTGCGCTGGCGGGTGGGCGACTTCACGCTGGACGGGATAGAGCCCGGCACGTGGCGCCACGCCTGAGCCGGGCGGCAGGGTGCGCGTCGGTCATCCGTCGCGTCGGGGGGACGCGAACCGCCCTATGCCGTCTCTGGGCTGAATGTCAGTGTCGCAACGACACCATGCGTGCCGTTTCGCAGGTCCAGGTCCGTACCAAGCTCCATGCAGACGACTTCGGCGATCTTCATCCCCAGGCCGCTCGTCTTTGCGCCGTGGTCGGGCGGAAGACCGACACCGCTATCCGAACAGGTCAGCCGGACACGCCCGTCCGGTTCGAGACCGAGATCGACCCTGACCGCACCGCCCTGCCCGTCGGGAAATCCGTGCTTGAAGGAATTCGCGACAAATTCGTTCACGAAGGTGCCCACGGCGACGGCCTGCTGTGCCACGACAGACACTGATACCGCCGCGACCTCGACCGTGACTTCAGCCGGCGCCAGCCCTTCGAGCTGGGCGCAGACCTGGGTGAGGTACTGACCCAATTCGACCACGCTGAGTTCATCGGATTGGTACAGCATGTCGTGCAGCTGTGTCAGCGCGTCGACCCGAGTCTTGACCATCGACAGGGCCAGTTTCGCCTCGTCCGCGGCAAAGGCCCTGGTTTGCAGATTTGTAAAGGACGACAGCGATTGCAGCGAATTCTTGACCCTGTGATCGACCTCGCGGCGCAGGATGTCGGCCGACCGCAACGCCTTGCGCATCTCCAGCAGGGCCATGACCTGCCGCGCCAGAACGCGCAGGGTGTCGCGCTGCAACGCGGTCAGTTCACGGGGCTCGTAATCCAGAACGCACAGCGTGCCCAGCGGCAGCCCCTCCTGGGTGGTCAGCAACGCCCCGGCATAAAAGCGCAGGCCCGGCTCGCCACAGCACAGCGGGTTGTCCTGCATCCGGGGGTCTTCCAGCGTGTCCCGGATTTCGGCAAACTCCTCTTCCAGGATCACATGGGCGCAGATCGAGGTTGCCAGCGGCGTCTCGCGCACGCCAAGTCCGGTTTCCGCCTTGAACCATTGCCGTTCCGCGTCAATGAAATTGACCACCGAGATCGCCGTGCCACAGGCCGCCACGGCCAGCTTCACGATCTCGTCGAACTCCTGCTCGGGGTCCGTGTCGAGGATCTCGAAGTCGTGCAGCGCGGCAAGCCTGTGCTGTTGCAGCGGGTGATGGACGGCTTCCATTGAAATTACTGTCCCGAACTGTGGTCAATTGGTCGATGTCACCGTCAGGTCCACGACGTCGCCTGTGGCAAATGACCTGTTTCCTTACGACCTCTACGATATCCCGCACATGTGGCGCAACAGGCGTCGCGCGCACCGTCACGTCACGCAGAACTGGCCTACTCGGCCGTCAGCACCGCCGAGACCGGCGCCAGCGCCACGCTGGCCGCCCGGTCCTGAAGCCCCCAGAGCAAGAGCGCGCTGATCGTGTCCGGGCGCAACCGGCCCACCATGATCACCCCGCCCTCTTCCTGGCCCGCGCGGAACGCGGCCTGATCGAGGAACCGGCGCACGGCAGCGGCGTTCTGACCGTTGGAATCGAAATCGCGGAACACCGTGGCCGACGGCACGCCCTCGCGCGCGATCAGCTTCTGCGCCGTGTTCAGCCCGTTGGGAAACATTACCAGACCATGGCCGCTGTCCTTCAGGATCGGCGCCAGCTGTTCGGCGGCCTCGCGGCTGGATTGGAGCCCGGTGCCTGTCCCCTCGAAAACCGCCACCGCCTCGGGAACGGCCTCCAGCAGAACACTCATCGACGTTTCCGCGTCGCTCGCGGCGGCATTCTGCGGCAGGTTGACCATGGCCAGAACCTCCATCCCCGCCGCACGGTACTCCGCGGCGGTGTCAGCGGCATTGGCATACGAAGCATCCACGGCAAAGCTCAGCGGATAAGGAAAATCGGCCAGCGCGGCGGGGCCGATCGGGCTGGTGCCATCGTCGATCAGGATGATCGACATCAGCGGCTTGTCCTCGGGGTTGTCGAACTCGGCGGCGAAGCGTTCGACCGGCGGCAGGGTGTCTGCTTCCGTCTCTTCGGTTGCATCTTCGGCTGACACGTCTGCGGTCCCGGCTTCGGCTTCAGGCGCGGGGTCGATGGCGGTGGGCAACCTGTTGGTGGTCACGCCTTCTGCAATATCACCGATCGTGCCGGTTTCTTCCGTGTCGCTCGTTGCCTCCGCAGCCTCTTCGTCCGCTTCTGCCGAAGGCGAGGCCGACTCTTCCGCCTCCTGCGGTGCGTCGACGACCGGGTCGTCCTGTGGCTCCGGCGCGGCCACGTCGCTGTCAGAGGTCTCGGGCGTGGATTCCGGGATCGTCTGAGAGCCAGAGCCGCTCTCGGCCTCGGCTTGCGGTTCGCTGTCCGCCTCGGGGGCATCCGCGCCTTCAGGCTCGGGGAATGCGGTGCTCTCCTCGCCGGGGTCCGGCAGCGCCGGCTGCGCCGGTTCGGTGGAAATCGACAGGTCGTCCTCGCCCGACGGCGCCTCGGGCGCCTGGGCCTGCGGGTTGGGCAGCACCGGCTCCTCGTTGCCCACGCTCAGGCCGCTGTCACCCTCGGGCGTCTCCGGCGTGCTCAGCCCCGTTTCGGGCTGGCCGGTTTCGGGCTGCCCCGACGACGTGGTGTCGGCGCCGTCCATCGAGCTAAGATCGTCAGGTTCGGGCGCGGTTACCTGCGGCACGGAGTCAGGCGTGGGCGTTTCCTGCAACTGCGGCAACGAGGCCGCGTCATCGTCGCGCGACTGGTCGAACTCCGACCCGGCCGGCACTTCGACCGGCGTCGCCTCCGGCGGGGTATTCCCCGGCATTCCGCTCAGCACCGAGGCCCCGGCCAGAAGTATTCCCGACAAGGCCGTTCCCGACACCACTCCGGCAAGAAATCCGCGTAACACTGCTTTTGCCCTCTTATTTCTTTCTTAACAGTTTTGCGCCTCTTGACCCTGCCGCGCAACCCTGAGCATCTATACCCCGATTGAAAGGCCGGGTCATAGGCCCGAAATGACACGGCGCGGACGGGAAATTGGCGACATGCTGCTGCTCATCGATAACTACGACAGTTTCACCTACAACCTCGTGCAATATGTGGGCGAGCTGGGCGCGGACGTGCAGGTGCATCGCAACGACGCGCTGAACGTGCAGGAGGCAATGGCGATGAAACCCGCGGGGATTCTCCTGTCGCCCGGCCCCGGCACGCCGTTGCAGGCGGGCATCTGCAAGGCGCTGATCGAAGCGGCGGCGGACACGCGCACGCCGCTCTTGGGCGTCTGCCTCGGCCATCAGGCCATCGGCGAGGTCTTCGGCGGCACGGTCACACGGCATTCCGATATCGTGCATGGCAAGATGGGCACGATGCACCACACTGCCTCTGGCGTCTTTGCCGGGCTGCCCACCCCGTTCGAGGCGACGCGCTATCACTCCCTTGTCGTGGCGCGCGACACCTGCCCGGATGTGCTTGATATCACGGCAGAACTTGACGATGGTACGATCATGGGCCTGCAACACCGGACGCTTCCCATCCACGGTGTCCAGTTCCACCCCGAATCGATACGCTCGGAACATGGCCACGCTCTTTTGCAGAATTTTCTCGACGTCATGAAGGTGCCCGCGTGAGTGACAGCCTGAAGCCCCTGATCGGCGCCGCCGCCGACCGTCCCCTAACCCGGGAAGAGGCCGAAACGGCCTTTACCACCCTCTTCGAGGGCGAGGCGACGCCCGCCCAGATGGGCGGCTTCCTGATGGCCCTGCGCACGCGCGGCGAGACGGTGGACGAATACGCCGCAGCCGCCGCCGTGATGCGCGCCAAGTGCAACAAGGTCCGCGCGCCCGCCGGCGCGATGGACATCGTCGGCACCGGGGGCGACGGCAAGGGCACGCTGAACATCTCGACCGCCACTGCCTTCGTCGTGGCCGGCGCGGGCGTGCCCGTGGCCAAGCACGGCAACCGCAACCTCAGTTCAAAGTCCGGCGCGGCCGATGCTCTCACGCAGATGGGAATCAACGTGATGGTCGGCCCTGATGTGGTTGAAAAGGCTTTGGAAAGCGCGGGCATCGCCTTCATGATGGCGCCCATGCATCACCCGGCCATGGCCCATGTCGGCCCGGTCCGGGCGGAGCTTGGCACGCGCACGATCTTCAACATCCTTGGGCCCCTGACCAACCCCGCCGGCGTCAAACGCCAGCTGACGGGTGCGTTCAGCGCCGACCTCATCCGTCCCATGGCCGAAACCCTCGGCAAGCTCGGGTCCGAGCGGGCCTGGCTGGTGCATGGCGGCGACGGCACAGACGAGTTGAGCATCTCCTTCCCCAGCCAACTGGCGGCGCTGGAGGAAGACGGCACAATCCGCGAGGCGGAAATCCACCCCGAGGACGCGGGTCTGCCCGTCCACCCCTTCGAGGACATCCTGGGCGGCACGCCCGAGGAAAACGGCCGCGCGTTCCGCGCCCTGCTGGACGGGGCGCCGGGTGCCTACCGCGACGCCGTACTGCTCAATGCCGCCGCAGCCCTTGTGGTGGCGGGCCACGCGGACGACCTCAGGCAAGGCGTCGAGCAGGCCCGCGACAGCATCGACAGCGGTGCCGCCCGCGCCCGGATCGAAACACTTGCCAAAATCACATCGGAGGCCGCATGAGCACGCCGTCCATCCTTGAGAAAATCAAGGCCTACAAACTCGAGGA
The DNA here is from genome assembly GCF_030733705.1 of Roseovarius sp. MMSF_3298. NCBI lineage: Bacteria > Pseudomonadati > Pseudomonadota > Alphaproteobacteria > Rhodobacterales > Roseobacteraceae > Roseovarius > Roseovarius sp. MMSF_3298. Next base: position 30,671 of record NZ_JASHIN010000004.1, read on the forward strand.
AGTCGCCGCAGCCAAGGCCGACAAGCCTCTGGAAACGCTTGAATCCGAGGCCGCGAATGCCCCGACCGTGCGCCCATTCGGCGACGCGCTCTTGCAGGCCAGCAAGACCGGTTTCGGCCTGATCGCCGAGATCAAGAAGGCCAGCCCCTCCAAGGGTCTGATCCGCGAGGATTTCGACCCCGCCGCGCTCGCCGCGGCCTATGCCGAGGGCGGCGCCACCTGCCTGTCGGTGCTGACCGACACGCCCAGCTTCCAGGGTGCGCCCGAGTACTTGGCGCAGGCCCGCGAGGCGTGCGATCTGCCGGTGCTGCGCAAGGATTTCCTCTATGACCCCTACCAGGTGGTCGAGGCCCGCGCCTGGGGCGCCGACTGCATCCTGATCATCATGGCCTCGGTCAGCGACGCGCAGGCGATCGAACTGGAAGAGGCCGCAATCGCGCAAGGCATGGACGCGCTGATCGAGGTGCACAATGAGGCGGAACTGGAGCGCACCGGCGTGCTCAAATCCAACCTTCTGGGCATCAACAACCGCGATTTGAACACGTTCGAGACCTCGCTCGACGTCACCAAGCGGCTGGCACGGCTGGCCCCGATCGATCACCTGCTGATCTCGGAAAGCGGGCTTTACACCAGTGACGACCTGGCCGAGATGGCCCGCTACGGCACGCGCTGTTTCCTCATCGGTGAAAGCCTGATGCGGCAGGAAGACGTCACCGCCGCCACCCGCGATATCCTGTCGGGTACCACCCCGGCGGCGCACGTCTGATGGCCGGGCTCACCCATTTCGACGGCAAGGGCGATGCCCACATGGTCGACGTCTCTGAAAAGGACGTGACGGACCGTGTGGCCGTGGCCGAATGTCACGTGAAGATGGCGCCTGAAACCTTTGATATCATTATCGAAGGCCGCGCCAAGAAGGGTGATGTCCTGTCCGTTGCGCGCCTTGCCGGGATCATGGGCGCCAAGCGCACATCCGAACTGATCCCGCTCTGCCACCCGCTGCCCATCGCCAAGGTAGCGGTGGAGCTTACGCCCGACCCCGACCTGCCCGGCATCCGGATCGAGGCGACGGTCAAGACCACCGGCCAGACCGGGGTGGAGATGGAGGCGCTGACCGCCGCCAGCACCGCGGCGTTGACGGTCTATGACATGGCCAAGGCCGTCGACCGCGCGATGGAAATAGGCGGCTTGCGCGTGGTGCTGAAAGACGGCGGAAAATCAGGCCGTTACGAGGCAAAATGATCACCGTCGACCAGGCTCTTAACCACCTCTTCTCGCTCGTCTCCCAGTTGGAGCCGGAAACCGTCCCTCTGCGCGAGGCACATGGCCGCGTTCTGGCCCAGCCTGCCGAGGCGCGACGCGATCAGCCGCCGTTTGACGCCTCCTCCATGGACGGCTACGCGCTGAACGAGGCCGAGGCCACACCGGGCGCCAGTTTCGACGTGATCGGCGAAGCCGCCGCCGGACACGGCTTTGACGGCACGGTCCGCTCCGGTCAGGCCGTGCGCATCTTCACCGGCGCGCCGGTGCCCGAGGGCGCAGACAAGGTGGTCATACAAGAGGACGTCAGCCGCGACGGCGACCGTATCACGCTAGGCGACAGGCTTGACGACAAGCCGAACATCCGCCCCCGAGGTGGCGACTTCAAGGTTGGCGACCGGATCGAGTCCCCGCGCCTGCTCTCCCCCGAGGATGTCGCACTGCTTGCCTCGATGAACGTGGCCGACGTCACCGTCACCCGCAAACCCAAGGTCGCGCTCATCGCCACGGGCGACGAGCTGGTGATGCCGGGCGAAGATCCCGGCCCCGACCAGATCATCGCGTCCAATTCCTTTGGCCTCTGCGCCCTGCTTGACACCCTGGGCGCCGAGCCCCGGATGCTGCCCATCGCCGGCGACACGCGCGAGTCGTTGGAGACCGCCTTCGACCTGGCCAAAGGCGCCGATCTCGTCATCACGATCGGCGGCGCGTCGGTGGGCGATCATGACCTCGTGGGCAAGGTCGCGGGCGATCTCGGCATGGAACGCGCGTTCTACAAGGTCAGAATGCGCCCCGGCAAACCCCTGATGGCGGGCCGGATGGGGGACGCGGCCATGCTCGGGCTGCCCGGCAACCCGGTTTCGGCCATGGTCTGCGGGCATGTCTTCATGGCGCCGATGATCCGCGCGATGCAGGGCTTGGGTGCACACCCCGCCCCGCGTCTCTCTGCCAGGCTTGCCGCCGACATAGGTCCCGGCGGCCCGCGCGAACATTACATGCGCGCCCAGGTCGAGGACGGCACCATCCTGCCCGAACGCAGCCAGGACAGCGGGATGCTGTCGGTGCTGGCCCGCGCCAATGCCCTGCTGATCCGGCCCGCCGACGACGCCCCCCGGGCGCAGGGCGACTGGATCGAATACGTTCCGATCTGACCGCTTATCCACAGACCCGTTGACACAAAACGAGAACATGCGTAGAACAAATGTAAACGCATGGATCGTGGAGACGTGGAAAAATGCTGACGAAAAAGCAGCTCGACCTGTTGGAATTCATTCACAAGCGGGTGCAACGCGATGGCGTGCCGCCCAGCTTTGACGAGATGAAGGATGCGCTGGACCTGCGTTCGAAATCCGGCATCCACCGCCTGATCACGGCCCTGGAAGAACGCGGCTTCATCCGCCGCCTCGCCCACCGGGCCCGGGCGCTGGAAATCATCAAGCTGCCCGAAAGCATGGGCGGCGAAGCGATCGGCGGCGGCGAAAGCGGCGGCTTTACCCCCCGCGTGATCGAGGGCGACCGCCCCGAGGCCGCACAGCCCGCCAACGCCCAGCCGGTCGAGCCGGTGCACGCGCTGGAACTGCCTGTCATGGGCCGCATCGCCGCCGGTGTCCCGATCGAGGCGATTGCCCATGCCAGCCACAATGTCGCCGTTCCCGGCGGCATGATCGCCGGTCCCGGCCAGCATTACGCGCTGGAGGTCAAGGGCGACTCGATGATCGAGGCGGGCATCAACGACGGCGACGTGGTGGTGATCCGCGAGACATCGACGGCGGACAACGGCGATATCGTCGTGGCGCTGGTGGACGACCAGGAAGCAACGCTGAAGAAATTCTACCGCCGTGGTAACGCCATCGCACTCGAGGCCGCGAACCCGGCCTACGAGACCCGTGTGCTGCCCGAGGATCAGGTCAAGGTACAGGGCCGCCTCGTCGGCCTCATCCGCACCTACTAAAGCGTTTCGCGATAAACCTGGATCACAGCTTATCGCGAAACGCAGCACTACGGCCAATCGTTGCACGCGTTTCGCCTTCAGCTGATGCCTCTGGTGAATGGCGAAACGCTTTAACGCCAGTCGGACCGCCGCCGGCGGTCCGTGTTCCAAAGCCGCGCGCCCGTCATGTCGCGGGCGGTCACGGCCCGAAGGCCATCGTTCTCTCGCCAGATCGCCAGCGCGCCCGTCTCTTTCAACGTACCGGGATGGATCGCGCGGCATGGCAATTCCACCTTCGGCACGTTGTTGAACACCACCCACTCCTTCGCGGCGCAATCGGTAAATTCTTCCGCCGCGCGCTTGCCCCGCACGGCGGTGATCGGCCAGCCCTCGCCGCCCGCCACCTTGGTCCAGCGGGCGAACGCCCCCTCCTGATCCACCGGATCGCCGTCATTCTCCAGCCAGTTCATCGCGACAAAGCCGGAGGCACGACCCGTGGACGGCGCCCGCCCCTCGGGCGTCATCACCCCCACCAGGCTGCCATTGTCGGAGACAAGGATATCGGGCCGCTCCGCCTGCGCCCACAGAACGAAGGCCAGCGCCACCGGCACCACGCCCGCGAACCGCGCCCGCCCCTGCCACAGCACGACCAAGAGCAGGCCCAGCGACAAGAGCGGCAGCACACACGAACCGGGGCGAACCACGGTACCGCGCGCGCCCTCCAGCCCCGAGACCCAATGCGCCACGCCCAGGATCCACTCCAGCGCGGGCTGCATCACCGCCAGCGCCAGTCCTTCCAGTCCCAGCGGCATCAAGAGTCCCGCGAGCACCGCCATGGGCATGACCAGCACGCCCATCAACGGCACGCTCATCAGGTTCGCCACCAGCCCGAAATGCGCGATCTGGTTGAAATGCGCGGCGGCAATCGGCGCCGTCGCCAGCCCGGCCACGAAGGACGACATGACGACCGCCCAGACCGGCCGCATCCATTTGGGCCCCAAGCGCCAGTCAAGGTCGCGCAAGGCGCCGAAGACCGCCACCAGCGCCGTCGTTGCCGCAAAAGACATCTGAAACCCCGGCCCCATCAACGCTTCGGGCCGCAACATCAGGATGATGCAGGCCGCCAGCGCCACGGCCCTCAAGGACAAGGCCCGCCGGTCCGCCAGCACCGCCAGCAGCATCACCGCCACCATGACAAAGGCGCGTTCCGTGGCGACGTTGCCGCCCGACAACGCCAGGTACCCCGCCGCCGCCGCCAGCGCGCCCACCGCCGCGATCTTTTTCGTCGGCAGGCGCAGCCCCCAGCCCGGCACAGCCGCCATCCCCAGCCGCAAGGCGGCAAAGACGAACCCCGCCAGCAGGCCCATGTGCAGGCCCGAAATGGCCAGCAGGTGCGCCAGGTTCGACACGCGCAGCGCGGTCAGCGTCTCCTGCCCCATGCCCGAGCGGTCCCCGGTCATGATCGCGGCGGCAAAGGCGCCGGCTTCACCCGGCATCTGCGCCTGGATGCGGCCCGACAGAGCCATGCGCGTCTTGAACAGCACCTGTCCGCCCGACGCCGGTTCCAGCAGCAGGACAGGCGTGCGTGTATACCCCACCGCGCCCAGCCCCATGAACCAAGCGTGCCGCTGGAAATCGAAGCCGCCCGGCTCCACCGGGCCTGCGGGCGGCGACAGGTGCGCGGTCAGGATCAGCGTCTCGCCCGGTTGCGGATCGGCCCCCTCCGCCGCGCCGTGAAACGACACCCGCACGCGCCCGGGCGTGATATCGGGGCCCATGTTGCGCAGCACCACCCGGTCCAGCGTCACCCGCAGCGCGTCCGAGCTGGAGCGGTCGATATCCACCACCCGCCCCTCGACCGGGCCGTAATAACGCCAGCCCAGCTTGGCATCCGCCACGCCATGCGCCCGAAACGCCGCGATGCAGAGCCCGAGTGCGACCAGCGCCACGGCCCAGATCACCGGCGCCAGTCCCGCGTCCACCAGGCGCAGCACCACAAGTGCCCCGCCAATGCCCCCGGCCAACGCCACGTAAACCAAGACCGGCGGTTCGGACTTCAGCCCGAAATAGAGCCCGATGCCGCACGCCAGCATCACCGGCACCCATGCAAACAGGTGCCCGCGCTGATCCAGCCACGCGGCGACGGCACGCTGCCAAAGCACCAAGGCTTGTCTCCCTTTTCATGGGCCGATAGACAGGCACCGTTATTGATACGTCTCCCATGCTTACCGAAAGGTTAACCGGCCCCATGTCGCAGCCAGTTGTCACCCGTTTTGCCCCTTCGCCGACCGGATACCTGCATATCGGTGGGGCGCGCACGGCGCTCTTCAACTGGCTTTTCGCACGGCGTCACGGCGGGTCTTTCCTGCTCAGGATCGAAGATACCGACCGCGCGCGATCGACCCCCGAGGCGACGCAGGCCATCCTCGACGGGCTGGCATGGCTGGGCCTGGACCATGACGGCGACGTGGTCAGCCAAGCCGCCCGCGCCGACCGGCACGCCGAGGTGGCGAACGAATTGCTGGCCAAGGGTCAGGCGTACAAGTGCTTCGCCACGCAGGAAGAAATCCAGGCCTTCCGCGATGAGGCCAAGGCCCAGGGCCGCTCCACCCTCTACCGCAGCCCGTGGCGCGATGCCGACCCCGCGACGCACCCCGATGCGCCCTACGTCATCCGCATCAAGGCCCCGCTCGACGGCACGACCACCATCGCCGACAAGGTGCAGGGCGACGTCACCATCCGCAATGATCAGCTGGACGACATGGTCCTGCTGCGCTCGGACGGCACGCCCGTCTACATGCTCGCCGTCGCGGTGGACGATCACGACATGGGCGTCACGCATGTCATCCGCGGCGACGACCACCTCAACAACGCCGCCCGCCAGATGCTGATCTACACCGCGATGGACTGGCCCCTGCCGGTCTATGCCCATATCCCGCTGATCCACGGCCCCGACGGCAAGAAGATGAGCAAGCGGCACGGCGCCCTCGGCGTCGACGAGTACCACAAGCAGGGCTACCCGGCCGCGGGGATGCGCAACTATCTCGCCCGCCTCGGGTGGAGCCACGGCGACGACGAGTTCTTCACGGATGACCAGGCGCAGCAATGGTTCGACCTCGACGGCATCGGCAAGTCCCCGGCCCGGTTCGACTTCAAGAAGCTGGAAAATCTCTGCGGCCAGCACATCGCCGCAAGCGACGATGCTGCGCTGCTGCATGAATTGAATGAATTCCTTGACGTGACGGAATCCGCGCCCTTGCCCGAGCCGACACGGGCCCTCATGCTGGACGGCATGTATTGCCTCAAAGAACGCGCAAAGACCTTCCCGGAACTGCTTGATAAGGCGCAGTTTATCCTGGCGAACCGCCCGATACGCCCGGACGAGAAGGCCGCCGCGCAGCTCGACGCGGTATCCCGTGGTATACTGAACGAATTGACGCCGCACTTGCAAAATGCTAACTGGTCGCGCAACGATCTGGAAGAAGCCGCAAATGCGTTCGCGGCATCCAAGGATATCAAGTTCGGCAAGCTGGCCGGCCCGATGCGGGCCGCGCTGGCCGGTCGGGCGGCAACACCTAGCGTGTTTGACATGATGCTGGTCCTGGGCCGGGAGGAATCCCTCGCCCGACTGAATGATGCTGCCTCGCAGAACGGTTAACCCGTTCGTAAGGCGTGCTGGAATATGCAGCCAAGGCGCGCCACGCGCCGCGGCGTGACGAGGGAGACCCTGATGGCAGACAGTACCAAATCCGCGAAACTGACGATCGAAGGCAACGACTACGAGCTTCCGATCTATTCGCCCACCGCCGGACCGGACGTGATCGACATCCGCAAGCTCTATGCGCAGGCGGGCGTGTTCACCTATGACCCCGGCTTCACCTCGACCGCCAGCTGCGACAGCACGATCACCTATATCGACGGCGGCAAGGGCGAGCTTCTGCACCGCGGCTACCCGATCGACCAGCTGGCCGAGAAATCGCACTATCTCGAGGTGTGCTACCTGCTGCTATACGGCGAGCTGCCCTCCGCCGCCCAGTTGGAAGATTTCGAGACCCGCGTGACCAACCACACCATGCTGCACGAACAGATGCAGTTCCTGTTCCGCGGCTATCGCCGCGACGCGCATCCGATGGCCATCATGGTCGGCGTCGTGGGCGCGCTTTCGGCGTTCTACCACGACAGCACCGACATTTCGGACCCGTGGCAGCGCGAGGTCGCGACGATCCGCCTGATCGCCAAGATGCCGACGATCGCCTCGATGGCCTACAAGTACACGCTGGGCCAGCCCTTCGTGTATCCGCGCAACGAGCTCGACTATGCCTCGAACTTCCTGCGCATGTGCTTTGCCGTCCCGGCCGAGGATTACGAGGTTAACCCGATCCTTTCGCGCGCCATGGACCGCATCTTCACGCTCCATGCCGACCACGAGCAGAACGCCTCGACCTCCACGGTGCGGCTCGCGTCTTCGTCGGGCGCCAACCCGTTTGCGTGCGTTGCGGCGGGCATCGCCTGCCTCTGGGGCCCGGCCCATGGCGGCGCCAACCAGGCCTGCCTGGAAATGCTCCAGGAAATCGGCACGCCCGACCGTATTCCGGAATTCATCGCGCGCGCCAAGGACAAGGACGATCCGTTCCGCCTGATGGGCTTCGGTCACCGCGTCTACAAGAATTTCGACCCCCGCGCCAAGGTGATGAAACAATCCGCCGACGAGGTGCTTGACCTTCTGGGCGTGGAAAACAACCCCACGCTTCAGGTCGCCAAGGAGCTTGAGGCCGCGGCGCTCGACGATCCCTATTTCACCGAGAAGAAGCTGTTCCCGAACGTGGATTTCTACTCGGGCATCATCCTCGAGGCGATGGGCTTCCCGACGTCAATGTTCACGCCCATCTTCGCGCTCAGCCGCACGGTCGGCTGGATTTCCCAGTGGAAGGAAATGATCGGCGATCCGCAACTGAAAATCGGCCGCCCGCGTCAGCTCTACATGGGCGAGACGCTGCGCGACTACGTGGACATGGAAAACCGGTAAGCGCCGCACCCGCTCTTCTGCAAAACGCCCCGCCGGTGCGGGGCGTTTTTCGTTGCGCCGTCCGGTTATTAAAATTGTAGCCAACCGACGGGGCGGACCCGATCGTACATTTACTTACGATTCAGTCGGCTGCGCCATGATTGCTGCAACTGGTCGGTTACGAGCACATCATGGTGATACTCGCCATCTTGGGACATCATGATCTTGGGCCAGGACGACACGGTGACCGGCGGCGACAGCTTTGACCTTTTCATCGGCAGCAGCCCCACTTTTTGCCGGCAGCCCGGCCAACATCATGGATTTCGAGGTGAACGAGGAGTTGCTGGTGCTGACATAGGAGGGCAGCGACCTGCCGGACCTCAGCCTGAAGGATGTCGTCGGCGACGCGCTACTGAGCCTCGACGGCGCCCCGCCGCAATCCTGGCCGGGCTTGGCGGCTCGTTCGTGCTCAGCGACGTGGAACTGGTCGAACGCGTCGCCTGATCAGCGCCCCTCGTATTCCGGTTTGCGCTTGTCCAGGAAGGCGGTCACACCTTCCTGGAAATCCCGTGTCCGGCCGCATTCGCCCTGCAACTGCGCCTCCAGGTCCAACTGCTTGTCGAACCCGTTTTCCCAACTGCCGCGCACCGCGCGCTTGATCCCGCCATAGGCCGCCGTCGGTCCCTTGGCCAGATGCGCCGCCCGCGCCTGCCAGTGCATCTCGAACGCGTTATCCTCGACCGCCTCCCAGATCAGGCCCCAGGCATCCGCCTGCCGCGCCGAAATCGGCTCGGCAAAGAGCGCCGCGCCCATCGCCTTGGCCGCGCCGACCTGCCGCGGCATCCAGTAGGTGCCGCCCGCATCCGGGATCAGGCCGATCCGCGCAAAAGCCTGCAGGAAATAGGCGCTCTCGGTCGCGATCACAACGTCGAAGGCCAGCGCCAGGTTGGCCCCCGCCCCTGCCGCCGGGCCGTTCACCGCCGCGATGGTCGGCACCGGGCAGTCCGAGATCATCCGCAGCATCGGCTCGTACTCGTCGCGCAGCACGCGCTCCACGTCCAGCGCCGCCGCCGTGCCGTTGTCCGACAGGTCCTGCCCCGAACAGAACGCCTTGCCATTGCCGGTCAGCACCGCCACCCGCGCCTCGCGCCCGGCGCGCTGCATCGCATCGGTAATCTCGGCCCGCATCTGGGTATTGAGCGCGTTCATCTTGTCAGCGCGGTTCATCCGCAGCACGGCGATGTCGTCGGTCAGGTCATAGGTCAGGGTCTGATAGGTGGTCATCGGGCGGGCCTCCATCTGGCGTTTGACGCCAATCAACCCCGCCCGGGCGTGAAATGCAACGCGCGACGGCGCGTCAGTCCTTCATGATTTCCTTCAACCGCGCCTCTTCGGCCCAGCTCAGCCCGGCCTCATCCTCCGGTTTCGCCCGCGCGCGGCCGCGGATATAGACCACCGCCAGCAACCCGCCCAACAGCAGCATCACCGGCCCCGCCAGCCACAACACTAGGTTGCTGCCGCTCGCCACCGGGTTCAGCAGCACGTATTCGCCGTAACGGTCCACGACGAAATCGATGACCTCCTCGTCGCTGTCCCCCGCCACAAGCCGCTCGCGCACCAGAAGGCGCAGGTCCCGGGCCAGGTCCGCATTGGAATCGTCGATGCTCTCGTTGCGGCAGACAAGGCAGCGCAGGCCCGAGGAGATCTCCCGCGCGCGCTCTTCCAGCGCCGGATCGTCAAGAATCTCGTCCGGCTGCACCGCCCAAAGCGGCGAGGCCAGAAGGCACAGGATCAGCACAAGCCGTTTCATTCCGCCGGCACCCCCACGGCGCGGGTCTTGCGCGCACCCGCCGCCACGCGATAGCGCCGGTCGGACAGCGACAGCGCGCCCCCGATCGCCATCAGGATCGCACCGCCCCAGATCCAGTTCGCCAGCGGCTTGTAGTAGGTCCGCACAGCCCAGCCGCCCGCCGCCTGCTCGTCGCCGATCACCACGTAAACGTCACGCAGGATGCCATTGTCGATCGCGGCCTCTGTCGTGGGCATCCCCGCCACCGGGTAAACCCGCTTTTCGGGGTTCAATTGGCTGATCTCGGACCCGTTTTTGGACAGGGTCACATCTGCCATCGTGGACAGGTAATTCGGCCCCTCCACCTCGCGCACGTCGTTGAGCGTGATGGTCAGTCCCGCCACGTCGAAACTTTCGCCCACCTGCGCCACGCGGATATCCTCGGCCTCCCAGGCCAGCATCCCGGCGATACCCGCGATGGTGATGCCAAAGCCCGCATGCGCCACGGCCTTGCCCCAGTCCGCCCGCGGCAGGCGTTTCAGCCGCGACAGGCGGCCCCCGCCCCGGCCCGTGCGGCTCCACAAATCGACCACCGCGCCCGACACCAGCCAGGCGGCCAGGAACAGGCCCACCGGCCCAAGCGCGCTGCGCTCTGTCTGCATGGCATAGGCCAGCGCACCCACCGCCACGGCCAGCGCAAAGGCCCCCGCCAGCGGCCTCACGACCCGGCCCAGGTTGCCCCGCTTCCACGGCAGCATCGCGCCCACCGGCAGGATCAGCCCCAACAGCACCATGAACGGCGTGAAGGCCATGTTGAAGAACGGCTCGCCCACGCTCAGCTTGCGGTCGAACATTAGCTCCGACACCAGCGGCCAGATCGTACCCACGAAAATGACGAAGGCCGACACGCCCAGAAGAACATTGTTGGCGACCAGCATCGTCTCGCGGCTCACAAGGCCAAAGACCCCCTTGGCCTGCATCGCCCCGGCCCGCGCGGTAAAGAGCGACAGGCCAAGCATCATGAAGAACCCTGTGATCATCAGCAGGAACACGCCGCGCTCCGGGTCCGTCGCAAAGGCATGGACCGAGGTCAGCACGCCCGAGCGCGTGATGAACGCGCCGATCATCGAAAAGCCAAAGGCGATGATGGCGAGCAATATGGTCCAGCTTTTCAGCGACTCGCGCTTTTCAACCACGATGGCCGAATGCAGCAACGCGGCGGCGATGAGCCACGGCATGAAGCTGGCGTTCTCGACCGGATCCCAGAACCAGAAGCCGCCCCAGCCCAGCTCGTAATAGGCCCACCAGGACCCCAACGCGATGCCGATGGTCAGAAAGATCCACGCCGCCAACGTATAGGGCCGCACCCACCGGCCCCAGGCCGCATCGACGCGGCCTTCGATCAGGGCGGCCAGCGCGAAGGAATAGGTCATCGAAAGGCCCACGTAGCCGAGGTAGAGGAACGGCGGATGGAACGCGAGGCCCGGGTCCTGCAATAGCGGGTTCAGGTCACGCCCATCGAAAGGCGGCACTTCCATGCGCAGAAACGGGTTCGAGGTGAACAGGATAAAGGCAAAGAACGCCACACCGATCAGACCCTGTATCGACAGCACCCGCGCCTTCAGCGTCGGCGGCAGGTTGCCCCCGAACCATGCGGCAAAGGCCCCGAACAGCGTCACGATCAGCACCCACAGCAGCATCGAGCCTTCGTGGTTCCCCCAGACGCCGGTGATCTTGTAAAGCATCGGTTTCGCGGAATGGCTGTTGGCCACCACCAGTTCCAGCGAGAAATCCGAGGTCACGAAGGCCCAGGTCAGCGCCGCAAAGGCCCCCAGCGTCAGCACGAATTGCAGCGTAGCGGCGGGCTCGGCCACGGCCATCCACCCCGCCCATCGCTTGTGTGCGCCGATCAGCGGCACGACGGATTGAAAGCACGCCACGAAGAAGGCGAGGATGAGGGCGAAATGTCCAAGCTCGGTGATCATGGCCCGGTTATAATCGCCCCGGGCCTCGCCTCCAACGCATTTCGGGTGCGACGGGTGATCACATTGTCGCGGGGCGCGGCCGTGCCGTCGCTGCCCCCCGGGGTGGCGCGCCGACGGCAGAGCAGCAGACCTTAACCCCAGCCAAATCCGAAAAACGTCCAAGCAGAGCGCTTGCGTCTGCCAAATCGCCGCCTCCTGGGTGGGCGGCAGCGATGGCGCGGCGGCGCGTACCGCGCCTTGATTCCGCGCCGTCAGTTTACCGCCCGTGGCTCGCCTCCTGCCACTCGCGCAAGGCCGCGTTCGGCTCGCTTTCCACCTCCTGCACCTGCAACGCCAGCCCCGCATCATGCCCGGTATCCGCCACGCCCGCGCTGCCCGCGTCCAGCGCGCGCAAGGATCTCAGGTTGCCCACCACCTGTGGGGTGCGGGCCATCGTGGCGGCGATGGAGCACTGAAACTCCTGCCCCTTGGCCTGATGCCGCGCGCCGAAATAGAAACTGACGATTGCCCCCAGCAGCCACCACAACGGCTCGGGCACCAGTGCGATCCCCTGCATCCGCTCGGAAAACCAGATCGGATCGACCATCGCCGCGACGAACAACCCCAGCGTCCCAAGCGCCATGGCCGGGCGCGGCACCCGGTTCAGCCCGTCGATTAACCGGTCGTACCAGCCCTTGCGCTCGGCCCTGAACTCGGCCGCAAGCTGCGCCAGCGCCGCGCCCTGCAATTCGGCGGCGCGTTCATCCGATTTCTCGGCATTCACCCGGAACACTTGGGCCGTTTCCGCCACCGCATTGCGCCCCCCGCCGAAGACCAGGCTCAGGACCGTCTCGATCAGTCCCATTTCGCCACCCGATCCCGAAACTCCGCCGGCGTCATGTGATAGCGCGACGAGATGAACGCCTCGGCGCGCCGGATCCAGCCGCCCTTGCCACCCGACCGGGTGCGCGCAAACTTGCGCGACGCGGGGCGCTGATCGGCCAGCCGGAAATAGTAATTCCGCCGCGCGATCCCGTAGGCATCGGCAATATGCAGCGGCGCCACGCCATGCGCCAGCTCCGCCGCATCGATGGTCTGTGGGCCGATGATTCCGTCCACGGCCACCTCGTGGCCCATCTGCCGCAACAGCCGTTGCAGGATCTTCACCGCGTTGGACCCCGCATTCACGTACATGTCGAACACGCTGGCCTGCAAAACCTGCGGCAGCCGTGCGATCCCGGGCCGGTGGTAATAATGGTCGATGAAGATGTCCTGCGCCTGCGCCCGGCTGAGACGACGCACATCGGCCACGTCCACATCCCCGTCCCGGTCAAGGTCCAACCCCAGCCGCCGCATCGTGTGGATGGTCACGCCATGGTTGGTGGCCCCGCCCGGGTCGTCGGGGTCATTCACGAACCCGCCTTCCCGCGCCAGGATATCCTCTGCGATCTCCGAGACAGTCTGCATTCCGCGCCCCCTTGGCCAGCGATTTGAACTCGCCGGCAAGGATTGTCAGGAATGGTTAATGCGTGGCTTAGCTACCGTCCGGTTCCTGGTAAACGCCCTGTTCCTTCAGCGCATCGACGACTTCCTTGGGCATGTATTCCTCGTCATGCTTCGCCAGGATCTCGGTCGCGGTGAACACGCCGTCCTCGTAGCGGCCCAGGCCCACCATGCCCTCGTTCTCGCCAAACAGATCCGGCAGAACGCCGGTATAGCGCACCGGCACCGACGCCCCGCCATCAGTCACGCTGAAACTCACGGTCTCGCCCTCGCCACGCACCAGAGTGCCTTCCTCGACCAGCCCGCCAATACGGAACGTCTCCGAAGGTGCGGGCGGTTCGGCCATAACTTGACTGGGCGAGCGGAAGAAGTTGATGCCGTCGCGCATGGCATAGCCGATCAGGCCCGTGGCCAGGATAAGCGCAATCGCCGTCACGGCAATGACCTGCACGCGCCTCTGTTTCTTCAGTGATTTCATCGCGCTACCCCGTCCTCCTCAGGGAAACTAGGGAAACACCGGCGCCAGCATCAGCCCCGTCGTCTCGTCCAGATTTAACATCAGGTTGGCGTTCTGCAAGGCTTGCCCGCTCGACCCCTTGCACAGGTTATCGAGCGCGGCGACCACGATGGCCCGCCCCTCGATGCGGTCCGCGACGACGCCGATATGGCAGAAGTTGCTCCCCCGCACATGCCGGGTGCTGGACCCCTCGCCAAAGGGCAACACCTCGATGAACGGCTCATCCGCGTAAGCGTTGTAAAGCGTCTCGTAAACCGCCTTCGCCTCGCCCTTCACATACCCCGTCGCCAGAATCCCCCGGTTCGCCGGCACCAGGTGCGGCGTGAACTGGATGTGCACGTCGCGCCCCGCGATGGCCGCGAACTCCTGGTCAAACTCGCCCAGATGCCGGTGCGTCCCCCCCAGAGCATAGGCGTGATACCCCTCCGACAACTCCGCATGCAGCAGGTTTTCCTTCAGGCTCCGCCCGGCCCCCGACACCCCGCATTTCAGGTCCAGGATGATGTCGTCGAGGTCGATCACCCCGGCCTCGATCAGCGGGCGCAGTACGTATTGCCCGGTCGCGGCGTTGCACCCTGTTCCGGCCACCAGCCGCGCCTCGCGGATGGCATCGCGGTAGAACTCGGTCAGGCCATAGACGGCCTCTTCCTGCATCTCCACCGCCGCATGGGGGGTGCCGTACCATTTCTCATAGGCGGCCGGATCGCGCAGCCGGAAATCCGCGCTCAGATCCACGATCTTCAGATCCTTGGGCAGCGCCGAGATGACCTCCTGGCTGGTCTTGTGCGGCAGGGCGCAGAAACACAGGTCGATCCCGGAAAAGTCGATCTCGTCGATCGTCACCAGCGTGGGCAGGTCGAGGTGCCGCAGGTGCGGAAACGCCTGCGCCATGGTCTGCCCGGCCTTGGAATTGGCCGACAGCGCGGCAATCTCCAGCCCGGGATGCGTCGCAATCAGCCGGACAAGTTCGGCGCCGGTATAGCCCGAGGCGCCCAGAATGGCGATTTTATGGGTCATGTCAGACCTCTTTCGTCAGTTAACAGTCATGTAAGGAAGAATGCGCGGCCCCGCAATGCGACGCGCTGGCCTCAGGCGGCCTGGAACGTGATCCCTCGTCGCAGGAACTGCGTCGCCCGGTCCGAGGTGCGCTTGGGGTCGCCCGTGGTCAGGAACCGCACGCCGGTCCCGCCATCCGCCATGTCCGGATGCCGCGACAGGTAATCGGCCAGGCTCGCCGCCACCAGGTTGGGCTGCGAGAACACCTGCACCTCCGGCCCCAAGGCCGCCTGGAACACGTCCTCGACCAGCGGGTAATGCGTGCACCCCAAAACGGCGGCCTGCGGATTGGGCATCTTGCGCTTGAGCGCGTCCACATGGCTGCGCACCAGCGCTTCGGCCAATATCATGTCGCCATCCTCGATGGCGTCCACCACGCCGCCGCAGGCCTGCGCCTCCACGTCCACGCCGATGGCGCGAAAGGCCAGTTCCCGCTGAAACGCCCGGCTGCTGACAGTCGTGGGCGTTGCAAAAAGCGCGGCATGCTTCACCGCCACCTCGCGCGGGGCGGAATTGTCGCCCCACTGCCGCTCGGTCAGCGCCTCGATCAGCGGCACGAAGACGCCCAGCACCCGCTTGCCCGGCGGCACGCCTTCCTCCTGCATCCGGCGCAGGGCGGCGGCGGACGCCGTGTTGCACGCAAGGATCACCAGGTTGCACCCCTCGTCATGCCACAGCCGATGCACATGCGCCTTGGTGCGGGCAAAGATATCCTCGGGATCGCGCACACCGTAAGGCGCGTTGGCATTGTCGCCCAGATACACCAGTGCCACCTCCGGCAACCGTGCCTCCACGGCGCTCAGAACCGTCAGGCCACCAAGCCCGCTGTCGAAAATTCCAACTGCCATATGTCCCGCGCTGCCCGCGCCCCTAGTCGTATTCGAAGCCAATCTCGTCCGGGTTCACCGAACGCGTGCTAAGCTCATACGTCTTGTGCCGCAGAAACGCCATCATGGATTTTGTGTCCTTGGCCCGTGCGCGCAATTCGTCCTGCGGGATCGGCTGGCCCACCACGACCTGCACGCGTGTGTCCACCCGCTTGCAGAATTCCTTGATCAGCAGCCCCATGCGCAGCGTGTAATGCAAGTGACTGGCCAGCTGGAACAACCGGCTGGTGTGCCCCTCGAAGAAGATCGGCACCACGGTCGCATCCGATTTCGCCACCATCCGCGCCGTGAAGCCCCGCCAGCCGGGGTCGAGCGGCTGGGCAAAGGGTTTCGCCGCCGTGCTGACCGTTCCGCCGGGGAAAATGCCGATGGCCCCGCCGTCACGCAGATAATTCAGCGCGGTCTTGCGGGTCTCGATATTCAGCGCCACCGCCTCTTTCGTCTCGTCAAAGCTGATCGGCAGGATGATCCGGTTCAGGTCTTCGGCCTTGCGGAACACCTTGTGCGCGAGGATACGGAAATCGCCCCGCGTCTGGCTCAGGATATGCCCCATCATCATCCCATCCAGAATGCCGTAGGGATGGTTCGCAATCAGGATCAGCGGCCCGGTGCGCGGAATGTTGTCCAGGCGCCCGCCCACAACGTCCAGCGTCAGGCCATACCGCTCCACCATCACCTGCCAGAAATCGCGGCCCGCTGCGACTTCCTGCTCATAGCCCGCCGCCCGCTTGATCAGCCGAATGCGGCCCGTCAGGTTTTCCATCGCGCGGATCATGGCGCGGCCCCCGCGGGTTTGCGCCGAATAGGCATAGCTGATGTCACGGGCCACGTGGCGTTCCTGGCGCATCTCACCTTCCGTCTCGATTCGCGTGCATCCAACTACATCGCCCCGCCACGTAACAGGGCGATGAATTTTAGGTAACAAACACGGGAGTGCCCTACTGTGCCGCCCGCGCCACGTCCTGCACCCCGTCGCGGATCACCTGCAAAAGATGCTCGCGCTGCTTGGCCGCCTTTTGCGCGTTCGCCATCTTCACCGGGCCGAAGCCGCGGATCTGCAATGGCAATTCCGCCAGCGCCACGATGGCGTCCTGGGTCTTGCCCTCCAGCTTGGGCAGCACCTCGGCCATGTCGGCCTCGTACTCGCGGATCAGCGCGCGTTCCATGCGCCTCTCCTCGCTATAGCCGAAGATGTCCAGCGGCGTGCCGCGCAAGCCCTTGAACTTCGCCATCAAGCGCATCGGCTTTTCCATCCACGCCCCGAACTGCCGCTTCTTCGGCCGCCCGTCCGGGCCGGTCTTGCTCAGGATCGGCGGGGCCAGGTGAAAGGTCATGTCGAAATCGCCCGCGAACTCTTCCTCGGCCTTTTTCCGGCTCTGGATCAGCAGCCGCGCGACCTCGTATTCGTCCTTGTAACTCAATAGCTTGTGATAGCCCAAGGCCACCGCCTCGCGCACGGTCCCGTTCTCTATTCCGTCGACCAGCTTGCGATACCGTTTCGCCAGCCGCTTGCCCTGGTAGCCGACAAGGTGATCGGCGCGGAACGCGATCTTCTCCTCCAGCGACTTCGGCTTTTCCACAACGGTCGGCGTCACCATCCGGTCCGCCTCTTGCGGGTGCTCCGCGGCCCACCGCCCGATATCGAAGGCCCGCAGGTTGCGCTCCACCGCCGCGCCGTTCAGTTCAATGGCGGCGTCGATGGACGCCTTGCTGAGTGGCACAAGCCCCCGCTGCCACGCCGCGCCAAAGATGATCATGTTGGAAAAAATCGCGTCGCCCATCGCCACCCGAGCAAGCTCGCTCGCATCGAACAGCACCACGTCATCCTGCATCCGCGCCTTCAGCGACAGCGCCAGTTGGTCGGTCGGCAGCGTGAACTCGGTGTCGCGGGTGAAATCGCCGGTCATGATCTCGTGGCTGTTGACCACGCCGCCCGTGCGCCCCTTCCGCGTCAGTCCCAGCGTCTTAGCTCCGGCGCTGACAACCAGGTCGCCGCCGATCAGCGCATCCGCCTCGCCCGTGGCAACCCGGATGGCACTGATATCGCTTGGCTTCTCGGCAATCCGGCAGTGGATATGAACTGCGCCACCCTTCTGCGCCAGCCCGGCCATCTCCATCATGCCCGCGCCCTTGCCGTCGATCTGCGCCGCCTGCGCCATCACCGCGCCGATGGTCACCACGCCCGTGCCGCCCACGCCGGTGATCACCACGTTATAGGTGCCGTCGATCCTGGGCAGCGCGGGCTCCGGCAGATCCGGCAGGTCCAGATCGGCCGACGCCTCCTTGCGGATCTTCGCCCCTTCCAGCGTCACGAAGGACGGGCAGAACCCCTTGAGGCACGAAAAATCCTTGTTACAGCTCGACTGGTCGATGGCCCGCTTCCGGCCAAGTTCGGTTTCCTTGGGCACGATGGCGACACAGTTCGACTGCACCCCGCAATCCCCGCAGCCCTCGCAGATATCGGTGTTGATGAAGACCCGCTTGTCGGGGTCCGGAAAGGTGCCGCGCTTGCGGCGGCGGCGCTTCTCGGCAGCGCAGGTCTGCACGTAAATAATGGCCGATACGCCTTTGATTTCCTGAAACTTCTGCTGCACCTGCATCATCTCGGCCCGCTCGTGCCAGCCGATGCCCGAGGGGAAATGCGCCTTCTCCGGCTCTTCCTTCTCGTCATAGACCACCGCGATGTGCTCCACGCCCATCGCCTGCAACTCTCGCGCAATCCGGTCCGGCCCCAGACCGCCCTCGTTGGTCTGCCCGCCGGTCATGGCGACCGCGTCGTTGTAAAGGATCTTGTACGTGATGTCCACACCCGCAGCCAACGCCGCGCGAATGGCCAGAACGCCCGAGTGGTTATACGTTCCGTCGCCAAGGTTCTGGAACACATGCTCGCGGTTGGAAAACGGCGCCTCGCCGATCCAGTTCGCGCCTTCCGCGCCCATATGCGTGAACCCGCTGGTCTCGCGGTCCATCCACAGCGCCATGATGTGACATCCGATCCCGGCATAGGCACGCCCGCCCTCCGGCACCTTGGTCGAGGTGTTGTGCGGACACCCCGCGCAGAAATACGGCAACCGCGCCGCCAGCTCTTCGGCGTTGTCCGATTTCTTCGCTTCGTCAATTAGTTGCAACCCGGCCTTCACGCGGTCCGTGCCGCGGCCTTCCTCCACCAGGATGGTGCCGATCTTCTCGGCCACCATCACCGGGTCCAGCGCCATGCGCGTCGGGAACAGTTCCTCGGAATGCAGGCCGCCCGCGCCGCCCTTGTACCAGCCATAGACGCGCCGCCCCTGCCGGTCGTCGAAAATCGCCTCCTTGATCTGGATCTCGATCAGCTTGCGTTTTTCCTCGACCACCACGATCAGGTCCAACTCCTCGGCCCAGTCGTGAAAGCCCTTCATGTCCATCGGAAAGGTCTGGCCCACCTTGTAGGTCGTCAGCCCCAGACGCTCGGCCTCGGCGGCGTCGATCCCCAGCATGTCCAGCGCATGCGTCAGGTCCAGCCAGTTCTTGCCCGCCGCGACGAACCCGATCTTTGCGCCGGGTTTACCCCACACCCGCTTGTCGATTTTGTTCGCGTGGGCAAAGGCTTCGGCGGCGTACCTCTTGTGGTCGATCATCCGCGCTTCCTGCGCGATCCAGTGATCCCCAAGCCGGATGCTCAGGCCCCCATCCGGCATGTCGAACTCCGGCAGGACGAAGTTCATCCGGTCCAGACTGCCATCGACGACGCTGGTCACTTCCACCGTGTCCTTCATCGTCTTCAGACCCGCCCAGACGCCCGCGAAGCGCGACAGCGCAAAGCCGTAAAGCCCGAAGTCCAGGATCTCCTGTACCCCGGCAGGTGACAGCACCGGCATATAGGCATCCACCAGCGCCCAATCCGACTGGTGACAAACCGTGGAGCTCTCCCCGGTATGGTCATCCCCCATCGCCATCAGCACGCCGCCCAGCGGCGCGGTCCCGGCCATGTTGGCATGGCGCATCACGTCGCCCGAGCGGTCCACCCCCGGCCCCTTGCCGTACCACAGGCCGAAGACGCCGTCGTGCTTGCCCTCGCCGCGCAGCTGCGCCTGTTGCGTGCCCCACAGGGCCGTGGCCGCCAGGTCCTCGTTCAGCCCCGGCTGAAAGGTCACGTTCGACTCGGCCAGCACCTTTTCGGCACGCGCCATCTGCATGTCCACCGCGCCCAGGGGCGAGCCGCGATAGCCCGTCACGTAGCCCGCGGTATTGTGCCCCTCGGCCCGGTCCCGTGCGGCCTGCATCAGCATCAGCCGTACTAGCGCCTGCGTGCCGTTCAGCAGAATCTGCGATTTGGTCAAATCCAGCCGGTCGTTCAGGGAAATCTTCTGATCGCTCATGTCGTCCTCCCGAGGCGCTTGCGCGATCCCGCGCAATTGCTAGGTATATAGGCGTATTTTAGGTCATAATATGTGACCTAACACAAAGTTTCACGTTTTTTCCACGCTATCGGCTGTGAACCGCAGATGTTTTTCTGCTATTGCGCCTGCGGGATTGGATTGCATTGAAAGTTGCGAAATGGATTGGGACAAACTGAGAATATTTCACGCTGTGGCCGATGCCGGCAGCCTCACACATGCCGGCGACCAGCTTCACCTGTCGCAATCGGCCGTCTCGAGGCAGATTCGCGCACTCGAAGAATCACTCAACGCCACACTTTTCCATCGCCACGCCCGCGGCCTGATCCTGACCGAGCAGGGCGAGCTTCTGTTCGATGCCACCCGCGCCATGGTCAAGCGCCTGGACGCCGCCACCGCCCGCATCCGCGACAGCGAGGAGGAGGTGTTCGGCGAGTTGCGCGTGACCACCACCATCGGCTTCGGCACGCTCTGGCTGGCCCCGCGCCTGCCCAAGCTCTTCGCCACCTACCCCGACCTCAACATCGACCTGATGCTCGAGGAACGCGTGCTCGACCTGCCCATGCGCGAGGCTGACGTGGCGATCCGCATGAAGGAACCTAGCCAGGCCGACCTCATTCGCAAGCGCCTGATGATGATCAACATGTGCCTGTTCGCGACCCAGAAGTACCTCGACGAGCGCGGCACGCCGGAACGGATGGAAGACCTCAGCCAGCACCGCATCATCTGCCAGAACCCCCGCTCGGCCCAGGTCGGCGCTGGCGCGACGCTGGTCAGCGAGCTGATGACCTACGACATCCCCTCGCTGCTGACGGTGAACAACTATTACGGCGTGTTGCAGGGCGTGCTCAACAATTTGGGAATCGGCGTGCTGCCCGACTACCTCGGCCAGGATTTCGACCAGATCGTGCGCGTCCTGCCGGAGGTCCAGTCATCGGACGTGCCGGTCTTCCTCGCCTACCCCGAGGAATTGCGCCAGTCGCAACGCATCAAGGCATTCCGCGACTTCGTCCAGGAAGAGATCGTGGTCTATCGCAAAAACGTCGCAAAATAAGGCATTACGCCCATTTCTCGGACAACCGCCGATGCAGCTATGCGGCAACAGCATAGCAGGTTTTCGCCTCCTGCGACCTGATTACCCTTGAACGCTCGGAAAACGGGTACTAATTCGCGGTCATGACGGTGATCAACCCGATCACTTCATACCTCCCTGTTGGACTTTGGCCGAGCTTATTGCTCGGCCTTTTTTTTGGCCTGTCGGGATGGCTGACGCATGATGAAATCAGGTTGCAGCAGCTGCTGACCCTTCGCTCCCTGGCGCGGGATCAAGACGCAGCCAGCTGCTCCGCCGCGCCATCGACGGGCCGCCCCCACGGCACATCGAGTCGTTGAAGTGAGTGCACCGCTCGTTCCTTTTGCGGCAACTTGGGAATAAAGCGCACCTGCTCCGGCCTTGGATCGACGCAGCACGGCCCGTCGATGGCGCGGCTCGGCACCCGGTTGTGGAGCGTCTACGACGGATCCCCACGATCCCGGTCCCTTCCTCCCCTAAATCACCGCAATATCACCCCCTGCCAGCGGCGACAGCGCCTTCGGCCCGCCTTCGGTGATGACGATCACCTCCTCATGCACCATGCACAGCCCGCCGGGCCGGTCGATCCCGGGCTCCAGCGTGATCACCATGCCGGGTTCCAGCACGGTTTGGTCCTGCGCCGTCAGCGACAGCCCCTCGGTCAGCTGCATCCCCAGGCCGTGCCCCAGCCGTCCCGCCGTCTCGCCCGCCCCGACGATACCCGACATGACCCGCCACAGGTCGCTGGCGCGCGCGCCGGGCCGGGCGATCTCCATCGCCGCTGCCGTGGCCGCGACAAGCCGTTCATGCGCCTCTGCCACGCCTTCACCCACATGTCCCACGGCGAAATTGCGGTCGAAATCGCAGAAATACCCGTCCCATACCGCGCCCGTGTCCAGCATCAGCACGTCGCCTGCACAGAGCGGCGTCTCGGGCGCGGGCGAGATCACGTCCGCGTACCCGCCCTGCGCGGCGCCCCCGGCAAGGTAAGGCACCCAGTCCGCGCCTTCCTCCAACAAGAGGCGCTGAAAATCGCGAAAGACCTGCGCCAGCGGGCGGCCTTCCCCCGCGATCACGGGTACCCGGGCAAAGGTCCGACCGGCAATGGAACAGGCGGTTTCAATCTTGGCGATCTCGGAGGGGGATTTCACAGCCCGCAGTCGCGCCACGAGTCCCGCATCTTTGGTGAACGCCAGACCGGCCAAGTCTTTCACCCGCTCGAAGTCGTGCAAAGGCATCCTCAAATGCGTCTCGTACCCCATTGGCACGCCCACCGGGCCGCCCACCTCGCGCAGCGTTGCGGCCAGCAGGCTCACACCGTCATCGTCGGGGTTGGGGGCCGACCACGTTCGGATATCCTCGACCCACGTGCGCCCCATCAGCGCCGCCCCGATCGACGGGATCACCGCCACCGGCGGACCTTCGCGCGGCACCACCAGGAACCACGGGCGGCTCGGGCTTTCCCAGAACCGCGTCAGAAAGCCGGTGAAATAACGCACATCCGCCTCGGTCGTCAGCAAGAGCGCGCCCAGCCCCGCACGGTCCATCAGCACCTGCGCCCGCGCGGTCCGGGTCTCGTACTCCGCCCGCTCGAACCCCCGGATCATCCGACGGCTTGCTCACTCAGGATGCACAGCACCCGCGCGTCGGGTCCAAGGCCCATCAACCGCGCGGCGGCCAGCCCCGCCGCCCCCGATTCCGTGCTCTCCAGCCCCATAAGCTTCAATTCCGGCAGCACCTCCGCCGCCTCGTCCTCACTGAGGGTCACGAAGGCATCGGCATCCCGCGACAAACCACGCAGCGCGATCAGCGATGGCTCCTTGCAATCCAGACGCCCCATGGCCGAGACCGGACCTTCGGTCGCCACCGGACGACCCGCTTCGATACTCGCCTGCAACGCCGGGGCGGCCTCGGGTTCCACCACCACGATGCGCGGCTCCGCACCCCAATGCGCCCGGAAAAGCGCTGCGCAGGCCCCCGCCAGCCCGCCGACGCCCGCTTGCAGGAAAATATACGTGGGCACCTCCGGCATCTGCCGCACCGCCTCCTCGGCCATCACCAGGTAACCTTCCATCAGCCGCCAGGGCAGGTCCACGTACCCGGGCCAGGAGCTATCGGACAACAGCGTCCAGCCGTTGTCCGTTGCTGCTTGCTCGGCGGCCTTCATGCTGGATTCGTAGTCTGCCCCGGCCCGCACCACCTCGGCGCCCCTGTCGCGCAGGCGTCCGGCAAAGCTTTCAGGCACCGTCTCGGCGATATAGACCACGGCCTTCGCGCCAAAGACCTTCGCCCCCGCCGCCACCGACATCCCGTGATTGCCCGCGCTCGCGGTGACATAGGTCCGCTCCGCCAGCGCCCTCGCCATGTCCTCCGCCCCCGTCGCGGCGGCCTCATGCGCAATCACATAAGCCGCCCCAAGTGCCTTGAAGCTGCCCAGCCCCATGCGCCCGCGCTCGTCCTTGACGAAAAGCGTCGTACCCCACGCCTCGCGCCGCTCCAGCGGCGTCTCGCCATGCGCCGGGCACTCGGACAACAGCCGCAAGGGCGCGGCGGCGTCCACGCTGGGGCCGGAGTTCTCGGCCAGGACCCCGTCCACCAGCCCCTGCCCGCGCCACGGGTTCTCGATCGTCTTCATGGCAACTCCTTTTCGCACAACCCGACGGCATCGCGCGGCATCCGTCAAGGCCCATGGCACGCACCGCGCCGCACCCCCTTCCCCCCGCTGCGTTCATGTCCTAATAGGGGCGCCATCTGCACCGCACCTTGGGGGACATGTTTCACATGCAGGAACCGGCCATCACGTCCGAACTGATCGCGGCCCACGGGCTCAAGCCCGACGAGTACGCCCGCATCCTCGAAATCATCGGCCGCGAACCGAGCTTCACCGAACTCGGCATCTTCTCGGCCATGTGGAACGAGCATTGCTCCTACAAGTCCTCCAAGAAATGGCTGCGCACCCTGCCCACCGACGGCCCGCAAGTGATCTGCGGCCCGGGCGAGAATGCGGGCGTGGTGGATATCGGCGACGGCCAGGCCGTGGTCTTCAAGATGGAGAGCCACAACCACCCCTCCTATATCGAGCCCTACCAGGGCGCGGCCACCGGCGTGGGCGGCATCCTGCGCGACGTCTTCACCATGGGCGCGCGTCCCATCGCCTCGATGAACTCGCTTTCCTTCGGCGAGGTCGCCCACCCCAAGACCCGCCAGCTGGTGCATGGCGTGGTCGAGGGCATCGGCGGCTACGGCAACTGCTTCGGCGTGCCCTGCGCGGGCGGCGAGGTGCGGTTCGATCCGGCCTATAACGGCAACTGCCTCGTCAACGCCTTCGCGGCGGGCCTCGCGGATGCCGACAAGATTTTCTACTCGGCCGCCTCCGGCATCGGCATGCCCGTCGTGTACCTCGGCGCCAAGACCGGCCGCGACGGCGTCGGCGGCGCCACCATGGCCTCCGCCGAATTCGACGAGACCATCGAGGAAAAGCGCCCCACCGTTCAGGTCGGCGACCCCTTCACCGAGAAACGCCTGATGGAGGCCACGCTGGAACTGATGGCCACCGGCGCCGTCATCTCGATCCAGGACATGGGCGCGGCCGGCCTCACCTGTTCCGCCGTGGAAATGGGTGACAAGGGCGGCCTCGGCGTCAAACTCAACCTCGACGCCGTGCCACAGCGCGAGGCGAACATGACCGCCTACGAGATGATGCTGTCCGAATCCCAGGAACGCATGCTCATGGTCCTGCGCCCCGAGAAAGAGGCGGAAGCCCGCGCCGTGTTCGAGAAATGGGACCTCGACTTCGCCATCGTCGGCGAGACCATTGCCGAGGACCGCTTCCTCATTATGCACAAGGGCGAGGTCATGGCCGACCTGCCGCTCGCCACCCTGTCGGGCAGCGCGCCGGAATACGACCGCCCATGGGAAGAGCCTGAAACGCCCGAGGCGCTCGACGATGCGAACGTGCCCAATGTCGATCCCATCGACGGGCTGAAGGCCCTCATCGGTTCGGTCAACTACTGCGGTCGGCAGTGGGTGTACGAGCAATACGACACAATGGTCATGGCCGACAGCGCCCGCACACCCGGTCAGGGGGCGGGTCTCATCCGCGTGCACGGCACCGACAAGCACCTCGCCTTCACCTCCGACGTCACCCCCCGCTACGTCAAGGCGAACCCCTTCGAGGGCGGCAAACAGGCGGTGGCCGAGGCCTATCGCAACCTAACCGCCCTTGGCGCCGTGCCGCTTGCCACGACCGACAACCTCAACTTCGGCAACCCGGAAAAGCCCGCGATCATGGGCCAGTTCGTCATGGCCATCAAGGGCATCGGCGCGGCCGTCGCGGCGCTCGACATGCCGATCGTGTCGGGCAACGTCTCGCTCTACAACGAGACCGATGGCAGCGCCATCCTGCCCACTCCCACCATCGGCGCCGTGGGCCTGATCAAGGACCCCGAAACCGCCATCACCGGGCATGCCCGCGACGGCCACGTGGCCCTTCTGGTGGGCGAAACCACCGGCCACCTGGGCCAGTCGGCGCTTCTGGCCGAGGTCTATAACCGCGTTGAAGGCGATGCACCGCCCGTCGATCTCGATGCCGAGAAGCGCAACGGCGACTTCATCCGCGCCAATGCCGAATACATCAAGGCCTGCACCGACCTTTCCGATGGCGGCCTCGCGCTCGCCGCCTTCGAGATGGCCGAGGCCGCCGGCGTCGGAATCTGCCTCGACAGCGACGAGACCGCGACGCTCTTCGGCGAAGACCAGGCCCGCTACCTCGTGGCCTGCAACTTCGACCAGGCCGAGGCGCTGATGATTGCCGCAGGCCAGGCCGGCGTGCCGATACAGTCCGTAGGCCGCTTCACCGGCAGCGACGTGCAAATGGGCCGCTCCAGCGCCCCGCTGGACGAGCTGGCCACGATCTATCGTGGCGCCTTCGGCGACACCTTCGCCTGACACCCCGCAGGGCGGGGTTTCACCCCGCCTTGCCGCGCCAATGCCGGGGCGAAATCCCGGCCTGCCCCGCCACGGACGACATCGCCCGAAACCTCGCCTGTCGCTTGCACTCGGCCCCCACCGTCTCTACATCAGGGACAGACACCAAGGAGACGCGCACATGCCCATGCAAGTCCAGGAAATCGAGGACCTGATCCGCGAGACCTTCCCAGACGCAAAGATCACCATCACCGATCTGGCCGGCGACGGGAACCACTACGCGGCCGAGGTCATCGACGAAAGCTTCCGGGGCAAGAACCGTGTCCAGCAGCAGCGGGCCGTCTATGCCGCGCTCAAGGGCAAGATGGACGGCCCCTCGGGCGACCTGCACGCCCTGGCCCTGACCACCAAGGCCCCGGACTAGGCCCATGAGCTGGACGCTGATCATCCTCCTGGCCCTGGTTTTCGCCGCCATCGCCGCGGTCGCCATCGTGGGCCAGCGCAAATCCCCCGGCAAGCGTGGCAGCGAACCGGGTGAAGGAATGCACGTCCTGGATTCCGACTACCAATCCGGAATGGGCGGCGGCAACGTCCGGCGCTGGGAAATCCCCCGCGATCCACAAGCCTACGCCAAAATCTTTGCACCGAAGGACACCAAGAAATGAGCGATCCCAAGACGCAAATCGAAGAAACGAACAAAGCCAACGACGTGGTGCTTTACATGAAGGGCACCAAGACCATGCCGCAATGCGGGTTCTCGTCCCGCGTGGCCGGCGTTCTGAACTACATGGGCGTCGAGTTCATGGATGTGAACGTGCTGTCGGATGATGGCATCCGTCAGGGCATCAAGGACTATTCCGACTGGCCCACCATCCCGCAACTCTACGTGAAGGGCGAATTCGTCGGCGGCTGCGACATCATTACCGAGATGACGCTCTCTGGCGAACTCGACACGCTGTTCGAGCAAAACGGCGTCACCTATGACAAGGACGCCGCCGAGAAGATCCGCGAAGCCAACGCCTGAGCGGGTCTTTCGATCCAGTTAATCCAAGGCGCGGTCCCCGCTCGGGGGTCGCGTTTTTCTTTGCGAATGCTTAACGGCGCACGGTCTGTTCATTCCGGCCCTTCGGACAACGGCACCGTCGCGATACCACCCGGATACCGACGCGATACCGACGTGGATTTTCGCCCCCGATTCGCCGTTAAGACATCGGCCACAGGATCAAAAACAACCCTGCTGCAAACGCCGCCCCCCGCAACGGCCAGCCTTTCCTCAGAACCAGCGACAGGCTGACCAGCGCCAGCCCCACGCCCACCTTGACCATCGCCAGAACCGCCCATCCGGGCGTCTCGGCCAGCGCCGTGATATCGGGATTTGCCACCATCCCCAACGGGATCAGGTACAGCCCCACGCCCAGCGTCATCGCCGTGAGCGCGACCCGCAGCCAGTTCTCGCCGATCATGCCCGCCGCGATGAAAACCGCGCCGCAAACAGGCGGCGTGATGGTCGACAGAAGGGCGTACCAGAAAACGAAAAGATGCGCCTGAAGTGGCTCCATCCCCAGTTCGATCAGCGCCGGCCCCGCGACCGAGACGCAGATCACGTAGGCCGCCGTTGTCGGCACCTCCATGCCCAGGATCAAGCAGGCAAAGGCGGTCAGCAGCAGTGACGGCCACAGCATCCCGCCCGAGGCCGACAGGATCAGCGACGTGATCTTGACCCCCAGCCCCGTGACGCCCAGCACGCCTATGACCAATGAGGCGCAAAAGATGATCGATCCGATCAGCGCCACCTGCCGCGCCGCCGTCATCACCGCCGTCTCGGCCCGCGCCAGCGCCCGCGGCAGGTTCACCCGCAGGTCCGACCCCAAGAGCAGCAGTGCCGCCCCGGCAAAGATCGACAGGCACGCGGCATATTGCGGCGTGACCCCTATCACGAACATACCCCACAGCAGGATCAGGAACGGCACCAGGAAAAATCCCGATGTTACAAGCACATCGCGCCGCGCGGGCCAGTCCGCATCCGAAAGTCCCCGCAAGTCGAACCGCGCCGCATAGCCGTCGATCCCGACCCAGACGGCCCAGAAATACAAGAGCGCCGGAAGCGCCGCAGCAGCCATGATGCCGGTATAGGGCACCCCCGTCAGTTCGACCATGACGAAGGCCCCCGCCCCCATCAGCGGCGGCATGATCTGCCCGCCGGACGAGGCCACCGCCTCCACCGCGCCTGCGATCCGCTTGGGGTATCCCAGCTTCTCCATCGCGGGCAACGTCACCGCCCCGGTCGAAGCCACGTTGGCCGAGGCCGAACCCGAGATCGACCCGAAGAGCGCCGAGCTCAGCACCGACACCTTCGCCGCGCCCCCTCTCAGACGCCCGGCAGCAGCAGCGGCCACGTTCATGAAGCCCTGCCCCGCCTCGCCCGCGTTCAGCACCGCGCCGAAGATGACAAAGATCGCCACCACGTTCACCGACACCTGCGTCAGCGATCCCCAAAGCGCGCCTTCGGCAATCGTCAGCGTCCCGAGAAAGCTCTCGATCGGCGTGCCCGAATGGCCGAAACGCCCCGGAATGTATTGCCCCAAAAGCCCGTACATCAGGGCGATGGCCGCCACCAATGGCAGAGGCCAGCCAATCGCCCGCCGCGCCGCTTCCAGCACCACGAGGATCAGCACGGCGGCCATGGCCACCTGCCCCCGTCCTTCGAGAAATCCGTACTGGTCCCCCAGGATGTCACGGTTGACCACGACCCAAAGCGCCGCGCCCACGCCAAGCGCCGCCAGCACGTACCCGCTCTGGCGTGTCAGCCCCACCTGCCCCCAGATCAGCACCCAGGGCAGCACGAAGACCAGGTGCATCGGCCGGCTCACAAGGTTCGGGACCAGCCCCCAGAACACCAGCCCGATGTGAAACACCACCGACGCCAGCGCCAGGCCAAGCCAGAAAAACCGCGCAGGACCGGCCTGCGCGGCGGGATCGGGGGTCGTCAGGCTCACGTGGTCACTTCTGCGCGTCGGTCAGGGTCATGCCTGCCTCTTCGTAATACCGCACGGCTCCGGGGTGGATCTGGCCGGTGATGTTCTCCATCAGGCCTTCGTCCACGCCGTTCCACCATGCCGAGGATTCCGCAAGCCTGGCCTTGTTCTCCCAATAGGTCTTGGTCAGCTGATAGGCGGTCTCGTCATCCATCTGGGTGGTCGTGTAGGCCGCCACCGGCAGCGAGGTCGTCACGATCTCCTCATCCTGCCCCGCATAGGTGCCCGCGGGGATGACCAGCCTTGTGCGCTTGGTCTCGGCGATCTGTTCATCGCTCAGCGACAGCACCGTCACGCCGGTCGAGGCCGCGGCCTCCACCACGTTCGGCGCGGGCCACGAGCCTGCGGTCACGAACCCATCGATCTGGCCGTTCTGCATCGCCGGCACCGCGTTCGACAACTCCACGTCCGCGATCTCGACCTTGTCGGCCAGCCCGAAGAGATCGAGATACTTCTCGCCCTCAGTCGCGCCAAAGCTGCCCTTGCCCAACAGGATCGTCTTGCCTTCCAGATCGTCCAGCGTCGTGGCCCCGCTCTCCTCGGACATGACGAAATGCATGGTCAGCGACGGAATCGGAAACAGCGCGCGGATCTCGTCAAAGGCCGGGTCGCCCTTGCCCTCGAACATCGCCTTGCCACCCTCTGCCAGGCTGACCAGCACCGGGGGCGTGGTGAAGACGTAGTCAGCCCCCCGCGCCCGAACTTCCATCACGTTCTGGACCGACCCCTGGCTTTCCTCGACCGTCACGCTGATTTCGCCGTCCGAAGCCTCTTGCATGGCTTCGGCGATCTGCACCCCCATCTGGTAATAGGACGAGGCCGTCTTGGCGGATTTATAGGTCACGCGCGTCTCGGCGGCCGCCGGAAACGCGAGCATCGATCCCGCCAGAACGGCGGCGGTCATACGGTGGAATTTCATGGTATCCTCCCAAGTGTTCGAGGCGCATCAAGACATGCGCCCCGGGCAGGGTCAATGGTCAGATATCCAGCGTATGGTCCTTTTCCCATTGGCTGAAATGCGCCATGTAGGAATCCCATTCCTGCCGCTTCATCTTCAGGAAGGCGGACGAAAACGCGTCACCCAACATCGCCTTCAACTCCTTGTCCTTGTCGTAAAGACGCAAGGCATCCAGCATGTTCAGCGGCAGTTTCGGCGCACCCCGCACCTTGTGGCCTTCGGCATACATGTCGATGTCATACCGCTTGCCCGGATCGGCCTTGGACCGGATGCCGCTGAGACCCGCCGCGATGACCACGGCCTGCAACAGGTACGGGTTCGCCGCCCCGTCCGCCAGCCGCAGTTCGAACCGCCCCGGCCCCGGCACGCGCACCATGTGCGTGCGGTTGTTGCCGGTCCACGTCACCGTGTTGGGCGCCCATGTCGCCCCAGAGGTGGTGCGCGGCGCGTTGATCCGCTTGTAGCTGTTG
Source organism: Roseovarius sp. MMSF_3298 (assembly GCF_030733705.1). NCBI lineage: Bacteria > Pseudomonadati > Pseudomonadota > Alphaproteobacteria > Rhodobacterales > Roseobacteraceae > Roseovarius > Roseovarius sp. MMSF_3298. Next base: position 61,419 of record NZ_JASHIN010000004.1, read on the forward strand.
ACCGTCGGATTGGTGATCGCCGCCATGCCGCTGGCGTGCTTCATGATCCCGCCCAGGAAGTTTGCGCCCCGGTCCGACAGGCCCAGCTCTGCCGTCTGGCTGCCCTCGGCCTTGTCGGTGGCAAAGACATTGGTCTTGGCCTTGTCCCCGGGCGCGTCCCAGACCGAGATATGCACATGCGCGCCGTTGCCTGTCAGCCCCTCGACGGGCTTAGGCATGAAGGTGGCGCGAAAGCCGTGTTTCTCGGCCACCGACTTGGTCATGAACTTGAAGAACGAATGCCGGTCGGCGGTCACCAGCGCGTCGTCGAACTCCCAGTTCATCTCGAACTGGCCGTTCGCGTCCTCGTGGTCGTTCTGGTACGGGCCCCAGCCCAGATCCAGCATGTAGTCGCAGATCTCGCGCACCACGTCATAGCGGCGCATCACCGCCTGCTGGTCATAGCACGGCTTCTCGGCGGTATCGAACTCGTCCGACAGCGCATTGCCATCCGGCGTCAGAAGGAAATACTCCGCCTCCACACCGGTCTTGACGTGCAAGCCTTCCTCGGCAGCCTCGTCGATCAGGCGGCGCAGCACGTTCCGGGGCGCTTGCGCCACGTCCTCGCCTTCCATCACCGGGTTGGCGGCGACCCAGGCGACCTCGGGCTTCCACGGCAGTTGAATGACCGACTCCGGGTCCGGCACGGCCAGCATGTCGGGATGGGCCGGCGTCATGTCCAGCCACGTGGCAAAGCCCGCGAACCCCGCGCCATCCTCCTGCATGTCGGCAATCGCCTGCGCCGGAACCAACTTGGCCCGTTGCCCGCCAAAGAGGTCCGTGAAGGATATCATGAAGTATTTGACGCCGTTCTTGTCGGCAAATTTCGCCAGGTCCGTGGCCATTGTCGTCTCCCCGTTTCTTGTCGTTCTGATTTTTGTTGTCGATTACATACCGCCCTGCCCGGGAATCCAAGAGGTTCCCGCCAAAGGCACCCGCGCCATGGCGGCGGCCTCCACGGTAAGGGCTTGTAAATCTTCTGGCTCCAGATTGTGCACGTGGTTCTTGCCGCAGGCCCGGGCCAGCGTCTGTGCCTCCAGCGTCAGAACCTGAAGGTAATTGTTCAGCCGCCGCCCGGCCTCGACCGGATCAAGGCGTTTGGACAATTCCGGGTCCTGCGTGGAAATGCCCGCCGGGTCGCGGCCCTCGTGCCAGTCGTCATAGGCCCCGGCGGTAGAGCCGAGTGCGTTGTACTCGGCCTCCCACTTGGGGTCATTGTCGCCGATGGCCACCATGGCCGCCGTGCCGATGCTGACCGCGTCGGCGCCAAGCGCCAGCGCCTTGGCCACGTCGGCACCCGTGCGGATGCCGCCCGAGACGATCAGCTGCACCTTGCGGTGCATGCCCAGTTCATGAAGCGCGGCAACGGCCTCGCGGATACACGCCAGCGTCGGGATGCCGACATGCTCGATAAACACGTCCTGCGTGGCCGCCGTGCCGCCCTGCATGCCATCGATCACCACCACGTCCGCGCCGGCCTTCACGGCCAGCGTCGTGTCGAAGAACGGGCGCGCCGCGCCGACCTTGACGTAAATAGGCTTTTCCCAGCCGGTGATCTCGCGCAGTTCGAGAATCTTGATCTCAAGATCATCCGGCCCCGTCCAGTCAGGGTGCCGACACGCCGAACGCTGGTCGATCCCCTTGGGCAGCGTGCGCATCTCGGCCACGCGGTCCGATATCTTCTGACCCAGCAGCATCCCGCCGCCGCCGGGCTTGGCGCCTTGCCCCACGACAACCTCAATGGCATCGGCCTTGCGCAGGTCGTCGGGGTTCATGCCATACCGGCTCGGAAGGTATTGATAAACCAGAGTTTTCGACTGCCCGCGCTCTTCGGGCGTCATGCCGCCATCGCCAGTGGTGGTCGAGGTGCCCGCCATCGACGCCCCGCGCCCGAGCGCCTCTTTCGCTTGCGCCGACAGCGCGCCAAAGCTCATGCCGGCGATGGTGATCGGGATCTTCAGCTCGATCGGCTTCTTGGCATAGCGCGACCCCAGCACCACGTTCGTATCGCACCGCTCGCGATAACCTTCCAGCGGGTAACGCGACATGGACGCGCCCAGGAACACAAGGTCGTCGAAATGCGGCACCTTCCGCTTGGCCCCGCCGCCGCGGATATCGTAGATACCGGTGGCCGCGGCCCGCCGGATTTCCGCGTTAACGTCAGGTGTGAAGGTATTGGAATACTTCGGCAAAGTCCGCGGAGCGGATTTTTGATTGTCGCTCATGGTCCGTCTCCTCAATAGGCGTTGTCGACTTTGAAATTGTAGAGCTTGCGGGCCGAGCCATAGCGCTTGAACTCCGACGGGTCGGCGTCGATCCCGGCCATCTCCAGAAGTTCGGTCAGTTTCTCGACATGCTCGGTCCGCATCTCCTTTTCGATACAGTCGGCGCCCAGGCTTTTCACGCTGCCGCGCACGAACAGCTTCGCCTCGTAGATCGAGTCGCCAAGCGCATCGCCCGCATCCCCGCACACCACCAGGTGCCCCGCCTGCCCCATGAAGGCCGACATATGCCCCACATTGCCGCCCACCACGATGTCGATCCCCTTCATCGAGATCCCGCAGCGGGACGAGGCATTGCCCTTGATCACCAGGAGCCCCCCATGCCCGGTCGCCCCGGCATACTGGCTGGCGTCACCCTCGACGATCACCGTACCGCTCATCATGTTCTCGGCCACGCCGGGGCCGACATTGCCCGCGACGCGCACCGTCGCCTGTTGGTTCATGCCCGCGCAGTAGTACCCGGTCGAGCCCTTCACGGTCACATCCAGCGGCGCATCCAGCCCCACGGCAATCGCATGGCTGCCGCGCGGGTTGACCACTTCCCAACCGGTCTCGTTGCCGCTGGCCGCTTGCAGCGTGGCATTCAGCCCACGCAGCCCATCCGCTTCCAAGTCGTAAGTCTGCATCTCAATGGCTCCAGAAATAAACAGTGGCGGGTTCGGGTTCCCACACGCGGGCATCCTCGATCCCCGGCAGGTTCACCAGCGCACGATACTCGCTGCCGAAGGCCACGTATTGATCGGTTTCGGCCATCACGGCCGGTTTGCAGGCGATGGGATCGCGCAGCACGCCGAACCCGTCCTTGGTGCCGACGACAAAGGTGTAGAATCCGTCCAGATCCGCCAACCCGGCCTCCAGCGCCTCGCCAAGACTATGACCTTGCTGCATTTTCCAAGTCAGGTAGGCCGCCGCGACCTCGGTGTCGTTCTCGGTTTCCACCTCGACGCCCTCACGCGCCAACTGCCGGCGCAGCGCATTGTGATTACTGAGCGAGCCGTTATGCACAAGGCACTGATCAGCGCCGGTGGAAAACGGATGCGCCCCCAGTGTGGTGACCGCACTTTCGGTGGCCATACGGGTGTGCCCGATGCCATGACTGCCGGTCAGCTTGGGAATGTCGAACCGTTTCGCCACGTCCCCCGGCAGGCCGACTTCCTTGTAGATCTCGATAATGTCGCCGGCACTCATCACCCGGATATCCGGGCGCTGCCGCTTGATCGCCTGCCGCGCCGCCGACAGCTTGTCCTGCGGCAGGCTCAGCACGGCATGCGTGTCGATCACACGTTGCTCGATGCGCGCGCCGACTTCCTTGCCGATCTCCTCGGCGAGCCCCTCGAACTGGCTCGGCTCGGCGGCTTGCAGCGTCAGTTTCGCCTGCCCGTCCCGATCCGTGCCGTAGACCGCGATGCCCGCGCTGTCGGGCCCGCGGTCGGACATGGTGATCAGCATATCGGTCAGCATTTCGCCCAAGCGCGGCTCAAGCGTTTTGTCCTTCAGGAACAGTCCAACGATTCCACACATGACGGTGTCTCCTATGTTGCGGAGACGCTAATACGACCATAAGAAAGATGCAATACGGGGAATTAAATATTCTTCTGGGGAATATTCACCGGTCGCCTTGCGGGTACGAGATCACCGATAGGTAACGGATCGGCAGCCGCAGCAGCTCGTCCGGGCCGTGCGGCGCGTCGGCGTCGAAAAACAGGCTGTCGCCAGGGCGCAGGTGAAAGCTCTGGTCGCCGTGGCGATAGCCCACCTCACCTTCGAGGATATAAAGCATCTCGATCCCTTCGTGTTGAAAGGTGGGAAAGATGTCGGATTCCTCGTTCAGCGTGATCAAATAAGGCTCGACCACGACTCCGCTATTATTGGCGCCGATATGACCCAGCAGGTTATATTGGTGCCCGGCCCGTGTGCCGGCGCGCTCCATTTCCACGGCCTCGCCCGACTTGACATGCACCACCTCGCGCCGCTCCTCGAACCGGCGGAAGAAGGCCGTGATCGGAACGCTCAGCGCAGTGGACAGCGCCTGCAGCGTGGTCAGGGACGACGACGTGACCCCGTTCTCGATTTTCGACAGCATCCCGACGGACAGGCCCGTGACGTCCGACAGGTCCGACACCGTCATGCTGCGGGCCTTGCGAAACTCTCGCACGGCCCGCCCGATGGCGGTTTCGAGGTTCATGTCCTGATGTTCACGAACCTTGTGGGGGTCCTGATTCAGCTTTCCGGGGGCCATTTTCTTCGTACTTTTCTCGTTTCGGAACTTACCCTTGCACGGTACCGGCCGGAATTACGATATAAAATTCGAGCGGCCCGCCACAATCCGGCCACATTTCGGCCCAATTCCTGACAGTCTTTTCCGAAACACTACTCTGATAACCAGGCGCCGGTCGGCGCTGTTCGGCCGGTCTGACCTATAATAAGGAGCAGGCAAATGGCAACGACCCCCGACCTCCCCCAGAAGTCGCAGAAACCCGCGCCGACACCGCGCAGCACCGCGTCGCAAGGCGCAAAGGTGATCGTGTCCAGGCAGGTCTTCACCGACTTCGCCGCGATCTGACGCGCCAAGCGCAAACCAAAACGGCGCGATCCTAAGACCACGCCGTTTGTCAATTCGTGTCTCGGTTGCGTCAGCCGACCAGTTCGAGACCCGAGAAGAAATAGGCGATCTCCACCGCCGCCGTCTCCGGAGCGTCAGAACCGTGGACCGAGTTTTCGCCGACAGATTCCGCGAATTCCGCGCGGATCGTGCCCGGGGCCGCATCGGCAGGGTTCGTGGCGCCCATCACTTCGCGGTTCTTGGCAATCGCGCCTTCGCCTTCCAGCACCTGCACGACAACCGGCTCGGACGCCATGAATTCGCACAGTTCGTCATAGAACGGACGCTGCGCGTGCACGGCGTAGAACACACCGGCCTGCGCCTTGGACAGGTGGATCCGCTTCTGCGCGATGATGCGCAGGCCGGCATCCTCGAACTTGGCGTTGATCTTGCCGGTCAGGTTACGTTTGGTGGCATCGGGTTTGATGATGCTGAGCGTGCGTTCGACAGCCATTGTAGCCTCTTTTCGTGTAAGTCATGGCGCAAACCCCATGTCTGCGCCGTCATTCGGCGTCCCGATAGCATGGGGGTGCATGATTGAAAAGCTGCGATTGACGGCGCGGGCCCGATACGGCATGCGGTGCGCATGTTGCGTCTTGAAGACATAAGTTTCTCGGTCGCCGGCCGCCCCCTGATCGAGGGCGCCTCGGCTGTCATTCCCGCAGGCCACAAGGTGGGTCTGGTGGGCCGCAACGGCACCGGCAAGACTACACTTTTCCGCATGATCCGGGGCGAGCTGCCGCTGGACACCGGCACGATCTCCCTGCCCGAACGCGCCCGCATCGGCGGCGTCGACCAGGAGGTGCCGGGCAACGAGGTGTCGCTGATCGACACGGTGCTGGCCGCCGACACCGAACGCAGCGCGCTGATGGCAGAGACCGAAACCTCGACGGACGGCACCCGGATCGCAGAGATCCAGACGCGGCTGGCCGATATCGACGCCTGGAGCGCCGAGGCCCGTGCCGCGACCATCCTAAAGGGCCTTGGCTTCACCGACGAGGAACAGGCCCAGCCCTGTTCGGCCTTCTCGGGCGGCTGGCGGATGCGCGTGGCGCTGGCCGCCGTGCTCTTCACCGCGCCCGATCTGCTGCTGCTCGACGAGCCGACGAACTATCTCGACCTCGAAGGCGCGCTCTGGCTGGAAAGCTATCTTGCTCGCTATCCCCATACCGTTCTGGTCATCAGCCACGATCGCGGGCTCCTCAATCGCGCCGTGGGCGCGATCCTGCATCTGGAGGACCGGAACCTGACGCTCTACCAGGGCGGCTACGACACCTTTGCAGAAACCCGGGCCGCACGGCTTGCAAATGCCGAGGCCGAGGCAAAAAAGCAGGAGGCGCGCCGCGCCCATCTGCAATCCTATGTCGACCGCTTCCGTTACAAGGCAGACAAGGCGAAACAGGCCCAATCCCGCATCAAGGCGCTGGAAAAGATGAAGCCGATCTCGCGCCCGCAAGAGGCCGCGCTGCGCCGCTTCACCTTCCCCGAGCCCGACCAGCTGTCGCCCCCCATCCTGAGGCTGGACAATGTGGCCACGGGCTATGACGGCGTGCCGGTTTTGCGGCGCCTGTCGCTTCGCATTGACCAGGACGACCGGATCGCGCTTCTGGGGCGCAACGGCGAAGGAAAATCCACGCTTTCCAAGCTGTTATCCGGAAAGCTTGAGGTTCTCGACGGCAAGAAACATGCCGCCTCGAAGCTGCGCGTCGGCTATTTCGCGCAGCACCAGGTCGACGAGTTGCATCTCGACGAAAGCCCGCTCGATCACATCCGCCGCCTCTATCCCGATGACGGCCAGGCCAAGCTGCGCGCGCGGCTGGGCGGCTTTGGCATCGGCGCGGAACAGGCCGACACCAAGGTGGCGAAACTGTCGGGCGGGCAAAAAGCGCGGCTGTCGCTGATGCTGGCCACCACCGACGCGCCGCACATGCTGATCCTCGATGAGCCCACCAACCACCTCGATATCGAAAGCCGCGAAGCGCTGGTCGAGGCGCTGACCGATTACACCGGCGCGATCATCCTTGTCAGCCACGACATGCACCTGCTGCAATTGGTGGCGGACCGGCTGTGGCTGGTCAAGGACGGCACGGTCAAGCCCTACGAGGGGGACCTGCAGACCTATCGCGCCGCCCTGCTGGACCAGAAGCCCCCGAAAAAGGACGCGGCAACGCTGCCCGCGGAAAAGCCCGCGCCGAAACCCAAGCGCCCTTCTCGCGATGCCGTTCTCGAACTGCGGCAAGACGTGAAGGCCTGCGAGCAGCGCGTGGAAAAGCTGAACGTGATGCGCGACAAGATCGCGGCCAAGCTGGCCGATCCCACGATCTACGCCGATGCCAAAGCCAACGACATGGAAGCCTGGCAGCGCAAGTATGCCGAGGTGATGGATGGTCTCGACCGGGCCGAGGCGCTGTGGATGGCTGCGCTGGAGCGGCTGGACGCGGCGGAAAACTGAACCCGGACGGTTTACAACGCCCGCATCCCGGCGCAAACCATGGCGCATGGACCCGAGCTTTCTCATCACCGCGTGGGTGGCGCTTTTCGTCATCATCGACCCGATCGGCATGACCCCGCTTTTCGTGGCGCTGACTCAAGGCGACAGCCCGTCGCGCCGCCGCGCCATTGCCCTTCGGTCCTGCATCGCCGGGGCACTGATCCTGATCGTCTTCGCAAGTTTTGGCGAATCCGTGCTGGACTTCGTCGGCATCTCGATGCCCGCCTTCCGCATCGCGGGCGGCCTGCTGTTGTTCCTGACCGCGCTCGACATGCTGTTCGAACGGCGCACCAAGCGGCGCAAGGATCAGGCGGACGAGGAAGACGACCGCGAGGATCCGTCGATCTATCCCCTCGCGATTCCACTGATTGGCGGCCCGGGCGCTATCACCACCGTGATCCTGCTGGCCGGACAGCAACCCGGTGTCGAAGGGCTGGCCTGGGTCATCGGCGTGATGCTCAGCGTGGTCCTCCTCGTGTTCCTCCTGTTCCTGACCGCCGGCCTGCTGGAGCGTGCCTTGGGGCGAACCGGCATCAACGTAATCACCCGCCTGCTGGGGATGCTCCTGGCCGCGCTGGCGGTTCAATTCGTGCTGGACGGGCTCAAGGGATTTGGACTGGCGGGCTGACGCGCCGCTCCTTATATCTTGACCATGACCGGAGATGACACCGCCCGCCTGCTCTATCTCGTGCTGCTCGGCGCCGCCGTCGTGGCGTGGTTCTTTGCGCAGAACCGGACCTCGCTGGGCAAGAACATGCAGTACATGGTGGTCTGGGGGCTGATCTTCGTGGGCGCCATCGCCGCCGTCGGACTTTGGGGCGACATCCGCAACACCGCACGCCCCGCATCCTACACGAGCTTGGGCGAAGACCAGATCGAGTTGCGCCGGGCGCTGGACGGTCATTACTACGTCACGGCCCAGGTGAACGGGGCGCCCGTGGACTTCGTGGTGGATACAGGCGCCACGCTGATCGTGCTGACCCGCGCCGATGCCGAACGCGCAGGCCTGAATACGGATGATCTCGCTTTCATCGGGCGCGCTGGCACCGCCAACGGTACGGTCAGTACGGCGCAGGTGCGGCTCGACAGCCTGACCATCGGCCCGCTTGAGGATCGTGGCATCGCGGCCTCCGTCAATGGCGGCGAATTGGACAAGTCTCTCTTGGGCATGAGCTATCTCGAGCGATTCTCGAGCGTTCAGATTTCCGATGGGCGGATGATTCTGACCCGCTAGACGGCGCGCCGCCCCTACGCCTCGGCCTTTTTCTCCCAGCGGCCGGAGTCCTCGGACCAGTATTGCGCCGAACAGCCCGCGCCGGTCAGCGCCTTCCACTGGCCACGCGCATGGTTCAGGGCGTGATCGTCGTTGCCGTCAAAAAGGATACAGGCCCGTTCAAGCGCCTGCACTTCGTCGGGTGAGACCTCGGCGCCGTCTACGCTCATGATGCAGGAGGCCCCGTTGGTGGCCTCCCCCGTGCCCAGCAGGATCGGCTGGCGGGCGTCATGCGGCCCGCCCGAGCGGCCATGCGCCAGAAACGCCTCCTCGGGTCCCAGCCACAGTTTCTCGTCCAGCCAGTCCAGCCGCGCCTCCTGCGTGCCGCGCACCAGCACGCGCCAGCCCGCGCCGCGGGCCTTGTCCAGCAACATCGGCAGCGTCGCCTCCAAGGGGCGGCGGGTCAGGTGGTAGAAAAAGACCGCGCCCATCACTCCCCTTCGTATTGATCGGCCACCAGCCGGTCGAGGGTCATCACGCCCCAGCCGGTCGAGCCCTTGGGGGCGAAATCGGTGTCCTTGGTCACCCGCGCCACGCCCGCGATATCAAGGTGAATCCACGGCGTGCCCTCCTCGACGAAGCGTTGCAGGAATTGCGCCGCGGTGATCGACCCCGCGGGGCGTCCGCCCACGTTCTTCATGTCGGCGATGTCGGACTTGAGCTGCTTGTCATAGGCCTCGCTCAGCGGCAAACGCCATGCGCCCTCGCCCTCGTTCTTGGCCGCGCGCAGGAACTTGTCCGCGAAATTGTCGTCGTTGGAAAACACGCCCGCGTTTTCATGCCCAAGCGCGATAATCATTGCCCCCGTCAGCGTCGCAAGGTCGATGATCGCCGCGGGCTTGTAGGTCTGCTGCGCGTACCACAGCACATCGGCCAACAACAAACGGCCCTCGGCGTCGGTGTTGATGATCTCGACCGTGTCGCCCTTCATCGAGGTGAACACGTCACCGGGACGATAGGCCTCGCCCGACGGCATGTTCTCGACCAGCCCGACAAGGCCCACGACATTGGCCTTGGCCTGCCGCAGCGCGAGGGCGCGCATCGTGCCCGTCACAACGCCTGCGCCGCCCATGTCCATGGTCATGTCTTCCATGCCCGTGGGCACCTTCAGCGAGATCCCCCCGGTGTCAAAGACCACGCCCTTGCCAACAAGCGCCAATGGCGCATCGCCATCTCGCCCGCCGGACCATTCCATGACCGCGACCTTCGTGGGTGACGCCGAGCCCTGCCCCACGGCGAGCAAAAGCCCCATGCCATGTTTTTCAAGGTCCTTTTCCTCAAGGATGGTGATCTTGAGGCCGAGGCTCTCCATCTCCTTGATCCGCTTGGCGAATTCCGTCGTGGTCAGGTGGTTGGCCGGTTCAGACACCAGGTCGCGGGTCATAAGCACGCCCTCGGCAACGGCAAGCGCTGATTTCGCCGTCTCGGTCGCCTCGTCCGGCTTGCCGACCATGATCGAAACCGGACCCTGCTCCTCGGGCTGCTTGGACTTGCGTGCGTCGAACGAATAGGCCCGCAGCACGATACCCTGCGCCAGTTCGCCCAGCCGCCGCGCAGTGCCTGCCAGCACCAGAAGCGGCGCCTCGCCTTTCAGCTTGCCCAGGGCGGCACCGGCCTTGCGCGTCTCGACCGGGTCGGCCCCGCGTTCCAGGCACAGCACGTCCAGCGCCTTGGCGGCAAGGCCCGTGGGCCACGCCATCGTGACGACCTGCCCGGGTTTGGTCTTTTCCCAGGCCTCGCTTTCCAACAGGCGCTTGACCGCGCCCTTGGTGAGCCGGTTCACGCGCCGCGCACCGGGGCCCATCTTGCCGTTCGGGGTGACCACCACCGCCACGCGGCCTTCTGCTTCGGCAATGGCGTCAAGGTCCAGCTCGGTGAAGGTGACGGAAACGGGGGTGCTCATATGATGCTCCTTGCGCGCAAATTTTCTGTCTGTCGTCCCCAGACGTAGCGTCTTGCGGGCGGGAAGGCCAGTGCCGGCTGCAAACCGCCGGTCCGCGTCGCTTTAACGGTTTTCCCCCGCAGTCAAATCGCATAACTTGCCGTGAAATGCTGCTAAATTCCGGGGGGGGATGCGTGACCAGATTCGACAGGTACATGCTGTCGCAATTCATGGTGCTGTTCGGGTTCTTCGCACTCGTGCTGGTGTCGATCTTCTGGATCAACAAGGCGGTGCGGATGTTCGACCGGTTGATCGGCGATGGCCAGCCTGCCTGGATATTCCTTGAGTTCACCGCCCTCACCCTGCCCGGCGTGATCGGCGTCGTGCTTCCTATCGCGACCTTTGCGGGCGCGGTCTACGTGACCAACCGGATGACTACGGAATCCGAACTGACGGTTATGCAGGCGACCGGCTACTCGCCCTGGCGTCTGATCCGGCCGGTTCTGATCTTCGGCATCATAATTGCCTTGATGATGTCGGTGCTGAGCCACTACCTGATCCCCAAGAGCCTCAGCCAGCTGCGCCTGCGCCAGGCCGAGGTCAGCCAGAACATCACGGCCAAGCTGTTGACGGAGGGAGAGTTCCTGCACCCTGCCCCCGGCATCACCTTCTACATCCGCGACATCACGCCAGAGGGCGAGCTGCGCGATGTCTTCCTGTCGGACAGGCGCAATTCCGAGATTCCGGTGACCTACACCTCGACCCAGGCCTACCTGGTGCAAGAGGGCGGAGGCACCAAGCTGGTGATGGTGGAGGGGCTGGCGCAGAACCTGCGGGCCGAGGGAAACCGCCTCTTCACGACGCATTTCGACGATTTTTCGTATGATATCAGCAGTCTGATTTCCCGCGATCCGACCAACCTGAACCGGGTCGATTTCGCCCTGACGGGCGATCTTCTGTTCCGTCCCGTTGAGATGGCCGATTCCACCGGCAGCACGGTGCCCGAAGTGCTCTACGAGGCGCATGGCAGGTTCGCGCAGGCGCTGATGTGTATCGTCGCCGCATTGATCGGGTTTGCAACACTCCTGGTCGGCACCTACAGCCGCTTCGGTGTCTGGTGGCAGATCATCGGCGCCTTTACCCTTTTGGTGCTTATCAAGATGGTCGAAGGTGGTGTGTCGGGCGCCGTTCTGGCCAGCGCCAGCGCCTGGCCACTGATGTACGTGCCGACCGGCGTGGGAGCGCTGGTCACGATTATCCTGCTGTACATTGCGGCTTATCCCGGCATTTGGCGCCGTTTGTGGCCGTTCGGCGCTCGCAGCGATTCCTCCGGCCCGGCGGAGGGTGCGGCGTGATCCTTCACTACTACTTTGCCCGCAAGTTCCTGTGGACCTTTGTCGCAATCGCCTCGGTCTTCGTGATCCTTCTGGCGCTTATCGATCTTGTCGACGAGTTGCAGGATTTTCCGAACCTGCCGTTCATGGACGTGCTTGGCGTGGTCCTGCTGAATGTCCCGCACGCGAATTACGAGATCCTGCCACTGGTCGTGATCCTGTCCGCCGTGGCGTTGTTCCTGCGGCTTGCGCGGTCCTCTGAACTGGTGGTCGTGCGTGCCGCCGGGCGGTCGGCCCTGCGCAGCCTGGCGGCGCCGCTGACCGTTGCCGCGCTGATCGGAATCATTTCGATCACCATGTTGAACCCGCTCGTGGCGGCCGCCTCGAAACGCTACAACAACGTGGTCAACACCTATATGGGCGGTGGCACCAGCGTGCTGGCCATTGCCTCCGAGGGCCTGTGGCTGCGCCAGGGCAGTGCCGAGGGCCAGACAGTAATTCACGCCGCGAGGGCGAGTTCGGATGTAACCACCCTTTACGAAGCGACGTTCATCAAATTTTCGCCCGAGGGACAGCCGGAACGCCGGATCGTGGCTGAAACCGCCAGTCTTGCCGCCGGTCAGTGGGAGCTGAAAAACGCCAAGATATGGGAGCTGACGCTGGGTCAGAACCCCGAAGCGACGGCACGTGAAGTGGCGCAGCTGGAACTGCCCTCCGCCCTGACGCAGGACCGCATCATCGACAGCTTCGGCAAGCCCGAATATATCTCGCTGTGGGATCTGCCCGGGTTCATCAACCAGCTTGAGGAGGCCGGATTTTCCGCACGCCGTTATGCAGTGTGGTTCCAGATGGAGTTGTCGCGCCCGCTTTTCCTGGTGGCACTGGTCATGGTCGCGGCGGCGTTCACCATGCGGCACGCGCGGTTGAGCAATACCGGCATTTCGGTGCTGATCGCCGTGATGCTTGGCTTCACGCTGCACTACATCCGCAATTTCGCGCAGATCCTTGGGGAAAACGGGCAGATCCCGGTTTACCTGGCGGCGTGGGCGCCGCCGGTTGCGTCTTTCATGCTGGCGGTAGGCATCCTGCTGCACATGGAGGACGGATGAGGCCGTGGGCGTGCATATGCGCCTTGCTCGCGGGGCTTGCGACCTGGATCATCTGGGCGGGGGACGCCGTTGCACAGGGCGGCGTCGATCCGTCCCCGGCACCTGCAACAGGCGCCACGATGCCAGCTGTCCTTGTGGCAGATGACGTTTTCCTGTCCGGGAACGAACAACTGGTCGCAAGCGGGAATGTCGAGGCGCTTTACGACGGGCGCAGGCTCAAGGCCTCGCAGATCGTCTACGACCGGACCACCGAAACCCTTCGGGTGATGGGGCCGATTTCGCTGGAAGAGGCCGATGGCACGATGCTGGTGCTGGCCGACAGTGCCGAGCTGGACCGCGAGATGCGTAACGGGCTGCTCCGAGGCGCGCGGATCGTGATGGACGATCAGGTCCAACTGGCGGCAAACGAACTGGCCCGGGTGAACGGACGCTACAATCAGCTTTACAAGGCCGCCGTCACCTCCTGCCGGGTGTGCAACTCGAAGAATCCGCCGCTCTGGCAACTGCGCGCGCGCCGGGTCGTTCACGACCAGAAGGAAAGGCAGCTCTATTTCGACGGTGCGCAATTCCGCATTCTGGACACGCCGGTTTTCTACCTGCCCCGCCTGCGCTTGCCCGATCCGACGCTAGAGAGGGCCACCGGCTTTCTCGTGCCTTCGCTGCACAATTCCTCGCTCCTCGGATTTGGCGCCCGTGTGCCGTATTTCATCCGTATCGGCGATCACAAGGATCTGACCGTCACACCGTACCTGTCGACCGAAAGCCGGACGCTGGAACTTCGCTACAGGCAGGCCTTCCGCACAGGCGAGATCGAGGTCACCGGGGCTTTGAGCGACGACGATATCGGCGGACGCAATTTCAAATCCTATGTCTTTGCAGAGGGCACCTTTGCCCTGCCCCGGGATTTCACTCTGCGCTTTGATATAGAGGCGGTGAACGACGACACCTACTTGCTGGATTACGGCTACTCCGACAAGGACCGTCTGGACAGCGAGATTTCGGTCGAACGTGCCCGGCGGGATGAATATGTCCGGGTGGCATTCACCCATTTTCACTCGCTGCGGGCGGGCGAAAGCAACACGACGCTGCCCACGTTGGTCTCGAATGGCGAATACGAAAAACGTATCCAGCTTGCCTATGCGCCGGGCGGAGAACTTCGTCTCGGGGTCCTCAGCCACGCGCATTACAGAACCTCCGGCCTTGCCGTTGACGGGCCGGATTTCGATCCTTTCGCCGATGGCCGCGACGTTGCCCGCTTCACTCTCAGCGCAGACTGGCACCGGTCGTGGACGTTGGGCCCGGGCGTGCTGACCAAAGCGCAGCTTGGGCTGGCGGTCGACAGCTTCCACATCAGGCAAGCCGGCGTCACAAGCCAGTCCGACGCGGTCGAGGTGACGCCATCAGCCTCGGTCGAACTGCGATGGCCGCTTGTCAAAACGACGACGTCGGGGGCCACCCACGTGGTCGAACCGGTCATGCAGCTGTCATGGGTCGGAGGCAGCAATCCACTGGTACCCAACGACGAAAGCACCCGGATCGAGTTCGACGAGGGCAATCTTTTCGCCACCTCCCGCTTTACCGCACCGGACAGGCGGGAACGCGGCTTCAACTCGGCCTACGGCCTGAGCTGGACGCGCTATGGCAACAAGGGCTGGCAAAGCTCTTTCGCCGTAGGACAGGTCGTGCGTGAAGAAACCCAGATCGACCCGGCGGGCGGCTTTGCCTTCACCAATTCCTCGGGCCTGCAGGATCGCTATTCGGACCTGCTGGTCGCCGGGCAGTTCAAGACCGATGACGGGCTCGCGATTACCGCGCGGGGACTTTTCGACGACGATTTCGTCACCACCAAGGCAGAGGCCCGTGCCAGCTGGCGCAACGACCGTGCCGCCGTGGGCGGTACCTATATCTGGCTACGAAACGACGTGGCCGAGGCCCGGCCCAACAACATTTCGGAATGGGCCTTTGACGCCTCCTATCGGCTGTCGCGGCACTGGACCGGCAACGCCGATTGGCGCTACGACGTGGCCAGCGACGAATCCGTCCGCGCCGGGGTCGGGGTCACATACACGAACGAGTGCGTGGACGTTACGCTTTCGGCCTCGCGTCGGTTCACCTCTTCCACTATCCTCGAGCCATCGACCGATATCAGTTTCACGGTGGGCCTGCGCGGTTTCACCACAAAGACACGCGACAAAAGCTACGTCCGGACATGCGAGCAATGATGCCAAGACTTACCTTTCTATCTTCCGCGCTTCTGGCGCTTTCCATATTCACGACCACTTCCGTGACCGGTACGGTCCCGGCACAGGCGCAGCAAAGCCCGTTCGACGCCGTCATAAAGGTCAACGACCAGGCCATTACGCGCTACGAGATCTCTCAACGTGCCAGGATGCTTCAATTGTTCCGCGCGCCGGGCGATCCCGAGAAACTGGCCCGTGAGCAGCTGATCGAGGATCGACTGAAGCTCGACGCCGCCAATGCGGTGGGCTTCGCACTGGACGACGAACAACTCATGGCCGGGATGGAAGAATTCGCCGGACGGGCCAACATGGATGCAGAGCAGATGCTCGGCTCATTGCAGCAGGCCGGTGTCGACCCGTCGACCTTTCGCGAGTTTGTCCGGGCCGGTATGACCTGGCGTGAATATTCTCGTGGTCGCTTCGGCCCGCAGATCAACATCGACGAGGATGACATCGACCGCGCCCGCCTTTCGGTCGGTAATGAAACCAGCGTGCGCGTGCTTCTGTCAGAGATCATCATGCCACTGGCGAGCGGCGATCCGCAGACCATACAGGAACGCGCGAACCGCATAAGCCAGTATACGTCCGAGGCGGAATTTGCCGCCGCCGCGCGGCGTTACTCGGCCACCGAGAGCGCCGCCCGCGGAGGACGGATGGAATGGGTCGCCGTAAACGACCTTCCCGAAGGCCTGCGCCCGGTGGTGCTGGGGCTTGGCCCCGGGGAAGTCAGCGACCCGTTGCCGCTGCAAGGCGCCATCGCCCTGTTCCAGTTGCGTGACATCGAAGAGATCGAGCAGCCCGAGCGGGAATACGAAGAGATCGAGTACGCCGCCTATTACATCGAAGGCGGGCGCACCGAGCAGACGCTGGCCCGCGCCGCGCAGATCGACGCCGATACCGATACCTGCAACGATCTTTACGGCATTGCCCAAGGCCAGCCGGAGCGCGTGCTGGAGCGCGGCAGCAAACCTCCCGCCGAGATCCCTGACGACATCCGGTTCGAGTTGGCGAAACTCGATCCCGGCGAAATTTCCACAGGTGTCACCCGCGCCGGTGGTCAGACGCTGGTTGTTCTGATGCTGTGCAGCAGAACCCCCAAGACCGAGGGCGAGGCGCCGACCGCCGAACAGATCACGAATTTCATCCAGAGCCGTCGCCTGGACAGCTACGCCAATGCCTATCTCGAGGAGCTGCGGGCAGCGGCGCGGATCGTCGAGCTGGAATGACCTCACCTTCTGCGTTGCCCGTCGCCATTAGCTGCGGCGAACCCGCGGGGATCGGGCCGGAAATTGCGGCCCGCGCGTGGGCTGCGCTGAAGGACGAGGTCCCGATACTGTACCTGGGCGACCCCGACCACTTGCCCGGCGACGTGCCGGTGGCCTGTATCGAAGATATCGGTGACGTGGCCGAGGCCGCTGAAAGCGCCCTGCCCGTATTGGCGCATCGTTTCAAAGGGCCGTTGACGCACGGCAAACCCAATCCCGACCACGCCCAATCGGTGATCGACATGGTCACCACGGCTGTCATGCTCCTGAACGACGGCGCCGTGGGCGCGCTATGCACCGCGCCCATTCACAAGAAGGCCTTGCAGGACGGGGCGGGTTTCTCCTTTCCCGGACACACCGAATTCCTCGCCGATCTTGCCGGTAAAGAGCGCGTCGTCATGATGCTCGCCTCGGAGAATTTGCGCGTCGTGCCGGCCACCATCCATATGCCTTTGTCACAGGTGCCCTCCGCCCTGACCGCTGATGTTTTGGAACAGACAATCCGCATCACCCATGCCGGCCTTATCCGCGACTTCGGGATTGCTGTCCCGCGCCTTGCCGTGGCCGGGTTGAACCCGCACGCGGGCGAAGGCGGCAAGATGGGCCGGGAGGAGATCGAACTCCTCGGTCCGGTGCTCGAAAAGTTGCGCGGCGAAGGTATGGACCTGCGCGGCCCGCTCAGCGCCGACACCATGTTTCATGCCGCGGCCCGTGCCACGTATGACGCCGCCATCTGCATGTATCACGACCAGGCGCTTATCCCGATCAAGACACTGGATTTCGACCGTGGTGTGAACGTGACCCTGGGGCTGCCTTTCGTGCGCACCTCGCCGGATCATGGCACCGCGCTGGACATCGCGGGCCAGGGGATTGCCAATGGCTCGTCCATGATCGAGGCCGTGCGCCTTGCCGCACGCCTTGGTCGGGCGCGCGGATGAGCGGCATCGACGCCCTGCCCCCCCTGCGCGAGGTCATCGCGTCGCATGGGTTGAGCGCCCGAAAGTCCCTGGGGCAGAATTTTCTGCTGGACCTGAACCTGACGGCCAAGATCGCCCGCATGGCCGGCGACATCGGCAATTCCGATGTGCTCGAGATCGGCCCCGGCCCCGGCGGGCTGACGCGCGGTCTGCTGGCCGAGGGCGCCCGGCGCATCCTGGCCGTGGAGAAAGATGCGCGTTGCCTGCCCGCGCTGGAAGAGATCGCCGCCGTGTATCCCGGGCGGCTGGAGATCATCCACGGCGACGCGTTGGACATCGATCCGGCCGCGCGTTTGTCACCGCCGATCAAGATCGCCGCGAACCTGCCCTACAACGTCGGCACCGAACTTTTGGTGCGGTGGCTTACGCCCGAAGACTGGCCGCCGTTCTGGGACAGTCTTACCCTGATGTTCCAACGCGAGGTGGCCGAACGGATCGTGGCGCGGCCCGGCTCCAAGGCCTATGGCAGGCTGGCGGTGCTGGCCCAATGGCGCAGTTCGGCGCAGATCGTTCTGAACTTGCCGCCAGGTGCGTTCACGCCGCCCCCGAAGGTCTCGAGCGCGGTGGTGCATCTCAAGTCGCTGGACGCGCCGCGCTTTGCGGCAGAACCGAAGGCGTTGGAACGGGTTGTTGCCCGCGCCTTCAACCAAAGACGCAAGATGATGCGCGCGGCATTGAAGGGGCTTGCTCCGGATATCGAGGACAGGTTGATCGCATCGGGAATTAAGCCCACGGATCGCGCTGAAACCGTCGGGCTTGAGCAGTTCTGCGCCCTCGCCCGGAACCTCGGTTAATCCTGGAAGATGCCCTCCGCCAACGAAGGGCGCCGGTTACTCCGCAGCCGTCGAAGCGTCCGAGTTTCCGCCATCGCCCTGATCGCCGCCATCATTGTTGCCATCGTCGGCCTTCTTGCGCGGCTTGCGGCTGCGCTTGGGCTTCTGCGGCTTCTCGCTGGGTTGATCTTCGGGCGTTTCCACGAGGCCGCTGTCGCCGCCATTGTCGTTTTGTGCCAAATCAGAACCGGACCCGGAGTTGTCACCCTGGTCGCCGCCACCATTGGAGTCGCGCTCCTGGCGCTGTGCGCGCTCACGGTCACGCTCGGCCTGGCGCTCGCGGTTCTGGCGTTCCTGCTCCTCGCGGCGCTGGTCCTGTTCCTTCTGGGCAGACCCCAGCAGGCGCAGGTAATGCTCGGCGAATTGCTGGTAATTCTCGGTCAGTACCCGGTCGCCGGACAATTGAGCGTCGCGGGCAAGCTGGTTGTACTTGTCAATGATTTGCTGCGGCGTGCCGCGCACCTTGCCCTCGGGACCGGAACTGTCGAAAACCCGGTTCACGACATTGCCCTGAGGCGAGCGGTTGCGGTTGGACTTGTTCCGCGAACGTGACTTCGATGATCTCATGAGTGGTTGTCAGCCCTATTGCTTGAAGCGCTGTTTGTTCCGGGTGACGCCCCTCGCGTCCATGATGACCGGATCAATGTGCTGGCTTGAATTCACGTACGGGTGTCTCGAGGACCCTCTACGCCGTGATGGTCACCAGTAAACATGCCCAAGCGGTTTTAACAAGGGCTTGGCACGATTTTTTGCCAAAAAACGCGCTGAAACACCCAGTTTTAGCATATTTCAGCCGGGCCAAACGCCCCCGACCACTCGGTTGCGCCCCTCGATATCCTGCCTGACGAAGGTCTCGCGGAACCCGGCCTGTTCGAAAAGGCGCGTCACCTCGGCGGCCTGTGTCCAGCCGATTTCCACCAGAAGCCGTCCCCCGGGGCGCAGGTGCGCGGGCGCTCCGGGGACGATGACACGATAGGCCGACAGCCCGTCTGCCTCGTCGGTCAGCGCGACGCTCGGCTCGTGCGACAGTTCGGGCGACAGGCCGTCCATCTCGGTCGTCGCGATATAGGGCGGGTTCGACACGATCAGATCGAACCGGCCCTCGACCGCCTCGTACCAATCCGAGCGCAGCAACATGCAACGCTCCGCCACCTCCAGCCGGCGGGCGTTGCGGTCGGCCACGGCCAGCGCCTCGGGCGAAATGTCCGTACCCACACCCGCGGCTCCGTCACGTGCCGCCAGCAGTGACAACAGGATACACCCCGATCCGGTCCCCAGATCCAGCACATGGTCGAACGTTTGCTCCAGAGCTGTCTCGACAAGCGTCTCGGTATCCGACCGCGGGTCCAGAACCGCTTCGCTGACCTCGAACCGGTGATGATAGAAGTCGCGCCAACCCGTCAGGTGCGACAGCGGAACGCGCGCGACCGTGCGACGCTCCAGCAAGCGTTCCAGCCGTTGCGCGGCTGCGGCCGGCGCGGGGTCGCGGGCGATCAGCGTGATCCGGTCGGCACGGGTCTCCAACGCCAGAGCCACAAGGCTGCGCGCCTCGCGCGGCGCGTCCTCGATGCCCGCGGCCGTCAGAACGACCCCGGCGTGGCGCACGAGGTCGGCAACCGTCTGGCTCACCCTTCCATCTCCGCCAGGAGCGCGGCCTGCGCATCGGTGATCAGCGCGTCGATCACCTCGTCCAGGTCGCCCTGCATCACCTGGTCCAGCTTGTAGAGCGTCAAGTTGATCCGGTGATCGGTCATGCGCCCCTGCGGGAAATTGTAGGTCCGGATGCGCTCCGACCTGTCGCCCGACCCCACCTGTGCGGCGCGGCTGGCCGAGCGTTCGTCATGCATCTTCTGGCGCTCCATGTCGAACAGGCGCGTTTTCAGCACCTGCATCGCGATCTCGCGGTTGCGGTGCTGCGACTTCTCGGAACTGGTGACGACGATGCCTGTGGGGATATGCGTGATTCGCACGGCGGAGTCTGTGGTGTTCACGTGCTGACCGCCCGCGCCGGAACTGCGCATCGTGTCGATCCGCAGGTCGTTCGGGTCGATCTGGATATCCACGTCCTCGGCCTCGGGCAGCACGGCCACCGTCGCGGCAGAGGTATGGATCCGCCCGCCCGATTCCGTTTCCGGCACGCGCTGCACCCGGTGCACGCCGGATTCGAACTTCAGCCGGGCAAAGACGCCCTCGCCCTTGATGTTGGCCACGACCTCCTTCACCCCGCCCAGCTCGGTCTCGCTGAACTCGATGATCTCAAGATTCCAGCCCCGCGCCTCGGCATAGCGTTGGTACATGCGCAGCAGATCGCCCGCGAAGAGCGCCGCCTCCTCGCCGCCCGTACCGGGCCGGATCTCGATGATGGCAGGCCGCGCATCGGCCTTGTCGCGCGGTAGCAGCGCCAGTTGCAGCCGCTCCTCAAGCGCCGGGCGTTGCTCTTCCAGCGCGTCCAGTTCCTCGGCGGCCAGATCCTTCATCTCGGGGTCGTCCAGCATCGCGCGGGCATTCCCGATCCCGTCCAACACCTCGTTATAGGCGCGGATTTCTTCGACCACCGGGCGCAGTTCGGCGTATTCCCGGCCCAGCTGCGCGATATCGCCCGTCCCGGCCGACATCTGCGCCTCGATATACTCGAACCGCTGCGTGATCTCGCGAAGTTTGTCCAAAGGCACCATCCGCGCGGTGTTGCCTATTCCTCGCGCTTGGTCAAGTCGCCAAGCCGTGCTAGCATAATCTCATGAAACGGATTTTCATCCTTCTCTTTGCCCTCGCCCCCGTGCTGGCCTCGGCACAGGGAAAAACCGTCGAGTGCTACTGCACCGACAAGTCCGGCGCCCGGGTCGAGATGGGCGAGACGATCTGCATGCAGGTCGACGGCCGCAGCTTCATGGCGCAATGCCAGATGTCGTTGAACGTGCCGATGTGGCGCAAGGTATCCGACGGCTGCCTCAGCTCATAACTGCGCCAGCCACTTGTCCAGCCGCTTGGCGTTGACGCCCATATCCGACTTGCCGAACCGCAACCGCCCGAAAAGCACGATCTGGTCGCCCTGCCGCGCAATCGTCGTGTAGTCTGGAAACCCCCACAGGGCCGAACGGGTGATGTATGTGATCATACCCTCCTCGACCGATCCTGCCAGAACGCGCGTCCGCGGCGTGTCGCGAATGATCGCATCGAGCCGACCGAGCGTGTCCCCCTCGGCCGGCACCACGCGCACCGCCCGGCCTTCACCGTCGCCAGGCTCCAGACCACTTGGCAGATCGTGCCAGTCTTCTGGATGAGACGGCGCAAGCCGCACGTAGACCCCAAGCGCGAACAGCGCCAGCACCAGAACGACAATGATCCGCGTGACGATATACATGTCTGCCCCCTCTATCGCCGCGTCCAGCCCCAGAGGCACAGCATCTCCATCACCACATGCGCGCCGGCGATGGCCGTGGCCCCGGTCGTGTCGAACGGCGGCGAGACCTCGACCATGTCCCCGCCCACAAGGTTGATCCCGGCGATATCGCGCAGGATCGCGGCGGCCTGCCAGCTGGCCAGCCCGCCCCAGACCGGCGTGCCCGTCCCCGGCGCAAACGCCGGGTCGAGACAGTCGATATCGAAGGTCATGTAGGTCGGCGCGTCGCCCAGCACATCCTTGATCCGCGCGGCCACGGCGGCTGGCCCCATCTCGTGAACCTCACGCGCCGTCAGGGTCGGCACGCCCAGGTTATCCTCGTTCACCGTGCGGATTCCCACCTGGATAGAACGTGCAGGGTCCACCAGCCCTTCCTTCACCGCCTTGTAGAACATCGTGCCGTGGTCGATCCGCTCCATGTCGTCATCCGCCCAGGTGTCGGAATGCGCATCGAAATGCAGCAGGGACAGGGCCCCGTATTTCTCGGCATAGGCGCGAAGGATCGGGAACGAGATATAATGATCGCCGCCGATCGCGATGCTGGCCGCGCCGCCTTTCAGGATGCCACGGATATGCGCGGTCAGGGCGGCGGGAAACTCCGACACCTTGGCATAATCGAACGCCATATCGCCGTAATCGACGATCGCCAGCGCCTCCAGCGGGCTGTAGCCGTCCCAGTAGACCGGCGGATCGAAGGGCTGCAGGCTCGACACCTCACGCACCGCCCGTGGCCCCAGCCGCGTGCCGGTGCGATTGGTCACGGCCTGGTCGAACGGAATGCCGGTGATGGCCACGTCCACGCCCTCCAGGTCCTTGCTGTATTTCCGCCGCAGAAAGGACGGCGCGCCGCCAAAGGCGTTCTCGAACGAAAGGCCGCGCAGGTCGTCCCGCGTGAACGCCTGGTCCACCTGTTTCTTCGCATCCTCAAGCGCCATCTTCGTTGCCTCCTTATTATCCGTTCAGCGGCTGCGCCCGCTCCACCAGCCGGGCAAAGAACGACGCGCCAACAGGCGCCACTCTGTCGTTGAAATCAAAGCCGGGATGATGCAGCGCCGGCCCCTCGCCCTGCCCCAGGAACAGGTAGGCCCCGGGCCGCGCGTTCAGCATGAAGGCGAAATCCTCTGCCCCCATCTCGCGCTGGCGGTCGGTCTTCACCATGTCCGCGCCCGACACCTCGCCCGCGACTTCGGCGGCAAAGGCCGTCTGGTCAACATGGTTCACCGTCGCCGGATAGCCTGTCTCGATCCGCAAGGCCGCCTCGACCCCGTAAGAGGCCGCCTGCCCCGCGATGATCTCTTCCAGCCGCGTGTGCACCATCTGTTGCACCTCCGGCGCAAAGGTGCGGATCGTGCCGTTCACATAGGCCGTCTCGGGCACGATATTCTCGGCGCTACCGGTGTGGATCTGGGTCACCGACACGACCAGGTCCTGCAACGCGTGGTGGTTACGGCTGACGATGGTCTGGATCGCCTGCACCATCCCCGCCGCCGCCACGACCGGGTCGCGTGTGTGATGCGGAAAGGCGCCGTGCCCGCCCTGCCCGGTGATATCGATGTGGAACGTGTCCACCGCCGCCATGATCGGCCCCGGCGTGGTGCTGAACCGCCCTTCGGCATCCCCCGGCATGGTGTGCAGGGCATAGACCTGTTCGATCCCGAATCGCTCCATGATGCCTTCCTCGACCATGATCCGCCCACCGCCCGGCCCCGCCTCCTCGCTGGGCTGAAAGATCAGCGCAACGCGACCTTTGAAATTGCGCGTCTCGGCCAGGTACCGCGCCGCGCCCAACAGCATCGTGGTGTGCCCGTCATGCCCGCATGCATGCATCGCGCCTGGCGTCTGCGAGGTATGGGGCACGCCGGTCGTTTCCTCTATTGGCAGCGCGTCCATGTCGGCGCGCAGCCCGATGGTCGGCCCCTGCCCCTGCCCCTCGATCACCGCCACCACGCCGGTCCGGGCAATCCCGGTCTCGATCTCGCTGACCCCGAACTCCCGCAACCGCTCCACAACGAAGGCCGCGGTCTCGAAGCAGTCAAACCCAAGTTCGGGCCGCTGGTGCAGATGCCTGCGCCATGCCGTCATGTCGTCTGCGAACCCCGCGATCCGGTTGATGATGGCCAAGCGTCTGGACTCCTCTTTGCTCTGCGGTCAGGGTCCACTCAACGCCAGAACCAAGGAGGGTGCAATGCCCGATGACCTGATCCATGATCCCAAGGGCGGGATACCCCGGCTGCGCGCGATCATGCGGTCGCTGCGCGATCCCGACACCGGCTGCCCGTGGGACATCGAACAGGATTTCGGCACCATCGCCCCCTACACCATCGAGGAAGCTTACGAGGTCGCCGACGCCATCGAGCGCGGCCAGTGGAACGAGCTGCGCGACGAGCTCGGCGATCTGCTGTTGCAGGCCGTGTTCCACGCCCAGATCGCCGACGACAAGGGATTGTTCGATTTCGATGACGTGGCCAACGGCATCGCCGACAAGATGGTGGCCCGCCACCCGCATGTCTTTGGCGATGAAAGCCGCGACAAGTCCGCCGAACAGCAGACCCGCGACTGGGAAACCGTCAAGGCGGCCGAACGGGCGGCCAAGGCCCAGACCGGTGTTCTGGATGGCGTCGCGGTCGGCCTGCCGGCCCTTCTGCGCGCGGTGAAGTTGCAGAAACGCGCGGCGCGGGTGGGCTTCGACTGGCCCGACGCCTCGCACGTGCTCGACAAGATCACCGAGGAAGCGCACGAGTTGCAAGAGGCCGCCGACACGCTCGGCCCGGACGAGGTCGAGGAGGAATTCGGCGATCTTCTCTTCGTCATGGCCAACCTCGCCCGGCACATGAAGGTCGACCCCGAACAGGCCCTGCGCCGCGCCAACGCGAAGTTCACCCGCCGGTTCGAACGGATCGAGGCGTTGCTGTCCGAACAGGGCAAAACGCCGCAAGAGTCCGGTCTGGCCGAGATGGACACGCTCTGGGACCAGGCCAAGCGCGAGGAGAAAGCCTGAGATCAGGTTGCCGTGGCACCATCCTGTTGCCGGTCCAAGCCGGCGCTTTCCTCCCGCGTTCCAGCGGCGACGATTTGGCGATAAAGGTGCCAGGTTCCATGCCCCAGAAGCGGCAGAACCACGAAAAGCCCCAGGAACGCCGGCAAAAGAGCGACAAACGTCAAAACTGCCACGATCACGGCCCAGCCCAGCATCGGGCCGGGGTTGCCGGCCACGGTCTGTATGCTGGTGATCATCGCCGTCACGAAATCAACCTCTCGGTCCAGTAGAAGCGGCAACGCGATAACCGTCATCGAATAGAGCAGCATCGCGAAGGCCGCGCCCACGGCGCCCCCGACGGCCAGCATCGTCAGGCCTTCGCGCGTCAGGTAGATATCGTAGGTCGAGGACACGTTGGTCATGGTCGAAAAGCCCAGGAACAACGCGAAGATCATGTGCGCCAGGAAGAACCAGAACAGGAACACCACGATCACCACGGCGCAGATCGACGGCAATTGCCGATGTCGCTGGTCAAAGATGACGCCCAGGATATCGGACGCGACCAGCGGTTCACCCCGCTCCAACCGGTGACTGACCTCGTAAAACCCGACTGCGGCGAACGGCCCCACGAGCGGAAAGCCCACAGCCGCGAAAACCAGCCAGTACGTGTGTCCCGTCGCCAACGTGACCCAGATCATGAACCAGCCAATGGCCACGTAGACACCCGCGAAAAGCACCGCGTAGCCCGGCGCGCGTCGCATGTCCTGCCAGCTTCGGGCAAGGGCGCGGCTCAGCATGCCCCAGGTGACGGCTCCCATCTGCGGAACGCCCAAGGGTTGTTCGGGCTTCTCCCTCTTTGCCATGTCATCCTCCCTTGGACCGAAAGCTTACCGCCACCACCGATCCTGACAAAGCTCAATTTGACCTTCCGACGATCAAAGCGCCGGAGGGCACGTCTGCGGCCAGAGCGTTTCCCGATGGTAGGCCTCGGCCAGCTCCAGCAGGCGCGCATCGTCGCCGTGCCGCCCGATCAGTTGCAGCCCCATCGGCAGGCCCTGCGGCCCGAACCCGGCTGGCACTGCGACCGCTGGCAGACCCAGCAGGCTCGCCGGCACAACCACCTCCATCCAGCGATGATAGGTGTCCATCCCCTGCCCCGCGACCGTCTTCGGCCAGTCCAGCGTCTTGTCGAATGGCCAGACCTGTGCTGTCGGCAGCGCGATCACATCGAACCGCTCGAAAAAAGCGTCGGCGGCGCGCAGCCAGTCGGACCGCAGCACACTCGCCGCGTGCACGTCCAGCGCCGACAGCGCGCGGCCCTGCTCGATCTCCCAGATCGCCTCGGGCTTGAGATGCCCGCGCAGCGTGTCGTCTTCGTACATTGGCGACTTGTCCGACGCGATGGCCCAGCTGCGCAACGTGGTCCAGGACTGCCACAGCGCCTCGCGGGAAAACGGCGCCGCGGGGCTGTCCACGGTGCAGCCCACCCGCCCCAGCACATCCAGCGCCGCCTCGCACAGGGACAGGATACCGCCTTCGAACGGCAATGCGCCGTTCCAATCCGCCAGCCACGCCACGCGCAAGCCTGCCGCTTCGCCACGCAGCGCGCCTACCGGCGCAAACTCCGGCCCGGGCACGACGCCCGCCTGCGGCACCGACATCACGTCCAGCAATAACGCAAGGTCGCCGGGGCAGCGGGCCATCGGCCCGTTGGTCGATAGCCGATGCAGGAAGAGATCACCATCCGCCCCGCCCGGCACCCGGCCCCAGCTGGGGCGCATCCCGTAGACGTTGTTCCACCCCGCCGGGTTGCGCAGGCTGCCCATCATGTCAGAGCCATCCGCAACCGACAGCATCCCCGCCGCCAGCGCCACCGCCGCGCCGCCCGAGGACCCGCCACAACTGCGCGAAAGGTCATAGGGGTTCGCGGTGACCCCGTCAACGGGGTTGTACGTGTGGCTGCCCAACCCGAATTCCGGCGTGTTGGTCTTGCCGATCACGACCGCGCCCGCCGCCCTCAGCGGTGCGATATGCGGACTGTCCCCGGTGGCGATCTGCCCGGCAAAGGCGGGCGAGCCATGGCTGGTCGGCAAGCCCGCCGCGTCGGCCAGATCCTTTACCGCGAGTGGCAAACCGTGCAGCGGGCCTTTGGCCTCGGCCTTGTCCGCCGCCCGGGCCTCGTTCAACAGCGTCTCCCGGTCGCGCATCGACACGATGGCATTGAGCGGGCCATTCACGGCATCGATCCGGTCCAGTGTCGCCGCCATCAGATCGGTCGCGCGCAACCGTCCCGCGCGGATCGCATCCACCTGATCCGCCGCGCTCAATGTCAGCGGATCACTCGTCATAGGAACAGATCGGCGGACGCGGGGTGCCGCGCTCGGTTGCGCTGATCCCCTCGACCCAGCCTGCGCCGATCGCCAGCATCAGCATGTCCATCATCGTCCAGGCGTTGACCGCCTCACCGTTCGTGAGATCCGTCAGCGTCTGCCCCACCTCGACGGTGATCGGCGCGCCGTTCGCCTCGCAGGTCACGCGGCTCGCATTATCGCGCACCAGCGTGTCGAAATGCTCCAGCATCAGCGCCTGGCTGCGCCGGATGTCGTCGATCCTTGGCACATCCGCACACTCGCCCGTCAGAACTTGAAACCCCATCGGCGTGCGCAGCGGATCGTCGGAGAAAAAGCTGACCTGGCCCGAGCGGACGCCCTCGGCAAGAACCTCGAGATACACGACCGCCGCCGCGTCGCGGGTCAAGCCGTCCTGCTCCATGAGATCCTGCTGCATCTCCTCGCTCGCGACAAAACAGCCGTATTCCTCGAACTCCGCATAGGCATCGACGGCGCTGATACTCCGCGCAACGACGGGCGCGGTGATGTCGTAAGCGCTGTCGATTTCCGGCGGACGGATGGTGCACAGCTCCGGTCCCAGCACGATCCACTCGCCCTGCCGCTTCGCCTGTCCGGCGTCCAATGCCGTTTCGGCATAGGCTATCAATTCGTCGCGCAATTCCCGTGGTAAACCGTCATCGGCCGTGACTTCCGACGGTCCAACCACGCAGCCATGGTCTGCCAATACCTCACCCAGAGTGTCTTCCTGCGCGCGCAAGCCGCCCGCGGCCAGCGTCAGTACGACGCTCGCTGCGGCCAGAGCGCTAGACATCCTCGCCCTGCGCCTCGGCGCGGGACTTGCCCGACACGTCCAGCGCCAGCGTGGCGGCCATGAACGGGTCCAGGTCCCCGTCCAGCACGCCCTTGGTGTCGCTGGTCTCGTGCCCGGTGCGCAGGTCCTTCACCATCTGGTAGGGTTGCAGCACGTAAGACCGGATCTGGTTGCCCCAGCCGGCATCGCCCTTGGCCTCGTGCGCGGCGTTGATATCGGCATTCCGCTTGTCCAGCTCCAGCTGGTACAGCCGCGATTTCAGCGCCTTCATGGCGATATCGCGGTTCTGGTGCTGCGATTTTTCCGAACTGGTCACGACAATCCCCGTGGGATGGTGCGTGATCCGCACCGCCGAGTCGGTCTTGTTCACGTGCTGACCGCCCGCGCCGGAACTGCGATAGGTGTCGATGCGGATATCGCTGGGATTGACCTCGATCTCGATATTGTCGTCGACCACCGGGTACACCCAGACAGAGCTGAAAGACGTGTGCCGCTTGGCTGCCGAATCGTAGGGCGAAATACGCACCAACCGGTGCACGCCCGATTCGGATTTCAGCCAGCCATAAGCGTTGTGCCCGCTGATCTTGTAGGCCGCAGACTTGATCCCGGCCTCGTCGCCCGGCGTCTCGGACTGCAGCTCGACGCTGTAGCCATGCTGCTCGGCCCAGCGGACATACATCCGCGCCAGCATGTTGGCCCAGTCGCAGCTTTCCGTGCCGCCCGCGCCCGCGTTGATTTCCAGGAAGGTGTCGTTGCTGTCGGCCTCGCCGTTCAGCAGCGCCTCCAGCTCCTTCGCCGCCGCCCTCTTGGCCAGACGCCGCAGCGCCTCCTCGGCCTCGGACACGACCTCGTCGTCCTCTTCCATCTCGCCCAGCTCGATCAGGCCGGTCTGGTCTTCCAGCTCCGCCTTGATGGAATCATGCGTTTCGATGGCATCGACCAGCGCCTGCCGCTCACGCATCAACGCCTGCGCCTTTGTCGGGTCGTCCCACAGGTTGGGGTCCTCGACGCGGGCGTTGAACTCTTCCAGCCGGTGCTGCGCGGTCTCCCACGCCATCCGCTGACGCAACAGCTCCAGCGAAGTTTCGATCTCGGAAACAAGTGTCTGTATCTCGGCGCGCATTTGGGCGGTGTCCTTGGTCTGCTCAGGGCTTGGTGATATCAAGGCCCTTCGCCGCGGACAAGATCACGCGCACCTGTGCGAAGCAGCCGGCCGGCCCGTCAGTACAGGCCGCCCGAGCTCATGTTGCCAAAGCTGGATTTCTGCCCGACCTGCGCCTTGTCGCCGGTCGACGTGGTAACCTCGCGCACCTGCTCGGTCTCTCCCGCCTGGAACAGGTCGAAATCGCCGCCCATCGCGTAACCGCCATCGAAGGTGATCCCGAAAAGCGGGTCTTCGCCCTCGCGGAAACATTCTGACACCACGTTGGCGCCGGATGCGCCCTCGGGCAGACGCGAGCCGGAATACCGGTCGATGTTGATAAAGTCACAGCCCTCGGGCACCTTGAAGTTGGAGCCGCCGTATTTCTCGATCGCCTTCTCCATGAACGCCTGGAAGACCGGGCCGCACATCGACGACCCGTAAGCGCCCCGCCCCATGCCGCGCGGCTGGTCATAACCGATGTAACAGCCCGCCGCGATGGTGGATGAAAAGCCCACGAACCACACGTCGCGCGCATCGTTGGTGGTGCCAGTCTTGCCGGCGATCGGCACCGGCAGGTTGATCGCACCGCGGGCCGTGCCCCGGTCAACCACACCCTTCATCATCGAGGTCAGCTGATAGGCCGTCACCGGATCCATCACGCGTTCACGATCGGACACGATCCGCGGGCCGCGCGACCGCGGGATACCCGGATCGTTGCAATCGGTGCAATCGCGCGTGTCGTGACGGTAAACAGTGCGGCCATAGCGGTCCTGCACCCGGTCCACCAGCGTCGGCTGGACCCGCTCACCGCCATTGGCGAACATCGAATAGGCCGCCACCATTTTATACAGCGTGGTCTCCTCCGACCCCAACGCGTTTGCCAGGAACGGTTTCATGTTGTCATAGACACCGAATTTCTCGGCATAGCGCGCCACCGTCTCCATGCCGACCTCTTCGGCCAGGCGGACCGTCATCAGGTTCCGCGACTGCTCGATCCCCGTCCGCAGCGGTGTCGGTCCGTAGAACTTGTTCGACGAGTTTTTGGGCCGCCACAGACCCTGCGGCGTGTTGATCTCGATCGGGGCGTCCACGACGATCGTCGCGGGCGTATAGCCGCTATCCAGCGCAGAGGCGTAGACGAAGGGCTTGAAGCTCGATCCGGGCTGGCGCTTGGCCTGCGTGGCGCGGTTGAAGACCGAGTGCTGATAGGAAAACCCGCCCTGCATCGCCAGCACGCGGCCGGTGTTGACGTCCATCGCAACGAACCCGCCTTGCACCTGCGGCACCTGCCGCAGCGTCCAGCGTATAAAGCTGCCATCGCTGTCGGCTGTCATGCGCCGCACATGGACGATCTCGCCCCGCTCGAAGGTTTGCTGGAAGTTGCCGGGCAACCAGGCGATATCGTCGCGCGGAACCACGTGGGGCTCGGCCTCGGTCTCCTCGACCCCTTCGATGCCCAGACGCATCTGCTGGTCCCCGATCTCCAGGATCACGGCGGGGTACCATGTCCCGTCAAGTTCGATGTCGCGCGCGACCCGCGTGTCGGCCAGCGCCGCGCGCCATGCCTCTTCGCTTTCCAGCGCCTCGGCGGGCAGGGTCTTGCCCGTCCCGCGCCACCGGCCCGTGCCGCGGTCATAGGTTTCCAGCTGTTCGCGCAGGGCCTCCGCCGCGATGTTCTGCAATTCGCGGTCGATCGTGGCCCGCACGGCCAGCCCGCCGGAAAAGAACTCGCCTTCGCCGAAATCCTGGCTCAGTTGGCGGCGGATCTCGTCGGTGAAATAATCGCGCGGCGGCAGCTGGGCGGAAAACGGTTCGAAATCGCCGTTCTGAACCGACTTGAGCGGCATCGCCACCTCGGTCTCGTAACTCGCCTCATCGATGTATCCGTTCTCGTACATCTCCTTCAGAACGAAGTTGCGCCGCGACATCAGCCGCTCTGCTTCGCGCACCGGATGATAATCCGACGGCGCCTTTGGCATCGACGCCAGGAACGCCGCCTCGTGCGGGGCCAGTTCCCGCAGGGGCTTGTTGAAATAGGTCTGCGCCGCCGCCGTCACGCCATAGGAATTCTGACCGAGGAAGATCTCGTTCATGTAAAGCTCGAGGATGTCTTCCTTGCTCAGCGTCTCCTCGATCCGCGTGGCCAGGATGATTTCCTTGATCTTGCGCTCGATGCGCCGGTCGCCGGACAACAGGAAGTTCTTCATCACCTGCTGGGTGATGGTGGACGCGCCGCGTACGTTCTGTCCGCGCGACCGCACCGCCTCGACCACCGCCGCGGCGATCCCGCGCGCGTCATAGCCACCATGGTTGTAGAAATTCTTGTCCTCGGCCGAGATGAACGCCTGCTTCACGAGGTCGGGAATATCCTCCGCCGGGGTGAACAGCCGCCGCTCGCGGCTGAACTCGTCGATGATGCGCCCCTCGCCCGAATAGATCCGGCTGATCGTCGGGGGGGTGTAGTTGGCCAGGCTTTCGTGGCTGGGAAGGTCCTTGCCATAGATATGAAACACCGCGCCGATCGACAGCGCGATCACCACGACAACAAGCGTCACGAGGCTGAAGATGGTGCCAAGGAAAGTGGTGATGGGTCTCAACAAGACAAAGGTCCTTTCAAAGTCGCCCTCATATAGTCGTCGCCGCAAAGCGCGTCAAAACACATTCCCGCGTGGGACGACCATAAGCGCCTCATTGCCGCACCAGTTCGGCATTGGCGGCGTCGGCCATTCTCCAGGCGACGACCGCGTCGCTGACCGCCTGTGCCATCCGGTCCCGCCAGGCCTTGTCGGCGATATTCGCCCGGTCACGGTCGGAACTGAGAAAACCCACCTCCAGCAGCACCGACGGGATATCCGGCGACTTCAGCACCGAAAATCCCGCCATCCTCATGGGCCGCGAATTCAAGGGCAGGCCGTTCTCGCGAATGCCCAGTTGGATCGCCTTGGCAAGCTGGCCTGCACGGGGCTGTGTTTCCAACCGGGCCAGGTCCATCAGCACGTCGGCGACCGTGTCATCCGAGCCGGTCAGGTCGATCCCGGCCAGCAGGTCGGCCCGGTCATGCCGTTCGGCCAGCGCCTCGGAGGCCTTGTCGGACGCGCTGTCGGACAGGGTATAGACGGTCGCACCATGCGCCCGCCCCTCGCTCAGCGCATCGGCATGAAGCGACAGGAACAAATCCGCGCGGACCTGGTGCGCGATGGCCACGCGCCGTTCCAGCGAGACGAAGCTGTCATCCTCGCGCGTCAGAACCACCCGGATGTCGGCGTCGCGCACCAGCACATCTTTCATTTCCCGCGCCAGCGCCAACATCAGATCCTTTTCCGCCAGACCATCCTTTTCGGCCCCCGGATCGATCCCGCCATGGCCCGGGTCGATCACCACGGTAAAGGGTTTGTCCGCATCCTTTTCCATGCGATCCAGACCAGAGGCCTTGCGCAAATCCCAACCCGGCAGGTCTGGCGCTCCAGCGGCTGCGGCGAACGTCTCTGGTGACGTCTCCTCCAGTTCGATCACAAGCTGCGCCGTGCCGGCTTCCGCATCCAACGCCATATCCGCGGCCTCGATGCCAAACGGCCCCGTCAGCGCGACCACCATGCGGGACCAGCCGGGCTGAAACGACCCCACGCGCACCTCGCGCGCACGCTCCGCCATGTCCAAAAGCGTACCGTCCACACCGCGCCAGTCCACTTCGCGGAAGTCGACCACCAGCCGTTCCGGCGCGTCCAGCGTGAACACGCGCCACGGCACGCCCTGGCTCAGCGCCAGTTCCAGAACCAGCCCCTGCCGCGTGTCCGACAGGCGCGATCCCTCCATGTCGACACGCGCCAGCCCGCCAAAGGACTGCGCGTTCGCACCCATTGCCCAAAGGCACATCATCAAAGCCAGAAACACCCGGATCATACTGCTCAGCCGCTTTCATCGGTCTTGTTGAACCACACCTTACACCAGCCCCGGCGATTCCCACAGCCCGCTTTTTCGCTGCTCTGACGGTACGTCCGGTCCCAAGCGGCATCCACGCCATTCATCACGATCAGGGGATCGGACCTATAACGCCTTGACCTCATCGCTCTGAAACCCGACACATGCCACGTCTTACGTACAGGAGAGCCCCGGATGATCCGCCGCCTTGTCTCAGCGACCGCCCTGACCTTGAGTTGCGCCCTGCCCGTCAGCGCGCTCGACCTCGAGTCCATGTCCGACGCCGAACGCGAAGCCTTTCGCGAGGAAATTCGCGCCTACCTTCTGGAAAATCCGGAAGTGATCATGGAGGCCGTCTCGGTCCTGGAACAGCGCGAGGCCGAGGCGCAGGCGCAAAACGATCAGGACCTTGTCGCGGAAAACGCGGACGCGCTCTTCAACGACGACAGTTCCTGGGTCGGCGGCAATCCCGAGGGCGACATCACCCTGGTCGAGTTCATCGACTACCGTTGCGGCTACTGCAAACGCGCCCACCCCGAGGTGACCAACCTGCTGGAAGAAGACGGCAACATCCGCTTCGTGCTGAAGGAGTTTCCCATTCTTGGCGAACAGTCGGTGACCGCCTCGCGCTTTGCCATCGCAACCCGGCAGGTGGCCGGGGATGAGGCCTATCATTCCGTCAGCGAGGCACTGATTGCCTATTCCGGTGATATCACCGAACCGGCACTGCGCCGGATCGCCGAACCGCTCGGCCTTCCGTTCGACGAAATCATCGCGGAAATGGGAAGCGACGCCGTCTCCGAGGTGATCGAGACCAACCACGCGCTTGGCCGCGCCCTTCAGATTTCCGGCACGCCGTCCTTCGTGATGGAAAACCAGATGCTGCGCGGCTATGTCCCGCAAGCCGAGATGGAATTGATCGCAGAGGATATCCGCAACGGCGGGTGACCGCGCGAAGAACCATCTGCAAGCCGCTGCAATATATACTTATTCCGCAGCTTGCGGCTCTTCCGCTCCCTCGGCCTCCAACGCGGCGGCCTTCTTTTCGACCTCTTCGACGATATGCTCGATCATCTGGTCGTTCGACATCTTGTGGCTGGCCTTGCCGGCCAGGTAGACCATGCCGCTGCCCGCGCCGCCGCCGGTAAAGCCGACATCGGTCATCAGCGCCTCGCCCGGCCCGTTGACCACGCATCCGATGATACTCAGGCTCATCGGCGTCTTGATGTGCTCCAGCCGTTGTTCCAGCGTTTCGACCGTCTTGATCACGTCAAAGCCCTGCCGCGCGCAGCTGGGGCAGGAAATGATGTTGACCCCGCGATGCCGCAGGCCCAGCGACTTCAGGATCTCGTAGCCGACCTTGACCTCTTCGACCGGATC
The DNA here is from genome assembly GCF_030733705.1 of Roseovarius sp. MMSF_3298. Classification (NCBI taxonomy): domain Bacteria; kingdom Pseudomonadati; phylum Pseudomonadota; class Alphaproteobacteria; order Rhodobacterales; family Roseobacteraceae; genus Roseovarius; species Roseovarius sp. MMSF_3298. The sequence continues at coordinate 95,727 of NZ_JASHIN010000004.1, forward strand.
GGCCGATAGGCTGACCCGGATCGTGTCGCCAATGCCCATCCACAGCAGGTTGCCAAGACCGATCGCGCTCTTGATCGTCCCCGAGGTCAGCCCCCCCGCCTCGGTGATCCCGAGGTGGATCGGCGCGTCGGTCGCCTCCGCCAGCGCCTGGTAGGCGGCGGCAGCCATGAACACGTCCGACGCCTTGCAGCTGATCTTGAACTCGTGAAAATCGTTGTCTTCCAGAACCTTGATATGGTCCAGCCCCGATTCCACCATCGCCTCGGGCGTGGGCTCGCCATACTTGTCCAACAGGTGCTTTTCCAGCGACCCGGCATTCACGCCGATGCGCATGGAACAGCCGTGGTCGCGCGCCGCCTTGATCACTTCGCGCACACGGTCCTGACTGCCGATATTGCCGGGGTTGATCCGCAGGCAGGCCGCACCCGCCTCGGCCGCCTCGATGCCGCGGCGATAGTGAAAGTGGATGTCCGCCACGATCGGCACCGGGCTTTCGCGGACGATTTCCTTCAAAGCCCTCGAGCTGTCCTCATCCGGCACCGAGATACGCACGATGTCGGCACCGGCATCCGCGGCGGCCTGAACCTGCGCGATGGTGCCCGGGATGTCCGTCGTGGCGGTATTGGTCATCGTCTGCACGCTGATCGGCGCATCGCCCCCGACGGGGACATCGCCCACCATGATCCGGCGGCTTGTGCGACGGTAAATGTTACGCCATGGACGAATGTGGTTCAGGGACATCTTTGCGCCTTCAGCCAAGTGTGCTTGTCACGCCAAACGTAAGCAGGCCGATCGTGGATGACAATGCGGTCGCCAAGATTTGCCGCCCCTGCGCGATCAATCCCGGATCGGCGTCTCGGCGCGGGCCTCAAGCTCGGCGACGTAACGCGACAGGTCCTGGTCCGCCTCCAGGTTTGCAACAGGCAAGGCATCTGCGAGCATCTGGGAATCGAGCGGAAGACCGGATGTGACCTGCCCGCGTTGCCCGGCCGGGCCGTGATGCACGCCGTTGACCGCGAAATATATGGCACCGCTTTCGCCGATCCGGATCGTCGGCGCGTCTTCCATCACCGGCACATCCCACGTGTCGCCCGCATTCATGATCGTTTCGTAGATCACGCTGCCGTCCGGGGCCTGCACGCGTACCCAGGCGGGGCGCACGGCAACCATCTTCACGCCCGCCGGTTGTTCGGCCAGGACCTGCGGGCTTTGACGCGGCTGGTTCTGAGGCTGAGGCTCCTGAACTTCGGTGACCTGGGTCGCGCCCGCCGTTGCCGAGGCATAGTCGGGCGATGTCCGGTCCGCTTCCGGCAGGTCGCCGCTGAACGCGCCCATTTCGGCCGGGTTGAGAGTCGAGATCGGCGCATCCCGCGCGATCATGACCGGAACCTCAAGCGCCTCGGGACGGTACAGCCGATCCAGCCGCTCGTCCCGCGGGGCGTTGAACACCGATGCGGTCGTTGCAGGGTCATTCTCCTGCGTCTCGCCACTGTTGTCCGCAGCCGCGACACCGGCCCCGTCGAGCGGGTCAAGGTCGCTCAGAACCGCGGGCGTATTTTCCACCGGCGCGAACTGGACGCGCTGCACTTCGTTCAGAATGCTCCATCCGCCATATCCCAGCCCACCGATCAGCAGGGCCAGAACCATGACCGAACCGATCGCACCGGGCTCGATCCGCGCCAGAAACGATTCCGTGGCCGGCACGAAGGGTGTCTTGGGCAGGGCGATGGGGTCTTCCTTGCGCGGCTGCCGGCGCAGCGGCCCTGCATCCGGGCGGCGGATACTGCTGGCCTCGGCAGACATGCCGTGCGCAATGGAAAAGCCGCTTTCCGCGCAGAAGCCCGCAAAGGCCCTGTCGGGATCCATGTTCAGGTAACGAGCGTAGGACCGGACGTACCCGGGGATGAACCCCGGCGTGTCGAAAGCGTCCGGATCACAATTCTCGATCGCCGCGATATACGAGGCCTTGATGCGAAGCTCGCGCTCCACGTCGAGAAGGGATTTACCGATGGTCGCGCGTTCGCCGCGCATGAGGTCGCCAAGACGAAGCTCGAAGGCGTCGAAGCCGCGCGGCTCACCCCCGGTCTCGTCCGTACTCCGCTTGGATCGGAACCCTATCATCAGGTTCTGCCCTCTAACTTCGTGCCTGTGTTTGTCCCGCCGCGCGAAAACCCTATTCCGGGTCTGTCCGATTCGCACGATGCCCTTCTTGTTTACGCTGTATTATCACAGCACAAGAAACAATGCACCTGTGACGACATTATGCTGACATTTCGGCACGATTCAGCGCGCAATGGCTCCAAAGCTCATCCATCGCGTTAACGAGGTGGTCCATCTCGTTCGGGCCATGCACGGGCGACGGCGTGAACCGCAAACGTTCCGTGCCGCGCGGCACGGTCGGGAAGTTGATTGGCTGGACATAAATCCCGTAACCGTCCAACAGCATGTCCGACAGTTGCTTGGTGTGGACCGGATCCCCGACGATGACCGGAACGATATGGGTGCCGTGGTCGATGATCGGCATCCCCAGCCCTTTCAGGCGCAGCTTCAGGATCTTCGCCTGCGTCTGGTGTTGCTCGCGCAGATCCTGGTCACGCTTCAGATGCGCGACGGACGCCGCGGCTCCTGCGGCCACGGCCGGCGGAAGCGACGTCGTGAAGATGAAGCCCGGCGCATAAGACCTTATGGCGTCACACATTTTGTCACTTGCGGCAATGTAGCCGCCCATCACGCCAAAGGCCTTGGCCAGCGTGCCGTTAATGATGTCGATCCGGTGCATCAGCCAGTCACGCTCGGCCACGCCGCCGCCACGCGGACCATACATACCAACCGCATGTACCTCGTCGAGGTAGGTCAGCGCACCGAACTCGTCGGCGATGTCGCAGATCTCGGCGATGGGGCCGAAATCGCCGTCCATCGAATAGATCGACTCGAAGGCGATCATCTTCGGCACATCGGGGTCGTCCGCCGCCATCATCTCGCGCAGGTGGTCCAGGTCGTTATGCCGGAAGATCCGCTTGTCGCCGCCATTGCGGCGGATGCCCTCGATCATCGAGGCGTGGTTCAGCGAATCCGAATAGATGATCAGCCCGGGAAACAGCTTGGGCAGCGTCGACAGCGTCGCGTCATTCGCGATGTATGCCGACGTAAACAGCAGCGCTGCCTCTTTTCCGTGCAGATCTGCAAGCTCGGCCTCCAGCCGCTTATGATAGACCGTCGTGCCCGAGATGTTGCGCGTGCCGCCCGATCCCGCGCCGGTGGCGTCCAGCGCTTCGTGCATCGCCTCCAGCACGACAGGATGCTGACCCATGCCGAGATAATCGTTGCCGCACCACACGGTAATGGGCTGCTCGACCCCGTCGGGCCGCTTCCACACCGCGTGCGGAAACTGGCCGTTCGTCCGTTCGATATCGATGAAGGTGCGGTAACGCCCTTCCTCGTGAAGACGGCTCAATGCGGCGTCGAGCTTGGCAGTGTAATCCACGCGGATCCCCTCCTGGCAGTCTGACGAGAGCGCGGCGCGGAGGCGTCCAGCTTCGCCTTTGGTGCGCCGGATATAAGTTTAAGCCATCCCGCGCAACAGGTTACAAATTGCCACGCCCCTGCCCGGCTGGCAACAGCGGCCCGGCCCCTCCTTTGGTCGCAATGGCACGGCCCCGCCCCGATCCCACTGGACAGTGCGGCGCGCGGTGGTAGGGTCCGCGCAACAACCCCTTCAGACCGGAGCCCGCGCATGTCCCTCGACGCCATTCTCACCCGTATCGACGCTCAAATGCCCGACGCGATGGACCGCCTGAAGGAACTTCTGCGCATCCCCTCCATTTCCACCGACCCGGCCTTCAAGCAACCCACCGAAGACGCTGCCGACTGGCTGGTTGCCGACCTGCAAAGCCTTGGCGTCAAGGCCGAGAAGCGCCCCACCACCGGCCACCCGATGGTCGTGGGCCACGTCGACGGGCCTTCGGACGGCACCGGCCCGCACCTCTTGTTCTACGGCCATTACGACGTCCAGCCCGTCGACCCGCTCGACTTGTGGAAGACCGATCCCTTCGATCCACAAATTCAGGACACCGATGCAGGCCAGGTCATCCGCGGCCGCGGCGCCTCCGACGACAAGGGCCAGCTCATGACCTTTGTCGAGGCCTGCCGCGCCTACAAGCACGTCACCGGCGAACTGCCCTGCCGCATCACTTTCTTCTTCGAGGGCGAAGAGGAATCGGGCTCGCCGTCCCTCATCCCCTTCATGAAAGAGAACGCCCAAGAGCTTCAGGCAGACCTCGCCCTGATCTGCGACACCTCGATGGTCGCCCCCGGCGTGCCCTCCATCGCCTCGCAACTGCGCGGCATGATGAAGGACGAGTTCACCATCCACGGCCCCCGCATCGACCTGCATTCGGGCCATTACGGCGGCCCGGCCCTGAACCCGCTCAAGGAAATCTCGCACATCATCGCCTCCTTCCACGACGACACCGGCCGCGTCGCCGTCGACGGCTTCTATGACGGCGTGCGCGAGGTCCCGGCAGAGCTTTTGCGCCAATGGGAAGGCTGCGGCTTCGATGAAGAGGAATACCTGTCCTCGGTCGGCTTCACCCGTCCCCATGGCGAGGAAGGCTACAGCGCCCTCGTCCAGCAATGGGCCCGGCCCACGCTGGAAATCAACGGCCTCTGGGGTGGCTACCAGGGCGCGGGCACCAAGACCGTCATCCCCGCCGAGGCACATTGCAAGCTGACCTGCCGGCTGGTCGACGACATGGACCCCGACGCGCTGCGCGTGAACATCCGCAAACATGTCGAGGACCGCCTGTCACCCGACGCCCGCGTCACCTGGAACGACGACCTCGACGGCTCGCCTGCGGCCGTGATGAACATCGACCGCCCCGAATTCGAGGCCGCCCGCCAGGCGCTGTCCGATGAATGGGACCGCGAGGCCGTGTTCGTCGGCATGGGCGGCTCGATCCCCATCGCGGGCTTTTTCAAGGACATCCTGTCGCTCGATTCCATGCTGATCGGTTTCGCCCAGGAAGACGACGCCATCCATTCGCCCAACGAGAAATACAACGTCGAAAGCTTTCACAAGGGCATCCGCAGTTGGGCGCGCGTGCTCGACCGGCTGTCGCGCTAGACCATGCCCATCCCCGGCTTTCGCCACGCGACCGCTCAGGTCAATGGCATAGACATCGCCTACAGCATCGGCGGCTCCGGCCCGCCGCTGCTGCTCCTGCACGGCTTCCCGCAGACCCGCGCGCTCTGGGCCCGCGTGGCCCCGGCGCTGGCCGAAACCCATACGGTCGTCTGCCCCGACCTGCGCGGCTATGGCGACAGCGCGAAACCGCAGGATGTCTCCGCCTGCAGCTTCCGGGAAATGGCGCGCGATCAGACGGCGCTGATGGCCGGCCTCGGACATGCGCAGTTCGCGGTGGCCGGGCATGACCGGGGCGGCCGCGTGACGCACCGGCTGGCTCTCGATGCGCCCCAGGCCGTCACCGCTGCCTGCCTGATGGATATCGTCCCCACCCACACGCTCTTGACGGAATTGCGGATGGACGTGGCGCAGGCCTATTACCACTGGTTCTTCCTGGCCCAGCCCGGTGCCCTTATAGAGGACATGATTGCCGCCGACCCGGACGCCTATTTCCACTCCTGCCTCACTGGCTGGGGTGCTGCCGACCTGTCGGATTTCGATCCCGATCAGCTGACCGCCTATCGCGACAGCTGGCGCAGGCGCGACACGATCCGGGGCATGTGCAACGATTACCGCGCCGCCATTGCCCATGACGTGCATGACGATGCCGATGATCTGGGGGCCCGCATCACCTGCCCCACACTGATTCTCTATGGTGCGAGCGGCGCCATGGCCCGCGCCTATGACGTGCCGGCCACCTGGGCCTCGAAATGCACCGACATCCGGGCGGACACCATACCGGGCGGGCACTTTTTCATCGACACCGCGCCCGACGCGACCATTGCGGCGCTACGCAATTTCTTTCTTTGAATTCAAGAGGGATACGTGGCGCGGTTGACGGGGCTCGAACCCGCGACCTCCGGCGTGACAGGCCGGCACTCTAACCAACTGAGCTACAACCGCGCAAAGGTCGTATTATTCTGCAGCAGTGGCGCGGTTGACGGGGCTCGAACCCGCGACCTCCGGCGTGACAGGCCGGCACTCTAACCAACTGAGCTACAACCGCCCGCTGCAAGCCCGGAACCGTGCCCGAGCGTGAGGTGCTGTTTAGGCGGCACGCCGCGCCTCGTCAAGCGGTCACCGCGCCAAAGCTACAGGTTTTTCCGGGGCGCTGCCGGCATGGCTTTCATCCGGTTATGTGACGCTGCGTCAGTTCCGGGAAACAGTGTTTTTCCCCGATTCCCGCACAGGTAGAGCGGTGAAAGGGTCTAAGATCCTTTACTGGTGCAAGGTCAATCGCTATTTGACGAGAATGCGAGCGACCTCTTATATGTGACTACTGATCCGTAAAACAGGATTTTTCCCCGTGCTGGATTTTCATGACCGACTGAAAACATACATCAAAGGTTCGTCTTACGATTACAAAGGCCTGTCGCTCGAGATCGGTCAGGGTGAACGCTACATATCCAACCTCCTGTCATCGAAAAGTGACCCGGGTTACTCCAGCGTCGTCAAAATCTGCTCGGCCCTCGGGATCACGCCGAACCAGATCGCAGGCCTCAACGACCAGATCACTCTGGCCGGCGGCGAGATCGACAACCGTATCGTCACCGCTCAGGCCGAACGCATCCTGACCTCCGTCACCCGCGAGGCGCACCGCAAGCTGTCCCAGCGTGGCGCGCGGCCCTTGCTTGACGATGTCCTGACCTGGTGGCACCAGCAAGGCGGCGTCCTGACCAATTTCGACACGCTCAGCGAACATGTCGATCTCTACCTTGCGCCCGACGAACACTCCCGCCTGCCCGAGCCCTACAAGATCGGCCACCAGAGCCTTGCCGCCCAGAGCTTCGGCATCCAGACGGCCGAGCACCTGCGCTATCTCTTCACCACCTTCGACGACAATCTCTGCGAAAGCGTCCGGCTGGCCCATGTCGAGGCGACGCGCGGCGAACCCAAGCTGACGATCGAGGAAATCGACGTGATGCTGCCCGGCCACAGCTTTCCGCTGCGGTTCACATACAAGCGTCTGCTGCTGCCGGTGCGTGACGGACAGGGCAACAAGTTCGTGCTGAACTATTCACAGGCTCTCGAGTGAGCCGGCATAATACGACATCATGTGGGCAAGATGCTCGGATGACAGCGCCACGAGCCATTCGCTGTCGGCCCGTCCCGGCGGCGCCGGGTCGGCCCATTTCGCAACGCCGGGAAGCTGCACGGTAAAACCGTATGTCGTGGCGAACCCTGCCATGACGTCCCGGTCCCGCATCATCGCGTAGGTCCAGTCGATTGGCCACTTGGTGGCGATGCAGCAATGCAAAAGCAACATCATCTGCCGCAGCCGCTGCCGTGATCCGCGCTGCCCCGGCGCCACGAACAGCTCACCGATATAGGCCATGCGTCCGTGAAACCCCGGCGGCAGCGCCGTGGTGAACTGAAGCAACGTGTCGCCGGAGGGATGGGGATAATGCCGGCGCATGGTGCGGCGCATGTAGTCTCCCATGCTTTCGCGACCGACATTGTCGTACCGCGTGGCGACCGCGGCGACGAATGTCTCGCCTTCCCAAAGCACCAGCCAGAAGCCCGAGTTTTCGGTGAAGTCGTTGTAATGGGACGACAGCTTCGCGGTCACGCTGGTTTTTCCGTGCGTGCGCACCAGCTGCTCCATCTCTTCGAAGTCGGAAACCGTCTCAATGCGATAGCCGTTGCGGCCAAGCCCGGCGACACAGGCGCCACCGACTTTGATGACATCAAGTGAATTCAGCATCTGGCTTTGTTTCCCCGCGCCAACCTACATCCCCACGTCGGGTTCGTTCCCGGCTGCCAGACATGGTTAACAGCCCGGAATGCAGGTTAAAATGACTGCGATCCTCAAAAACGGTATGTTTCTGTCAAAGAAACAGTTGTCCCGGATCAAGAAAAAGCGCGAAAGCAAGGAGGAATGGTGGGCGGTGAGGGACTCGAACCCCCGGCATCTTCGGTGTAAACGAAGCGCTCTACCAACTGAGCTAACCGCCCCTCGCCGGCATCCTCTAGCAACACCTTCAACGCCTTGCAAGACGCATCAGCGCCCGCGACACGGCATTCTGCAGCAGGTCCCGACCTGCCGCGACCTCAAACATAACTTTTACGCAACATCTCTGGTCAATCGCGTCGTGTTTGCCTGAAAAGGTGTCCGGATCGCGACAATCAGGAATAGTGTCTCGAACAGACGAAAGACAACCGGCCCCCAAGCATGGCAACACCCCTTCTGGCCGCCGCCGTTCCCGCGGCATTGTTCCTTTCCCTGGCCTTGCTTCCCTATGGACGCAAGGCGCTGACGGCCGCGCTGTTGTCGGCCGGCGTCCTGGTATGTCTTTGGCTTGTGCATTACCTTGACCTTCTGGGGTACCGCGCGCGCGGCGGGGACACGGCCCAGATCAGGGCCTTCCTCATGCTCCTGGCGCTCAGCCTCGCGTGGTTCCTCGCAACGTCGCTACAGGTCTTGCGCCGCAGCTTCCCCCCGCACTGGCCGGGATGGAGCTGGCCAGCCGTGGTGCTTGTGACGCTACTGGTTATCGGCTTCGGCGTCTGGCGTATGATAACGCTCTGACGCTGCGGTTTTCCGGGCGGAAGATGGTGGGCGATAGAAGATTCGAACTTCTGACATCTTCGATGTGAACGAAGCGCTCTACCACTGAGCTAATCGCCCGCCGGAGCCGCTGTTTAGCGCCCCTTTCGCAACGGTGCAATAGCAAAGCTGCACGGAAATCCGGTCGGCAATCGACTTCTCGCCACGTCGGCTTACGCCTCCCGTAGCGTCAGGTTCCGTCAGCCGGGCTGTCCGATTTGGCCTGACGGATCTTGGCGACCGTGACGCGCGCGTTGCCAACATCTTTCTGCCGGTTGATCTTGACCTTGCCGAATGGCTTGAGGTTCAGTTCCCGCCCCTCCGCGAGCGCCTCGCCCAGAACCTCGAGCATGGCCTCGACCACCGGCTTGACCTTGTTCTTGTTCAGATCGGCCCGCTCTGCCACCAATCGAAAGAGTTCCTGTTTCTTGAGTTCGGTCGACAGGATATCGGCACCGGAGGTTTCGGTAATCACTTCCAGCTCCGGTTTGGCCGCGGGGTCCGTTTCCTTCGTGGACGCTCCGGATTTAGTGCTGGCTGTACTGCGCGATGCCATTTTGGGGCCTCTTTCAGTGAAGTTTTGCAACACGATACCTGAAAATGCGGCGATTGCTACCGCCGAGTTGACCTTTGTTCGGCTTCGACGCATAAGATTCGGTCATCTCAAATTCGGGGATCGCAAAGTGAAAAAAATCATTGCCGCAGCCGCCTTCGCATCGCTTGTCCTGATCGAACCCGCCGTCGCCGGAAACCTCTCGGACCCCGTTCTCGATCAGCAGATCGTCATGGACGCCGCTGTCGAGGATTCCACGGCCAAAATCGATATCCTGATGATAACGCTGATCTACGTGTTCACCATGGCGATCGCCGGCGGCGCTTTCTAAGCCGCACCTCAGCGAACGAAAACAACCGGATTGACGGCGCGCGGCTTGCAGCCCGCCCCCCCCATGTCGGCGACCGCATCGCGCGCGCCATCACTCGGGTTTGGATACCGGCCCGTCTATCCAGTCGCGCGTCCATCCTCATCCCAATCCGGCCAGTCAGGAAAGCGAAGTCGCTCTGCGTCGTCCAACCTCGACAAGTGTAACGCCCAGTTCCCGAGGTTGTCGCTCAATCTCTCTTCGAGCGTTTCCCGATCTTCGTAGCTGTAGCCATGCCCCTGCACGCCATACGAGATGAAGGGCGGCAGGACCGCGAAACCCATGTAGTGCATCGAGTATTGAACGGGCCATAACATGGTCTCGAAATCGCCGCCCCGGCTTTTCGGGCCAAAAGCTGCGCGGGGCGCGCCTGTGGTCACCGAAACGAGAGCGCGCCGCCCTTTGAAATATCCCGCGCCATAGCGCATCCGGCTGGTATAGAGACCGCCATTCATGAAGACCTGGTCCATCCAGCCCTTAAGGATTGCCGGCGGACCGTGCCACCATAGCGGAAACTGAAGGATCACGAGGTCCGCGCGTTCAAGGTTGGCGATCTCCGTGCGTATATCCTCGGGCACGGTATCGCTGCGCCAGGCGTGGCGCTGCTCCGCGAGGGGAACAAAGCGCTCCGGCTCGGCGCGGTTCGAATAATGCCGGCCCGCCTCGACCGGATCAAACCCCGCGCCGTAGAGATCGCTCGTCGTGACGGTACCGCCCTGCTTTTTCATCTGGGTTTCGGCGGCGCGCGTGAGGGCGCCATTGTAGGATAACGGCTCGGGATGGGCATGAACGATATGGGTATGCATGTGCGCTGCTCTCCGTGCTTATTTCCGGTCGTGTCTGAGAATAGGTTTTCATTTTTGATACTTCATCAAACATTAATGAAAATGAATCTTGCACAGATGAACAGCACGCTTGACTGGAACAAGTGCCAGACAGTTCCGCAGATCGCCTGGGCGGACTCGCTATCGACCTTTGGTCGCCGATGCATCCCGAGTTCCCCCAAACCGCCCGTTTGCGCGCTGTTCTCGATTGGTGCGGGAGCAGCCAAAGCGCGTTGATGCAGACCGCGAGGGGCACAGTCTAGTCGTCATTTGCAGCGGCCCGGCGATCGTCAGCCCCGCCTTCGGGCTGGCGTTTGCCGCCGTCGGGAACGGCAGCAAAGTCCCGCAATGCCGACCTTCGGAACCTGAAAATGCCCCGCAGGTCTCTGCGGGGCATTCGCATTTTCAGTGCCGTGGTGCGCCCAAGATCGCGCTTGCGTCCTCAACACGTCCGGTAAGGGACTAGCGTCACTCTGGGCGCCCTTTGTTCGACGGGTGCGGCAGGCTCAGTGGGTCACGGCCCCTGCCCCGTCTTCGCCGGACTTCCGCGCAGCTTCCGCGGCGGCAGCCTCTTCGGCTGCCTCGTCCCATTCCACCGGCTCGGGCGTGTCCACCAGCGCCAGTTTCAGAACATCGCTCACGTGTTCGACGGGGATGATCTCCAGCCCCTCTTTCACGTTGTCGGGGATCTCGGCCAGGTCCTTTTCGTTCTCCTGCGGGATCAGCACCGTCTTGATGCCACCACGCAAGGCCGCCAGCAGCTTCTCCTTCAGCCCGCCGATGGCCAGCGCATTACCACGGAGCGTGACCTCGCCGGTCATGGCGATGTCCTTGCGGACGGGAATGCCGGTCAGCACGGACACGATGGACGTCACCATCGCCAGACCCGCGCTCGGCCCGTCCTTGGGCGTCGCGCCCTCGGGCACGTGCACGTGGATGTCCCACTTCTCGAACCGCGGCGGTTTCACCCCGATCTGAGGACTGATCGACCGCACATAAGAAGACGCGGCGTCGATAGACTCCTTCATCACGTCGCCCAGCGTGCCGGTGGTCTTCATCCGGCCCTTGCCCGGCAGGCGTAGCGCCTCGATGTTCAAAAGCTCGCCACCGACCGAGGTATAGGCCAGCCCGGTGACGACACCCACCTGGTCCTTCTCTTCGGCAAGGCCATAGCGGAACTTCTTCACGCCAAGGAAATCGTCGATATTCTCCGACGTCACGTCGACGCGCTCGGCCTCTTTCTTGATGATCTTGGTCAGCGCCTTGCGGCACACCTTGCTGATCTCGCGCTCGAGGTTCCGCACGCCCGCCTCGCGGGTGTAATGCCGGATGATCGCCGTCAGCGCGCTGTCGTCCAGGCTGAACTCCTTCTGCTTCAGACCGTGGTTCTTGATCTGCTTGGCCAGAAGGTGCTGCTTGGCGATCTCGCGCTTTTCATCCTCGGTGTAACCGGCCAGCGGAATGATCTCCATCCGGTCCAACAGCGGCCCCGGCATGTTGTAGGAGTTCGCCGTGGTCAGGAACATCACGTTCGACAGGTCGTACTCGACCTCGAGGTAGTGGTCCACGAAGGTCCCGTTCTGCTCGGGGTCCAGCACCTCCAGCATGGCCGACGCGGGATCGCCACGGAAATCCTGGCCCATCTTGTCGATCTCGTCGAGCAGGATCAGCGGGTTCGTCGTCTTCGCCTTTTTCAGCGACTGGATGATCTTGCCCGGCATGGAGCCGATGTACGTCCGGCGGTGCCCACGAATCTCGGACTCGTCGCGCACGCCACCCAGGCTGATGCGGATGAACTCGCGGCCCGTGGCGCGCGCCACGGATTTGCCAAGGCTCGTCTTGCCCACGCCCGGCGGGCCGACAAGGCACATGATCGGGCCCTTCAGCTTTTTCGAGCGTTGCTGCACGGCCAGGTACTCGACGATCCGCTCCTTGACCTTCTCAAGGCCATAGTGATCCTTGTCCAGCACGTCCTGCGCCCGGCCCAGATCCTTTTTCACGCGGGATTTCTTGCCCCACGGGATCGACAGCATCCAGTCCAGGTAGTTGCGCACCACCGTGGCCTCGGCGCTCATCGGGCTCATGTTCTTGAGCTTCTTCAGCTCGCCCTCGGCCTTCTCGCGCGCCTCTTTCGACAGCTTGGTGTTCTCGATGCGCTCTTCCAGCTCGGCAATCTCGCCTTCGCCGTCCTCGCCATCGCCCAGCTCCTTCTGAATGGCCTTCATCTGCTCATTCAGGTAATATTCGCGCTGCGTACGCTCCATCTGGCTCTTCACGCGCGTCTTGATCTTCTTCTCGACCTGCAGAACGCTCATCTCGCCCTGCATCAGGCCATAGACCTTCTCAAGCCGCTCGCTGACGCTCAGCGTCTCCAGCAGTTCCTGCTTCTGCGCCACTTCGATGCCCAGATGCCCCGACACCAGGTCGGCCAGCTTGGCGGCATCGTCGGCCTCTGTCACGGCGGCCAGCGCCTCTTCGGGGATGTTCTTCTTGACCTTGGCATAGCGTGCGAATTCGTCCGACACGGTGCGCAACAGCGCCTCGATCGTCGCGGCGTCGCCCGGCATTTCCGACAGGTACTCGGCCCGCGCCTCGAAGAAATTCTCGTTCTCGAGGTACTCGGTGATCTTGACCCGCGCCACACCTTCGACCAGCACCTTCACGGTGCCGTCGGGCAGCTTCAGCAGTTGGAGCACGTTCGCCAGAACGCCGGAATTGTAGATACCGTCGGCATTGGGATCGTCCTCGCCCGGGTCGATCTGGCTCGACAGCAGGATCTGTTTGTCGTCCTGCATCACCTCTTCAAGCGCACGCACGGATTTGTCGCGCCCGACGAAAAGCGGCACGATCATGTGCGGGAACACGACGATGTCGCGTAGCGGCAAGACCGGGTAAGAGGCGTTAAGGGGTTCTAACATGCTCGTTATCCTGTATTGGCAAGAAGGCTCCGGTCCCGACATTGCGGCAACCACCGTCCTTCTCCGTTTCGATACTGTTAATCTGGGCGCTCGCGGCCCGGATTCAACCTCGCCCCCGGCCAGGTCGCGTGCAGAATGCCTTGCGCCACGCAAGGGTACAAGCATCAAATATGCGCAGTCTTACCGCTGGCGCCGCGAAGAAGGCCTTCTAGAACGGTTCGATTTGACAAGGTGGCGCCCCCGGCCTGCACGTCCCCACCCTGAACAGACGGGCTAGAACAGGCTGGGCGGCCAAGGTCGAAGTCCGAGGTTCGCCCCCCCCACGACCTGGCCCTGAAATCGACAGCGCTTCAGGCCAGAAAAATCGCGGCCAGAACAGCCACCGAGGCCCAGCTGAAGGTGAATGCGGCATAGGTCATTTCATTGCTCCCAGTCTGTCACAGTATCGTGATGCCTCTGGGTCGCGCTCTACCGCCGCCGGGTTCAAAAAAGATGTACCGGCCCCTGCTACGGGACCGGTACATTTCATGGCACACAACATGCCTGACGCGTGATTCAAGTCAGGCGAGCAACATTGCCGCGAAAAGTGCGACAAACATCCAGCTAAAAGTAAAGGCAGCGTAAGTCATTGTAATATATATCACTTCCCAAAATGATAGAACCAGTATAAGCGAAAATCCGCCCACCGCCTAACGAATTTAGATCACGTTTTGGAAACAATCTGGGTCCGAAAACCGGCGCCCTGGCTAAACATCAGAGATCTTTATCAAATCGGCGCGATATCCCCTTCAGCCCGCCGGGCATGAAACTCCGCCTCCCACGCGTCGAACGCTCCGGCGGCGATCGCCTCGCGCATCCCCGCCATGATCTCCTGGTAGTAATGCAGGTTATGCCAGGTCAGCAGCATGGAACTGATGATCTCCTGGCTGCGGAACACGTGATGCAGGTAGGCACGGGAATAGTTTCTGCACGCCGGACAGGTGCAGGCCTCGTCCAGGGGCCTAGGGTCGTCCTGGTGCCGGGCGTTCTTGATGTTCAGCACGCCGCGCCGGGTGAACACCTGCCCCGTCCGCCCCGACCGCGACGGCAGAACGCAATCCATCATGTCGACGCCACGCTTCACGGCGCCCACGATGTCATCAGGCTTGCCCACCCCCATCAGGTAGCGCGGCTTGTCCTGTGGCAGGTACCCGGTGGCATAATCCAGCACGCCGAACATGGCCTCCTGCCCCTCGCCCACCGCAAGCCCGCCGATGGCGTAGCCGTCGAACCCGATCTCGACCAACGCCTTGGCGCTTTCCTCGCGCAACTCCTGCGTCACGCCGCCCTGCATGATCCCGAACAGCGCATGCCCCGGCCGGTCGCCGAACGCGTCCTTCGACCGCGCCGCCCACCGCATCGACAGGCGCATCGCCCGCGCCACCTCGTCGTCGCTCGCCGGCAGCGCGGGACATTCGTCGAAACACATCACGATATCGCTGCCCAAGAGGCGCTGGATCTCCATCGACCGCTCCGGCGTCAGCTCGTGCTTCGACCCGTCGATATGGCTCTTGAACGTGACGCCCTCCTCGGTCAGCTTGCGCAACCCCGCAAGGCTCATCACCTGGAACCCGCCGCTATCCGTCAAGATGGGTCGATCCCAGTTCATGAACCGATGCAAGCCGCCCAGGGCGTCGATCCGCTCTGCCGTGGGGCGCAGCATCAGGTGATAGGTATTGCCCAGCAGGATATCCGCGCCGGTCTCGCGCACCGATCCGGGCATCATCGCCTTGACCGTGGCGGCGGTCCCCACCGGCATGAAGGCCGGCGTGCGCACCTCGCCCCGCGGCGTGCGGATCACGCCCGTCCGCGCCTGCCCGTCCGTTCCGCCCAACTCGAATGCGACCCCGTTCGTCATGTCATCACCCTTTGACCTCGATGCGCCCTCCATAACGCCTTTGACGAAAGCTTCAATCATCCCGCATATGGGCCCGACGCCACGGCACGCAGAAGAAAATGAACCAAACCGAGACAGGCTGGGTTATGGTGAAACAAAAACGACGGGACACGTGAAGATACACATGCACAACATCGCCGCCTCGTTGCGCAGCCTCTTGGCGGCGCTTCTTGTCATACTGTCCGGCGCATCCGCGGCCTTGGCGCAAGAGCCCTATTTCGAGATCGACCTGCTGAACCCCGGTCTGCCCGAGCCTCCCGCGGCGCTCGACCGCGACACGCCCCGCTCGGCGATGGAATCGCTTCTGTCTTTCTTCGACGACGACCAGTACGGCGCCGCGGCCCACCTGCTGGACCTCGGGGACCTGCCACTCGACGCGCAGGCCAACCGCGGCGCGAACCTCGCGCGGCAACTGAAGATGATCATCGACCGGCAGGTGCTGATCCCGTGGACTGACCTCTCGGACCGGCCCGACGGCTGGCTTGACGGCGCCCAGGAAGATCCCGGTGCCGGCCGCGTGCGCCGCTCGATCCTGCTCAACATGCTGGAGCTGGAAAAGCGGCCCGTGCCCCTGCGCCTGAACCGCGTGAAACCCGCGAACGGCGATCCCGTCTGGGTCATCTCGCGCCAAAGCGTGCGCGATATCCCGGCGCTCTACGAACGGTTCAAGCCGACCAAGCTGGAAATGGCGATGCCCCCCTGGGCGCGTGAACGCGGACCCTTCGGGATGTATGTCTGGGAATGGCTGGTGCTGCCCGTCATCACCGTCATTGCCTTCCTATTGGGCTATCTCGCGTATCACCTCGTCGGCTGGCTCGGGAAGTTCTCCAGCCGCAGGATCGTTCAGGCCTGCGTGCGCGCCTTCCGCCTGCCCGCCACCATCATCGTGATCTCCGCCATCATCGGCTTTGCCACCAACCGCCTTCTGGTGGTCACCGGCCCGATCAGCGTCATCGTCGGGCCGCTGGTGCTGCTGGGCTACGTCGTGGGCTTGTCCCTGGCCGCCGTGCGCGTCGCCGACGAGATTTTCGACCGTGTCAGCCTCAACAGCCCGGAGGAACTGGCCATCCCCGGCAACTCGCACTATCGCAACATGGCCACCATGCTGTCGGGCTTCCGCAAGTTCGTCATCATCTTGGCGGTGATCACAGGCGCCGCCACGCTGCTCAGCTCTGTGCAGGTCTTCAATTCGCTGGGTTACACGCTTCTGGCCGGCGCGGGTGCGATCACCATCGTGCTGGGTTTCGCCGCCCGCGAAGTGCTCGGCAACCTGCTCGCCGCCGTGCAGATCGCGCTGAACCGCTCGGCCCGCATCGGCGACCAGATCATCTTCGAGGACCGCTTCTGCACCGTCGAGCGCATCCACTTCACCTATGTCCAGCTGGCAATCTGGACCGGCAACCGCTTCATCGTGCCGGTCAGCCACTTCGTCAAACACCCTTTCGAGAACCTCTCCGCCGGCGACCGCGAGATGACCCGCCCCATCCGCATGACCTTTGCCCAGACCGCCGATGTCGAGGCCCTGCGCAAGGCGTTCTTCGAGATCATGGACGAGATCGACGACGGCACGCTGGGGTCCAAGGAGGACGCGGGCGTCTGGGTCGCCGACCAGGACGTCTTCGGCAAGAAGGTCCTCTTCGGCCTGCCCACGCCCGACCAGTCCACCTTCTGGGATCTCGAAACCGCCTGCCGCGAACGCCTGCTGGCCCGCGCGGCCGAGCTGGAAAAGGAAACCGGCAAGCCGTTCCTGCCCCAAGGCCCCGCGCAGGATTACCCCGACGGCTGATCCCGCGCGCCCGGCACCGCCACCAAAGCCTTGCATTGGCGCGCGCGCTGGCCCTATTAAACCGGGACCTTTTCAAAGGGGATCCCGATGACCGAAGACCAGATTATCGACCTGCTCTCTTCCAACCTGTCCTACATCTTGCTCGCGCTGCTGCTGTTCATCGTGATCTTCCAGGGCGTGAAGATCGTTCCGCAATCCGAACAGCATGTCGTCGAACGCTTCGGTCGCCTGCGCTCGGTGCTGGGGCCGGGAATCAATTTCATCGTGCCCTTCCTCGACAAGATCCGGCACCGCGTCTCGATCCTCGAACGCCAGTTGCCCAATGCCAGCCAGGACGCCATCACCCGCGACAACGTGCTGGTCGAGGTTGAAACCTCCGTTTTCTACCGCATCACCAATCCCGAAAAGACCGTCTACCGCATACGCGACGTGGACGCCGCCATCGCCACCACGGTCGCCGGGATCGTGCGCGCCGAGATCGGCAAGATGGATCTCGACGACGTGCAGGCCAACCGCTCGCAACTGATCGACACGATCAAGCAGCATGTCGAGGACGCCGTCGACAACTGGGGGATCGAGGTCACCCGGGCCGAGATCCTCGACGTCAACCTCGACCAGGCCACGCGCGAAGCCATGCTGCAACAGCTCAACGCCGAACGCGCCCGCCGCGCGCAGGTGACCGAGGCCGAGGGCCAGAAACGCGCCGTCGAACTGGCCGCCGACGCCGATCTCTACGCCGCCGAGAAGACCGCCGAGGCCCGCCGCATCCAGGCCGACGCCGAGGCCTACGCCACCGGCGTCGTGGCCCGCGCCATCGCCGATAACGGGCTGGAAGCCGCGCAATACCAGGTCGCCCTGAAGCAGGTCGAGGCGCTCAACGCCCTGGGCCAGGGACCGTCATCTCAAACCGTCATCGTGCCCGCCCACGCGGTCGAGGCCTTCGCCAACGCTTTTACCATGCTCAAGGGCAAGCCATGATCGACCTGCTGTCGCACTGGTGGGTCTGGCTCTGCGCCGCGCTTGCCATCGCCATTCTCGAACTGCTGATGCCGGGCTACATCTTCCTCGGCATCGCGGTCGGGGCCGCGGTCATGGCCCCGCTGGTTGCCCTGTTCGGCCCCTTCGCGCCGCCGACGCTCCTCGCCCTCTTCGCGGGGATCTCGCTGGTGGCATGGCTGATACTGCGCCGCGTCTTCCGGGCGTCTGACGACCAGACCCGCTATTTCGACGAAGACATCAACAAGTAGCTCCACGCGCCGCCCCCGCGACCGTCACCTTACCGTAACCTTGTGCCGACATGCATTACGTGGTGAAACTTGCAGTTCCACCGCCGACCGATCCACAACCAGAAGGCCGTTCCATGACAGACTCCGCCGACAGCCCCGAGATCCTGAACTTTGGCTGGGAAGAATGGATTTCCCTGCCCGGACTGGGCGTGCCGGCGTTGCGGGCCAAGGTGGATACCGGCGCGCGCACCTCCGCGCTGCACGCCTTTGACATCGAAACCTTCGGGCCGTCCTCGAAACCCAAGGTTCGCTTCACCGTCCACCCGATCCCGGGACGCGACGACCTGGTGATCCCCTGCTCCGCCCCCATCGTGGACCGGCGCGAGGTGGCGTCCTCGAACGGCGAGAAGGAACTGCGCTACGTCATCGAAAGCAAGCTCGAGGTCGCGGGCCAGTCCTGGCCCATCGAGATCACGCTGACCAACCGCTCGACCATGAACAGCCGGATGCTGCTGGGCCGCACGGCACTCAAGGATCACATCTCGATCGTCGCCACCGACCGCTTCCTTCAGCCCGAACTGAACTACGAGGTCTATCACACCAAGAAGATGCGCGAGGCCCAGCCCAACCGCTCCCTGCGCATCGCGGTGCTGTCGCGGGAAAACAACTATTCCACCCGCCGCCTCGTCGAGGAGGGCGAGAAGCGCGGCCATTCCGTCGAGGTCATCGACACCACGCGCTGCTACATGGCGATCAACACGCTGGCACCCGAGGTGCATTACGACGGCAAGCGCCTGCCCCGCTACGACGCCGTCATCCCGCGCATCGGCGCCTCGATCACGTCCTACGGCGCCGCCGTCGTGCGCCAGTTCGAGACCATCGGCACCTATTGCGTGAACCCTTCGGCCGGCATCTCCTCCAGCCGCGACAAGCTCTATGCGCATCAGCTGATGGCCCGCGCCAAGGTCGGGATGCCCAACACCGCCTTCGCGGCCTCGCCGCAGGACACCGGCAACCTCATCGGCCTCGTGGGCACCGCGCCCCTGATCGTCAAGCTGCTGGAGTCGACGCAAGGAAAGGGCGTTGTCCTCGCCGAAACCAAGAAGGCCGCCGAGAGCGTGATCGACGCCTTCCGCGGCCTCAAGGCCAACTTCCTCGTGCAGGATTTCGTCAAGGAGGCCGCGGGCGAGGATATCCGCTGCCTCGTGATCGGCGGCAAGGTCGTCGCCTCTATGAAACGCACCGGGGCCGAGGGCGATTTCCGCTCCAACCTGCATCGTGGCGGCTCGGCCAAGTCGGTGCGCATCACCAAGACCGAGCGCGAGACCGCCCTGCGCGCCGCCCGCGCTTTCGGCCTGGGGCTGGCGGGCGTCGACCTTCTGCGGGCCGAGGCCGGGCCCAAGGTGCTCGAAGTCAACTCCTCGCCCGGCATGGAAGGCATCGAGACCTCCACCGGCAAGAACATCGTCGGCATGCTCTACGACGACATCGAAAGCCGCGTGCGCCCCGCCCCGATCCGCCGCCGCCGCTCCGGCAAATAGGGCCGGCCACGCAACGTCATCCGCCGCGCGTTAAGCAATGCGCGCCGTCTGGTGGCGCGCCGGGGCGGTGCACGCCCGGTGCACGGGGGGTGCACGCGTGTCACCCCCGCCCTTCCGGCCGAAATCGAGGTGTTAATCCACCGCGCGCCCTCTGGACGCGCCGCTCTCGTATCCTTATATATTCAGTCGGATAACCGCACAGGATGTGACATGACCCAGCAGCCAGAACCCCTCGAAGGCGCGCCGCTGATCGCGCCCTCCAGCACGGATCACCCGCTTTACGATCAGATCGTCGAGGCGTGCCGCTCGGTCTATGACCCTGAAATCCCTGTGAATATCTACGATCTGGGCCTGATCTACACGATCGACATCACCGCCGAGAACGAGGTCAGCGTCATCATGACCCTGACCGCCCCGGGCTGCCCCGTTGCCGGCGAGATGCCGGGCTGGGTTGCCGAGGCGATCGAGCCGTTAGCAGGTGTGAAACAAGTTGATGTTGATCTGACGTGGGAGCCGCCCTGGGGCATGGACATGATGAGCGACGAGGCCCGCCTCGAACTCGGATTCATGTAAGGCAAGCAAAAACGCTTGCATTTTTCAAAAGCAAGTAATATTACTTGCACATGATCTGGACCGTCTTCACCGGCGATATCGTCGAGTCCACTGCCCTTTCGGCAAAGCGTCTCGACGATGTCATGGCCTGCCTCGATCGGCTGTCAGATGACATTTCCGCTTGGAGCCAAGACGCTAGTGCGGCCTTCGGACGGCGCGGAGGTGACGGTTGGCAACTGGCGGTCAACGCATCCGAATATGACCTCAGATCAACGCTTTACCTGCAATCCAGCCTGATGGCGTTGGACCCGGCCGTGCAATCCCGCATCGCCGTGGCGATCGGCGAAGGCACCCTGCCCGACGGGCCTGACGCCAACCCCAACAGCGCCCACGGCCCCGCGTTCAGCGCCTCGGGCCGCCTGCTGGAGTCGCTCACGGGCAACACGCTTCTCGCGCACGCCGCCGGTGGCCCGCTCGATGCCACCTACCGCCTTGCCGACCACATCGCGCAGGGCTGGACACAGGCCCAGGCCCGCGCCGTGGCCGCGATGCTGCCCCCCGGGACCGGGCCGCGCCGCGTCGCCGCCGACCGCCTCGGCATTTCCCGCCAGGCCATCGACCAGGCCCTGCACGCCGCCGGCTACCCGGCCCTGCATGATGCCCTGACACTCCTGGAGGCGTCGGAATGATCGAGACCTTCACCGCCCTCCTCTTCGCCCATGTCCTGTCCGATTTCGTCCTGCAAACGGACTGGATTCACCGCAACAAGCGTCACTTCGGCGTCATGCTCCTCCACGGGGCGCTGGTACTGGTGGCCTCCTTGGCCGCGCTGGGCGAGGTCGCCGCGCTGCCCGTGCTGGCCCTCGCCGCCGCGCACATGGCCATTGACTGCGCGAAAACCTACGGCAATTTCAAGGGGCTGACCGCGTTTCTCGCCGATCAGGCCCTGCATCTTCTGGTGATCATCGCCGTCGCGTTCCACGCCCCCACCCTTTGGGCCACCGGCGCATGGGCCGACACGCCGACCCTGCTGCCGCTCATGGCGCTTCTGGCCGGGCTGGTCACCACCCTGGTCGCCGGTCAGTACGCCGTCGGCCTGCTGATGCGCTCGCACGGTGTGCTGATCCAGCAACGCGGACTGCGCAACGGCGGCCGCCAGATCGGGCTGATCGAGCGTGGGCTGATCTTCTTTTTCGTCATGGCAAATCAACCGCTTGGCGTGGGCTTCCTGATCACCGCGAAATCCATCCTGCGCTTCGGCACCGCCGCGCGTGACCAGAAAACGGCGGAATACGTGATCATCGGCACGCTGGCCTCCTTTGCATGGGCGTTCCTGGTGTCCGAGGCCACGCGCGCCTGGATGGATTTGCTGCCCCCGCTTGAGATTGCCGTTTGGCTTGCATAGATTGGGGACATCGCAGCGAGAAAGGCAGCACCATGTTCGGAATTCCAGGCAAACAGGCGGTCAGCATGACCCCGAAAGCGGCGTCGATGATTGCCCGCCTGATGGACAAGGATGGCCACCAGGGCCTGCGCATCGGCGTCAAGAAAGGCGGCTGCGCGGGCATGGAATACACCATGGATTACGTGACCGAGGTCGACCCCAACGACGAGGTGGTCGAGCAGGACGGTGCGCGCGTGATGATCGCCCCCATGGCGCAGATGTTCCTGTTCGGAACGGAAATCGACTATCAGACCTCGCTTCTGGAATCGGGTTTCGTGTTCAACAATCCCAACGTGACCGAGGCCTGCGGCTGCGGCGAGTCGATCAAGTTCGAAGGCATGTAGACGTTGCCCCGCCCTGCGCGAGCCGCTACCACTCCGGTCAATTAACCCGGAGGTAACGAATGGCGCGCAAACTGGCGGCAGGTAACTGGAAGATGAACGGCACACGTGCTGCCTTGGAAGAACTGTCTGCGCTCGCACAGGCGCATCCCGACCCCAGCGTTGATATCCTGATCTGTCCGCCCGCAACACTGGTTCAGACAGCGGCGGCAACCGTTGCCAATGGGCCCATCCAGATCGGTGGACAGGATTGTCACGCTCAGGCCAGTGGCGCCCATACCGGCGACATCTCTGCCGAGATGCTGCTCGACGCCGGCGCCACCAGCGTCATTCTCGGCCATTCCGAACGGCGCGAGGACCACGGCGAGAGCAGCGACGACGTCAACGCCAAGACCCGCGCGGCCCACGCCGCAGGGCTTGTCGCCATCGTTTGCGTGGGCGAGTCGCTGTCTCAGCGCGAGGCGGCCAATACGCTCGATATCATCGGTGAACAGCTGGCCACCTCCCTGCCCGATGGGTGCACCGCTGCCAACACGGTCGTCGCCTACGAGCCGATCTGGGCCATCGGCACCGGCAAGGTCCCCACGACCGAGCAGATCGACGAGGTGCACGACTTCATCCGCGCCCGCATGATCCGTCGCTTCGGAGAAAACGAGGGGCGCGCCATCCCGCTGCTCTACGGCGGATCGGTCAAACCCGACAACGCGGCCGAGATTTTCGCCACCGACAATGTCGACGGTGCGCTGGTCGGAGGCGCCAGCCTCAAGGCCACGGATTTTTCCCCCATTATCAAGGCGCTGGAAGGCAAAGCGTAGGCACCTAGACTGGCAGCATCGTGGTTGACTTGATCTCTTCCATCGACAACAGCGCCGTCACGTTGTGCACTTTCACCTCTGAAATCAGCGCCTGGTAAAAGATGTCATAGGCGCGCGCATTGCTGACCACGACCTTGAGAATGTAGTCGATATCGCCCGCCAGCCGGTGCGCCTCCATCACCTCCGGCCGTGTTCTCAGCGCATCGAGAAACCTGTCCTGCCATTCCTTGTCATGTTCAGACGTGCGGATCAGGACGAAGAAGCACGCCTCCAGCCCAAGGGCTTCGGGATCCAGCAGAAAGGTCTGCTGCCGGATTACTCCGCCCTCGCGCATTTTTCGAATCCGGTTCCACACCGGGGTCTTGGAACTGCCGACTGTTTTCGCGATATCGTCCAGCGATTGCCCCCCGTCCTTCTGAAGCTCCGAGAGGATTTTCCGGTCCAGTTCGTCAAGGCGAACACTCATTCTCTATTTTTCCTTTTCCCGGGACATTCCCAACTCAGCGAAAGCAAATTGGAACAAGCGTCCTTATTCACGCCGTCAGGTGGCGCAATACCGGGAATATTTTCTATATTATTACACAAGTCAATCGCAGCCGGAGGCAAGCCGCCGTGAAACATTTTCCCATCTTCGTCGCACTGGAAGGGCGCCGCGTGGTGCTTTCGGGCGGTGGCGACGCCGCACTCGCCAAGCTGCGCCTGCTTCTGAAAACCGAAGCGCAACTGACGGTCTTCGCACCAGCGCCGGCGCAAGAGATCGAGGACTGGCATACCGCCGGCAAGCTGCGCCTCGTGCGCCGCGCGATGGAACCGGGCGATACGACCTGTGCCGTGCTGTTCTATGCCGCGGACGAGGACGAGGCCGAGGACGCGCGCACCTCCGCCATCGCTCGCGCGGACGGCGCTCTGGTGAACATCGTCGACAACCTTCAGGACAGTGCCTTCATCACGCCGGCCATCGTCGATCGTGACCCGGTGACTGTCGCGATTGGTACCGAGGGCGCGGCCCCTGTTCTGGCCCGCGCGATCAAGGCCGATCTGGAAGAACGCCTGCCCGCCACGCTGGGCACCCTCGCCCGCATTGGCAAAGCGTTCCGCAAGGCGGTCGAGGTGCTGCCCATGGGCCGCAAGCGCCGTGATTTCTGGTCGGAGTACTATTTCGGAGCCGGCCCGCGCGCGATGGATGAAGGCGGCGAAGAGGCCGTCAACGAGATTCTTCCCGAGCTTCTGGACAGCCATGTGAACGCCGAAGAACGCCAAGGCCACGTGGCCTTCGTCGGCGCGGGCCCCGGCGACCCCGAACTGTTGACACTCAAGGCCCGCAAGGCGCTCGACGCCGCCGATGTGGTCATCCACGATCGCCTGGTTACGCCCGAGATACTTGAGCTGGCCCGCCGCGAGGCGACACTGATCGACGCGGGCAAGACCGGTTTCGGTCCCGCGATGTCGCAGGAGGTTATCAACGCGCTGATCGTCGAACACGCCGCCACCGGTGCGCAGGTCGTGCGCCTGAAAGGTGGCGATCCGACCGTCTTTGGCCGGCTTGACGAAGAGGTGGACGCGGTCAACGCCGCCGGGGTCGGTTGGCACATCGTGCCAGGGATCACCGCCGCATCTGCCGGTGTGGCCGCCATCGGTCAAAGCCTGACCAAGCGCGAGCGCAACGCCGCTGTCCGCTTTGTCACTGGCCACGACATGAAAGGTTATGCCGAGCAGGACTGGACCGCCCTCGCCCAACCTGGCGAGGTCGCGGCGATCTACATGGGCAAGAAATCCAGCCGGTTCATCCAGGGCCGCCTGCTGATGCACGGCGCGGACCGCGCCACCCCCGTCAGCATCGTCGAGAATGCGTCGCGCCCAGAACAGCGCATCGTCGCCACCACCGTAGCCCGCATGGCGCAGGACCTGGAAGCGTCTGATCTTTCCGGCCCTGCCCTGACCTTCATCGGCCTCGCGCCCCGTGCCGCAGAGGCAAATCTGACCCTTACGTCGCAGGAGTTCGCCTGATGCCCAAAGAATTCACCCCCAAGGTCGTCACCGCCAACGCCCTGCTGGAAGGCGACGTCGTCTACCAGACTGTCGATGACCGCTGGTCGCGGCATCTTTCCGAGGCTGAACTGATCAGCGACGAGGCGCTCGCCAAGCTGCGGCTGGCGCAGGCCGAAGGGCAGCCTGAACTGGTCGTCGGGCCGTACCTGGCCGATGCGAAACCCTCTGATGACGGCCCCCAGCCGACGCATTTCCGCGAGGAATTCCGCCGCACTGGCCCGTCCAACTATCACCATGGCAAACAAGCCGAGGTAAACTGATGTATTCCTATTCCGAATTTGACGCCGCCTTCGTGGCCGAGCGCAACCACCAGTTCCGCGCCCAGGTCGAGCGCCGCATCGCCGGCAACCTCACCGAGGACGAGTTCAAGCCGCTGCGCCTGTTGAATGGCCTCTACCTGCAACTGCACGCCTACATGCTGCGCGTGGCGATCCCGTATGGCACGCTCAACGCGGCCCAGATGCGCCAGCTCGCCCATATCGCCGAGACGTGGGACAAGGGCTATGGCCATTTCACCACCCGCCAGAACATCCAGTTCAACTGGCCGGAACTGCGCGATGTGCCGGAAATCCTCGATGCGCTGGCCGAGGTCGAGATGCACGCCATCCAGACGAGCGGAAACACCATCCGCAACGTGACGGCCGATCATTTCGCGGGCGCCGCCGAGGACGAGATTGCCGATCCGCGCCCGGTGGCGGAACTGCTGCGGCAATGGACCACCGATCACCCGGAATTCCAGTTCCTGCCGCGCAAGTTCAAGATTGCCGTCACCGGCAGCCCGAACGACCGCGCTGTGATCAAGGCGCACGACATCGGCCTGCAGATCGTCGAGCGTGATGGCGAGATCGGCTATCGCGTTCTCGTCGGCGGTGGCCTTGGCCGGACGCCGATGATCGGCAAGGTACTGTCGGATTTCGTCAGCCAGGAAGACCTGCTGCCCTATGTCGAGGCCACGGTCAGCGTCTGGAACCTGCTCGGACGGCGCGACAACAAGTACAAGTCGCGCATCAAGATCACGGTGCATGAACACGGCATCGACGACATCCGCGCCCGGGTGCAGGAGCGGTTCGAGGTTATCCGCCCCGCGTTCAGCGGCATCGACGTTGCCCTCTTCGAAGACATCAAGACCGCTTTCGCACCGCCTGCCTTTCGGCAGGACGGCACCGAGGTGTTCGAGACCACGTACAAGACCGACCCGATCTTCCGGTCCTGGGCCGACACCAACCTCATCGCCCACAAGGCGCCGGGATACGCCATCGTGCAGATCAGCCTCAAGGCCCACGGCGCCACGCCGGGCGACGCCACGGCGGACCAGATGCGGGTGATGGCCGACCTTGCCGAATTCTACGGCCATGACGAACTGCGCATCAGCCACGAGCAGAACGTGATCCTGCCGCATGTGCACAAGTCCAACCTGCCCGCGCTGCACGCCATTTTGAAAAAGCACGGTCTGGCCACGGCGAATATCGGCCTGATCTCGGACATCATCGCATGCCCGGGCATGGACTATTGCGCGCTGGCCACGGCGCGGTCCATCCCGATCGCCCAGCAGATCGCAACCCGCTTCGACGAGTTGAAGCTGGAGCATGATATCGGCGAACTGAAGATCAAGATTTCGGGCTGCATCAATGCCTGCGGTCACCATCACGTAGGCCATATCGGCATCCTTGGCCTCGACCGTGCCGGCGTCGAGAACTACCAGATCACACTGGGCGGCGACCATACCGAGAACGCAACCATCGGCGACCGTACCGGACCGGGCTTTTCGGCAGACGAGATCATTCCGGCCATCGAGCGGATCGTCGAGGCCTATCTCGATCAAAGGCAGGACCGGGACGAGACGTTCCTGGAATTCTACCGCCGCGTCGGCATGGCGCCGTTCAAAACCGCACTCTACGAGCAGGAGAAATCCTATGCTGCAGAGTAAGATAGACACCAGCCTGCCGACCCGCGTCTCGGGCCTCAACGAGTGGTATCGCCTGAATTCGGCGACCGCCGTTCTGAGCCATGCATTAGCAAGCCCGGACGCCGGAAAACTGGCCCTCGTGTCAAGTTTCGGCGCGGAATCCGTGGTGCTTCTGCACATGATCTCTGTGCTGAAGCGCGACACGCCGGTGATCTTTCTCGACACCGAAATGCTCTTTGCCGAAACCCTTGTCTACCAACAGGATCTGGCCGAGCGACTGGGCCTGAAGGACCTGCGGATCATTCGCCCCGACGCGGACGCGGTAGCCGAACAGGACCCCAACAGAGACCTGCACCAGTCCGACACCGATGCTTGCTGCACACTGCGCAAAACCGTGCCGCTTCAACGCGCGTTACAAGGTTTTGATGGCTGGATCACGGGCCGCAAACGCTATCACGGCGGCGACCGGGCTGCGCTTGACTTTTTCGAGACCGAAGAGGCCACAGGCCGGATGAAGGTCAACCCGCTGGCGCATTGGACGCGTCAGGACGTGCAGACCTACATGGAAGAAAACCGCCTGCCCCGTCACCCGCTGGTGGCACAGGGCTACCCCTCGATCGGCTGCCAGCCCTGCACCAGCCGCGTGGCGGCCGGTGAAGATGCCCGCGCGGGCCGCTGGCGCGGAACCGACAAGTCCGAATGCGGCATTCATTTCGTCAACGGAAAACCCGTCAGAACAGGAGAAACGGCATGAGCGTTATCGTGACCGATCAAGGCTTTGCAAACGACGATTGGGACGGCCCCATCGCCGCGCTGAACGACGCGCATCCGGGCTGCGCCATCGATCTTGCGTCCAGCAACGACCCGAACGAGCTGGCCGGGCGGATTTCGGACATCCCGATGATCCGTGTCGATTTTCCCAGCTTTTCCGACGGGCGCGGCTTTACCATCGCGCGCCAGTTGCGACTGATGGGCTTCAAGGGACGCCTGCGGGCCCGCGGCCACGTCATTGCCGATCAATATGCGATGGCACGCAGGTCCGGCTTCGACGAGGTGGAAATCTCCGACGATCTGGCGGAACGGCAGCCCGAGGACCAGTGGCTGTTCCGGGCGAATTGGCAGGCGCATGACTACCAGGCCCGTCTGCGCGGCACCGGGCGCGGCAAGATTCCCGCCGAATGACCCCTGTAATCTGACCTGAATCAAAGTATACGAGGAGACGCCCGGATTAAGACCCCGGACGATGATTTCTGATGAACGAGACCGTAAGCGTGACCGAAGCGAAACCCGTCAAAGTCCCCACCCTGCCCGACGCCCAGACAGTGACGGCGGTCAAACACTGGACCGACCGGCTGTTTTCCTTCCGCACCACCCGCCCTGCCAGCCTGCGCTTCCGCTCGGGCGAGTTCGTGATGATCGGGCTGATGCAGAAAGACGAGAAGACCCGCAAGGAAAAGCCGCTCCTGCGGGCTTATTCCATCGCCTCGCCGTCATGGGACGACGAACTGGAATTCTATTCGATCAAGGTGCAGGACGGGCCCCTGACCAGCCGCCTGCAGCATATCGAACCGGGAGACGAGATTATCCTTCGCCCCAAACCCGTGGGCACGCTGGTGCATGACGCGCTGCTGCCGGGCAAGCGGCTGTGGCTTTTTGCAACGGGCACCGGCTTTGCGCCCTTCGCCTCGCTGCTGCGCGACCCGCAGACCTATACCGACTACGACGAGGTCATCATCACCCACACCTGCCGCGAGGTGGGCGAACTGACCTATGGCAAGGAGCTGATCGACGGCATCCGCAAAGACGAGTTGCTGGAAGAGTTGATCGGCGAAGGCTTTCACGAGAAACTGCGCTACTATCCCACGACGACCCGCGAAGAGAGCGCCAAGATGGGCCGGATCACCGACCTGATGCGCAAGGGCGAAGTGTTCGAGGACCTGGACGTCGAGCCCCTTACTCCCGAGATCGACCGCGCGATGGTCTGCGGCAACCTGGCCTTCAACCTCGAGATCAAGGAGATGCTCGAGGAATACGGCCTGCGCGAGGGGGCCAATTCCGATCCCAAGGAATACGTGGTCGAAAAAGCGTTTCTCGACTGACCCTCTTTCGAGCCTCAAATAAGAAACCCGCGCTGATCGCAGCGCGGGTTTTGTCTTTGCAGCAAGTCCGATCCGATCAGAGGTTCAGCGCCTCGCGTACGGCATCCAGCGCGCTTTCCAGCATATCGGGATTGTCCCGTGCGGCTTGCAGGCTCGACTTCAGACCCGTTTTTTGCACCGTCCCGAGGTCCGAGTTGTCGATGTACTCGGTAACCTTGTCGTAATCGAACCCCTCGGGTGTCAGCAGCTCGGTGATGGGGGTCTCGGAAGCCTCGGATGCCGCCGCTTCAGTCGAATTGACGGCCTCGTCCGTTGCCTCTGCTGCTTCAGTCGCAGCCTCTTCCGCTGTGGCTTCGGTGCCGTCGGCTGCGGCGTCGGCGGTATCGGCAGCGTCGTCTGCCACCTCTTCGGTCGCGCGTGCCGCATCTTCAGTTGCGGTCGCGGCATCGCCCGCGGCATCCGCGGTCTCCTCAACCGCGTCCTCGGCGGCAGCCTCGGTTGTATCCGCCGCATCGCTGGCCGTGTCGGCAGCCGCGTCCGCCGCGTCAGAAGCGGCTTGCGTGGTTTCCTCGGCCACTTCCTCGGCTGTCTCTGCGGTCGCATCTGCTGCGTCCGCCGCGGCTTCGGCAGCAGCACCTGCGGCGTCACTGGCCGTGTCGGCTGCATCCGCGGCGGTGTCTTCAGCGAAATTGGCCGCATCGTCGGCCGCCTCCACGGCCTCCTGCGCTGCTTCGTCGGCGGCTTGCCCGGTCGCTTCAACGGCATCTTCCGCGGCCTCACCGGCATCCTCGGCGGCCTCGGCCGTTGCGTCGCCAGCAGCCTCCAGGGCCTCGCCGGTTTCCTGAACGGCATTCTCGGTTGCCTCGCCGGCGGCATCCGCGGCGCTTTCCAGTTCCTCGGGCGAGGAAACAGTTTCGGACACCTCGTCCACAACTTCCTGCGGTGACTTGCCGGTGAAGAGCATGTAGCCCCCGGCAAGGATGACAAGGGCCACGATCAGCCACAAAATGTTTCTCATTGGTATTCCTCTCAACTGGCAGGTTTCTGAAGACTTTCACAGCCTGCCTCACAGTTGCTTCGAGATGAAGCGTAAAAACGGTGCATGCAAGGGGAAATTACCGCCGGTCAAGGCTCTGACCCCCGATTTTGCCGCTTGAAACACCCCCTACGCGCGGTTACCTTGCGACCTCAAACTCGCTGAACGATCGAAGGACAAAAACCATAGCTCGCAGACCACACAACGCGCCCCCGACGCGCGACACCGGCCCCCGCATCAACGACAAGATCCGCGTTCCGGAAATCCGCCTGATCGGCGCGGAAGGTGAAAACGTCGGCGTCGTGACGCCCGAACGCGCCATGGGCATGGCAGAAGAGGCCGGTCTGGACCTGGTGGAAATCTCGCCGAACGCCAACCCGCCGGTCTGCAAGATCATGGACTATGGCAAATACAAGTACGAACAGCAAAAGCGGGAATCCGAGGCGCGCAAGAAGCAAAAGGTCATCGAGGTGAAGGAGGTGAAGTTCCGCCCCAACACCGACACGCATGACTACGACGTCAAGATGCGCAACGTGTTCCGCTTTCTGGAGAATGGCGACAAGGTGAAGATTACCCTGCGGTTTCGCGGTCGCGAAATGGCGCACCAGGATCTGGGCCGCGAACTGTTGCAGCGGGTGGCCGAGGACATCAAGGAAATCGGCAAGGTCGAGAACATGCCGAAGATGGAAGGCCGCCAGATGATCATGATCATCGCCCCGGGAGCCAAGTAGACCGTCAGAATTCGTGCCGCCGGGGTCAGCCGCTTGCGCGGTCTGACCGGGCCAGTCTGATCGCTTGATTTTCTGGCGGTCAGATGGTCTGATGACATTTGGATCACCCGCCCGGAACCCGTCACTCACAAAAATCAAGGGTTCACGATACGCCATAGTAGCCGACGTTGTGCGTGGTGATACGGATCAAGAGGGGACTTGGGGATGCAGTGTAGACGGCTTGTGGTCGCAGGGTTTCTTGCCTGTACTGTCGCACAGGGCGCCTTTGCCGAACGGGCGAGCGACGGCCAGGTCAACCTGATTTTCTGGCAAGCACCGTCGATCCTGAACCCCTATCTTTCCGGCGGCATCAAGGATATCGAGTCAGCCAGCCTCGTTCTTGAACCACTGGCTCGATACGACGAGACCGGCGATATGGTGCCATGGCTGGTGGACGAGATCCCAACGGTCGAAAACGGCGGTGTGAGCGACGACTTCAAGTCGATCACCTGGCGTCTTTCCGACGACCTCACATGGTCCGATGGCACGCCCGTGACTGCGGCAGACGTCAAGTTCACATGGTCCTATTGCACCGCCGAGGGCGGCGGCTGTGCGCATGTGGACAAGTTCGCGGGCATTACCGATATCGAAACGCCCGACAACCGCACCGTCGTTGTCCGATTTGACGAGCCAAAGCCGTTTCCCTACGACGCATTCGTCGGCGCCTCCTCCCCCATCCTGCAGGCCGACCAATTCGCTGACTGCCTGGGCGAGCGGGCCCCGACCTGTACCGATGCCAACTTCTATCCCATCGGCACCGGTCCCTTCGTGGTGGACGAGTTCCGCACCGGCGATACGGTCAAGATGTCGGCCAATCCAAATTATCGCGACCCCGCCAAGCCCGCCTTTGCCAGCCTCCTGATCAAAGGCGGCGGCACGGCAGAAAATGCTGCTCGCGCCGTGCTCGAAACCGCGGATTACGATTATGCCTGGAACCTGCAATTGCCCCCCGAAGTGCTGGACGGCATGCAGGCCGCCGGCAATGGGGAGGTGGTATCGGCCTTCGGAACGCTGGTCGAACGGATCGTGATCAACATGACAAATCCCGATGCGGATCTTGGCGAAGAACGCTCGACCCTCGCACATCCGCATCCGTTCCTGGACGACATCGCGGTGCGTCAGGCGCTGAGCATGGCCATCGACAGGTCAATCCTGGTACAGATCGGCTATGGCGAGGCCGGGCGCGTTACCTGCAACATCCTGCCCGCCCCCGAGGTCTATGCCTCCGACGCCAACGAGGCCTGCAAGGTGCAGGATATCGAAGGCGCCAAGGCACTTCTGGACAGTGCCGGGTGGACCGACAGCGATGGCGACGGTGTCCGCGACAAGGACGGCGTGCCGCTGCGCATGATCTTCCAGACCTCCACCAACGCCGTGAGACAGACCTTCCAGGCCGCGATCAAAAGCTGGTGGTCCCAGTTGGGCGTGGAAACCGAGTTGCGCAATATCGACGGCAACATCTTTTTCGGTAGCGACGCGAACAGCCCGTACACCTATCAGAAATTCTATGCCGACGTTCAAATGTACGCCCAGATGTTCGATGGAACAGATCCCGAGGCGTACATGGCCAGTTGGACCTGTGAGCGCATCCCAACACCAGAGAACCAGTGGCAGGGCACCAACATGCCCCGTTACTGCAACGAGGCTTTCGACGCGCTGTCGGCCGAGCTGCGAGAGACCGGCGGTCGTGACGAGCGCGCGAAGTTGGCCCGCGCCATGAACGACATGCTGGTGCAGGACTTCGTTATCTTGCCGCTTGTTCATCGCGGTCGCGTATCAGCGCATGTCAATTCGCTTGGTGGCGTCGTTCTGAACACATGGGACAGCGAGCTTTGGAACGTGGCAGACTGGCACCGCCTATCGGCCGAATGATCCGGCAACCGGGATAGGCGTGGCGTAAATGGACCGGGTGGAATGCTGACATTCGCGCTGCGCCGACTGCTGGTTTCGATCCCGCTGCTGATCGTGATAGCGCTGATCATTTTCCTTTTGCTGGACCTCGCGCCCGGCGATCCGATGGGAAACCTGCCGCAGACGATTTCGCCCGAGGTGAAGGCCCAGATGCGCGAGGCGCTCGGCCTTGGAGAGCCGTTGCATGTGCGGTTCTGGCGTTGGATGGTGCAGATTTTCTGGGTCGAGCCGCAGGTGCTGATCGACAACATCTTCGGCACCTCCATGGCTGTCGACAAGCCGCGCGTTCTGAGTTGGCAAAGCCGTGCGCCAGTGATGTTCGAGATCGCGCAGGCCCTGCCCCAAACGCTTTGGGTGGTCGGGACGGCCTATGTCGTGGGGATACTGATGGCTCTGCCCATCGGCATATACTCGGCTTACCGCCAGTATTCGGTGTTCGACAACGCAGGAAGCCTGGTGACAATGCTGGGCTACTCCCTGCCACCGTTCCTGACCGGGCCATTGGTGATATACGTGTTCTCCGTTCAACTGGACGTCTTTCCATTCATCTACGAGACCACGCATCGTGTCACCGACTGGGAAAGCTTCACATATCAGGTCCGTCAGATGGTCCTGCCGGTGATGGTACTGTCGGTCCAAACCACGGCGCAGATAAGCCGCTACATGCGATCGGCGGTGCTGGACAACCTGGGGCAGGATTACGTACGGACGGCGCGGGCCAAGGGCATGAGCGAATGGGTCGTCTTGATGGTGCATGTCCTGCGCAACTCGATGATCCCTGTGGTGACCGTGATTGCACTGGGAGCACCGGCTATTTTCGGCGGGGCGATCATCACCGAACAGGTCTTTGCGATCAACGGGATCGGGGCGCAGCTGATCAGCGCGATCAAGGCGAATGACGTACCGCTTGTGCATACGCTCACTTTCCTGTTCGCGGTGCTGATCGTGCTGGCCAATCTGCTGGCAGACCTGCTTTACGGCCTGCTCGACCCGAGGATCCGTTATGGCTGAGCGGCGCGTCGTTTCCTCCGGTCCCTGGCGCGACATGTGGCGCCAGTTCATGCGGCACAAGGGTGCGGTGTTCGGCGCCGGCCTGTTCGCAGTCATCATTTTTGCCGTGCTTGCCGGCCCGCTTCTGTGGCGCGTTCCGCCGGATACGCCAGACTTTTCGTCGCTCAACGCAGGGCCGAGCATGGCGCATCCCTTCGGCACCGATCAACTGGGCCGAGACCTGCTTGCCCAGGTACTGTCGGGCGGGCGCATTTCTCTTGCCGTGGGACTGACGGCGATGGTGCTGTCGGTCCTTCTTGGTACTCTTGTCGGCGTGGCGGCCGGGGTCTTCAGACGGCTCGACGGGCCGCTCATGCGGCTGACGGACCTGTTCCTGTCCCTGCCCCTGTTACCACTACTGCTGGTCATCATGATGCTGTTCCGCGAGGCGCTGAGCAGTGCCGTCGGCACCAACACGGGCATCTTCCTGCTGATCGTGACGGCCATTGGCGTCACAAGCTGGATGCCGGTCGCCAGGATCGTGCGCGGCGATGTCCTGAGCGTGCGGGAGCGCGAGTTCGTGTTGGCCGCGCGCGCCTCGGGCACCACGCAACTGCGCCAGATCACGCGGCATATCCTGCCCAACATCCTGTCGCCGATCGTCGTTTCAGCCACGCTGGGCATCGCCAACGCCATCATCACCGAAAGCGCGCTCAGCTTTCTAGGGCTTGGCTTCCCGTCCGATTTTCCCACCTGGGGTCGTTTGCTGAGCGACGGGGTTGTCTATCTGTCCGAGTTTCCCTGGCGGGTGTTCTGGCCCGGCGTGATGATCTCGCTCACGGTGCTGAGCGTGAATTTCATGGGCGACGGCCTCCGCGATGCGCTTGATCCCAAGTTGCGCGGACGCGCGGCGCCGCTTTGATCCCGATCAAGGAACGCCCTGCCCGGCCTGATAGGCTGACGGCGCAGCAACAGGAGGCCGACATGAATTTCGCTCACCAGAAGACCGCCCTGATCGAAAGGCGCAAGGCATTGACCACGCATATGACCCAAGTCGAGCATACGCTGGATGAGGCGCCGTCCAAGGATTGGGAAGACCGCGCGTCGGAACGGCAGGGCGACGAGGTGCTCGAAGCGCTCGGCCTGACGGAGCTGGCCGAAGTTCGGCGCATCGACGCCGCGCTGGCGCGGATCGAAGCAGGCACCTACGGAACCTGCACCATTTGCGGCGACCCTATCACGGAGGCCCGGCTGGAATTTCTTCCGGACACCCCGTTCTGCACGTCCTGCGCGGACTGACCGCGTCAGGCCGGCATGCGCTGTTCCACGATCCCGGCCCACCAACTGCACCCCGCCGGGATGACCTCGTCGTTGAAGTTGTACTCGGGGTGGTGCACCGGGGCCGAGGCGCCGTTGCCGACGAGGATATAGGCGCCGGGGCGTTCCTCGAGCATGAAGGCAAAGTCCTCTCCGCCCATCACCAGGGGTGCTGTATCACATTGACCTGACACGGATTTCGCCACTTCAGCGGCAAAGTCCGTCTGTTCATCATGGTTGGCCATCACCGGATAATTGTATTCGTAGTCCAGCGAGATCTCGGCCCCGAACGCCGCGCCGATATGGTCGCAGATGCCCTTCATCCGGGTCGCGGCCAGCTCTCGCGTTTCATTGCTGAGCGTTCTGACTGTGCCCATCAGCGTGACGCGCGACGGAATGACGTTGAAGGTGTGCGACGAGGTTTCCATCGAGGTCACCGACACGACGATCTGCTGGATCGGGTCGGCGTTGCGGCTGACGATGGTTTGCAGCGCAGTCACCAGATGGCCGGTGACGACCGTGGGATCGATGGTTTCATGGGGTTTGGCGGCGTGGCCGCCCTTGCCTTCGACGACGATGTCGAACTTGTCGGTCGCGGCGAAGAACGGGCCGGGACGGATGGCGAACTGACCCGACTCCACCCCCGGCCAGTTGTGCATGCCGTAGACCTCCTGGATGCCGAACCGCTCCATCAACCCGTCGTCGCACATTTCCTTGCCACCGCCGCCGCCTTCTTCGGCGGGCTGGAAGATGATGACGGCGGTGCCGTTGAAATTGCGCGTCTCCGCAAGGTACTTGGCGGCGCCGAGCAGCATGGCGGTGTGCCCGTCATGACCGCAGGCATGCATGGCGCCCGGAGTCTTCGAGGCATAGTCGAGACCCGTCGCCTCGTGAATGGGCAGCGCGTCCATGTCGGCGCGCAGACCGATCGTACGGCCAGACGTTGCCTCATGCCCCTTGATGACCGCCACAACGCCGGTGCGGCCCAGCCCTGTGACCACGTCGTCGCAGCCGAAGCTTTGCAGTTTTTCGGCTACCAGGGCGCTGGTGCGGTGGGTATCGAACAGAATCTCGGGGTTTTCGTGGATGTCACGGCGCCACTCGGTGATCTCATCCTGCATTTCTGCAAAGCGATTCTTGATGGGCATGGGCGGTCCTTTCAGTATCCACAATCCGAGGTCAGAACGACGTGATCCGGCGCGACGGTGCGATAGAGCGACGGACCGGGCGCGTGACCCTTGGGGTGTATAGGGGACGGGATCGGTTTGAAACTCAAATCACTTATTCGGTGCCTATGGGCAGGGTCGGCGACCGGCACCGCACGCAAGAGGGCGCGGGTATACGGGTGCTGGGGGTTTTCCAGCACCGCGGCGCGGGGGCCGCGTTCGACGATGCGCCCGGCAAACATGACCGCGACGTGATGACTGACCCGTTCGACCACCGCCATATCATGGCCGATGAACAGGTACGAAAGCCCCAAGTCGGCCTGTAATTCCATCAACAGGTTCAGAACCTGCGCCTGGACGCTGACATCCAGCGCCGAAACAGCTTCGTCGGCGACGATTAATTTCGGGTTAAGCGCAAGCGCGCGGGCGATGGCGACCCGTTGACGCTGTCCGCCCGAGAGTTCGTGCGGGTAGCGGTCGAGATAGCTGCGCGGCAGGTCGACACGGTCAAAGAGCGCCGCCACGCGTTCGGTGCGTTGCGCTTTGTTTTCATTGGTGAAGTTTCGCAAGGGCTCGGCGACCTGCTCGGCCAGGCGCAGCATGGGGTTTAGGCTGCCGTAAGGATCCTGAAAGATCATCTGCATCTGCGCCCGGATGCGACGGAGTTGAGCCGATTGCAAAGCCGTGATGTCTTGGCCGTCCAGCATGATGCGCCCGCTGTCCGGCTCCACCAGCCGCAAAATCGAGCGGCCTACGGTGGACTTGCCACAACCGGATTCACCAACAAGTGCAAGAGTTTGACCCGCATTGATCGCAAAGGACACGTCCTCGACCGCGTGAACATGTCCGATGGTACGGCGCAGCAGGCCGCCTCTGACAGGAAAGCGGGTGCTCAGGTGCTCGACCCGAAGAAGCTCGGTGCCCTGCCCCGGGATCGGTTTCGATGGGCTATCGGGGTCGAGCGGGAATGGCTCGGGATCAGGCTTGCCACGCATGTCGCCAAGACGCGGAACAGCGGCAAGGAGGTGCCGCGTGTACGGATGGGACGGCGCGGAAAACACTTTTGAAACAGTACCTTCCTCGATCTTCTCGCCATCCTTGAGCACCACGACGCGATCGGCCACCTGGGCCACGACGCCCATGTCGTGGGTGATGAACAGAACGGCGGTGCCGAAGTCGTGGCGCAGGCGGTCGATCAGGGCGAGGATTTCAGCCTGGGTGGTGACGTCGAGCGCGGTGGTGGGCTCGTCGGCGATCAGCAGGCGCGGCTCGCAAGCCAGCGCCATGGCGATCATGACCCTTTGTCGCATGCCGCCCGAGAGTTCATGGGAGTATTGGGTGAGACGGCGGGCGGGTTCGGACAGCCGGACTTCGTGCAGCAATTCCAATGCCTTCGACCGCGCGGCGGCGCGCGAAAGACGGCGGTGCTTGCGCAGGCCCTCGGCCAGCTGGAAACCGATGGTGAAAACCGGGTTGAGCGCCGTGGAGGGTTCCTGGAAGATCATGCCGATCCGGGCACCACGCAGGTCACGCATTTGATTTTGCGTGAGTTTTCCAAGGTCGACCGGACCCTGCCCTGCGTCGAAGAGCATTTGCCCGTCGGTGATCTGTCCGCCGTCGAAGCCGACGAGGCGCATCAGGGCCAGCGAGGTGACGGACTTGCCGGAGCCGGATTCTCCAACGATTGCAAGGGTTTCTCCAGGTGCGATTTCAAAGGAGACGTCGCGCACGGCGTCGATATCGCCCGCGTCGGTGCGGAACGAGACGCGCAGGTTTTCGATCCGGGCCAGGGGCATATCGCGCATGGAACCGAGTTAACCCGCCGCGTCCGGCGAGGTCAAATGGCAAAGGTTAACGGCGAATCGGTGGCTGAAAACCGCGTCGGTATCGCGTCGGTATGTGCTACTGTATCGCGACGGTGTTCCTGTCAGGCGTCCCGAATGAACGGACCGGACGGTGGGCGCCGGAATTTGTTAAAATTCCGGCGCCATCTCAGGGCGCGGCGGGGGTCAGGCGGGTGATTCCGACCGAGGCGGCGCGCGCCAAATTGGCGTCGAGCGACATGGGGATGTATTCGCCCCGGCGCCAGAGCTGGGCCATGTCGTCATAGTGCCGGCTGAGGAAGTGGCCCGATTGCCCGGTGGCGGTGATGAAGACGCTGCTGTCGGGGTCGGCGAAATCATAGACCCCGCGATAGCCCGCGCCATGGACGTTCTGAAACGGGTCGGGTCCCTGCCCCTTGGTGCGCCCGCGCAGGAGCGTGTTGTCGCCGCCCGAGGTCGACTGGCGGATGTTGACGAAGTAGCGCAGCAACGGCACCTCTCCCAGGGTCTGGTGATCGTGGGTCGCCTGGTGCGCGTCGCCCCAGCGCAGGCTTTCCAGCGCGCTGCCATAGCGTTCGTCGATCCAGATGAGCGCCGCGTCGAGCGCGATGCGGGCGATGTCCGAGCAGGTTTCCTGGGCCGTGGATTGGCGGATATCGCACCACGCGGACGCGCCGTCGATGTCGCGGTAGACGCGCTCGATGAAGACCGGGTCGGGATGGGTGAAGTCGTCGGCCAGCGGGCCGAGTTCGTCGACGATCAGGCGCCGTTGCAACTCGCGGAGCCAGGCGGCGTAGATCAGCGGTTCGGGCAGATGCTCGTTCATCTCGCCGTTCCATTCCGACAGCAGCGTGAGCGCGCGCTGGCGCTGGCGTTCGGGCGTTCCCTCGGGCGCGGCCTCGCCGGTGAACCACAGGTCCTTGCCGATGAGCGGCAGCAGCGAGCGGGCGGTGAAGCTGACGGTGTCGAGCTGCGCCTCGATGAAACTGTCGCGGGTGTGAACCTCGCGGTTCTGCATCAGGCGGCGCCAGCGGAAGACGCGCTGCGTGTCGCCCCACTTGTAGCTGACATGGTTGGGGAACGGGCGGTCCACGGTCTTGTTGTTGGTGTTGCCCAGAACGCCGCCTGCCGGGGCCTTGAACTCGGGGTTCGCCGAATAGGCCAGCGTGCCTTGCCAGCGATTGGTGTCTTCCCACCCGCGCGAAGGGTAGCGACCGCGCGTTTCATGCTCGGCGTCGCGGCGGGGCATGGCGCCGATGGTCTTCATGGCGATGGTGGACTGATCGACAAGCGTGAGGTTCTGCGACGGCGCGATGTAGCTTTCGCCCGCCGCGATGGCCTCGTCCACCGAGGCCGCGCGCATCAGGGCCATGGCCGAGGACAGCGTCGTGTCGCTGTCCGACAGCGCCGTCCAGCTGAGCGAGGCCACGTGGCCAGGAGGCGTGACATCGGCGAGGTTGTAATGCGAGCCGGGCAGCACCGGGCCATTGTCGGTCCAGCGCAGGGTGAGCGTGATGGGCGCGTTGTCCACGATGCGGATGATCGTGCTTTCGGTGCGGAACGGTTTGTATCCGTCGGGCGTGAGGTATTCCTGCGGGTTGTCTGGGTTGAGGCGCTCGATGAACAGGTCCTGATCGTCGAGATAGGAGGAGGTGACCCCCCAGCCCAGGTCGGCGCTGCGCCCGGCCATGACGATGGGCACGCCGGGGATGGTGGCGCCGATCACGCCGCCGGTCTGAAGCTCCAGCCGGGCGAGGTACCAGATGGCGGGCGCGGTCAGGCCGAGATGCGGATCGTTGGCCAGCAGAGTGCCGCCCGAGGCCGAGCGTTTGGGCGCGGCGGCCCAGGCGTTGGAGGCGCCGGCGAAGGCGCGCTTCTTGAAAGGCGAAAGCGGGTGGTCGAGGATGCCTGCGCCTGTGCTGTGGGCGAATTGCGTACCCTCGGGGAAGAGGCTGGCGTAATCGGGCAGCGCGGCGATGCCGGTGCCGGGGGCGAGCGGCATGATGTCTTCCATCCGGTCGGAATCGTCGAGCTCGAGCGCTGCGTGGGCGTAGAGCACTTCCTCTTCCAGGTGGGCCGACAGCTGCACCGCCATCAGCTTGACGATGGCAATGGAGTCGGCGGGCGTCCAGGGCGAGACGGGATTGTTGAAGAGGAACATCTCGGGCGCGCCGCGGCCCAAGGCGGATTCGTTGATTTCCTGCAGACGTGCGTTCACCCCGGCGGAATAGGCGCGCAGGGCGGCGAGTGTCTGGGTGTCCTGCGCCTCGACCGACCGCTGGGCCAGCGTGTAGAGGTCGAAGCGGCGCAGGATCTTGTCGATCTCGACGGTGCGGGTGCCGAACACCTCGGAGAGGCGCCCCTGCACGGTGCGGCGCATCATCACCATCTGCCACAGCCGGTCCTGCGCGTGGGCATAGCCCAGGCCATAGAACGTGTCGGGGTCGTTGGTGCCGAAGATGTGCGGCACGTTGGCGTTGTCGCGCACGATCTCGACCGGCTCCAAGATGCCGATGACCTCGAGATCCTTGGAATAG
Organism: Roseovarius sp. MMSF_3298; assembly: GCF_030733705.1. NCBI lineage: Bacteria > Pseudomonadati > Pseudomonadota > Alphaproteobacteria > Rhodobacterales > Roseobacteraceae > Roseovarius > Roseovarius sp. MMSF_3298. The sequence continues at coordinate 136,363 of NZ_JASHIN010000004.1, forward strand.
TCGGGCAGCGAGCGCGACAGCAGGAAATAGACGCCCAGCAGCGCGACCAGGCCGAGCAGGATCATACCGCCCGCGATCCGCACCAGCCATTTGAACACTTGCGCCATGCCCCACCCACGTTAGGTTGCCATTCCGGTGGGGATAGTCACAAATCCCGGCATAGACAATGGGCCGATCTTCACAATGCGGCCCGAAGGCACGAGGGAGATCACGATGACGAAGCTGGCATTTCTGGGACTGGGCGTGATGGGGTATCCGATGGCCGGGCACCTGGCATCGGCGGGCCATGACGTCTGCGTCTACAACCGGACGGGGGTCAAGGCCGAGGCCTGGGTTAAGGAGCATGGCGGGCGCCACGCGCCCACCCCGCGGGAGGCCTCGGAAGGCGCGGCGTTCGTGATGTCCTGCGTGGGCAATGACGACGACTTGCGGTCGGTCTGTCTGGGCGAGGAAGGGGCGTTCGCGGGTATGGCGAAGGGCGCGACCTTTGTCGACCACACGACGGTGTCGGCGCAGGTGACCGAAGAGCTTTATGCCGCCGCCAAGGAGGCCGGGATCGGCTATGTCGACGCGCCGATCTCGGGCGGTCAGGCGGGGGCCGAGAACGGGCAATTGTCGATCATGTGCGGCGGCGACGCGGAGGTTTATGCCAAGGCCGAGCCGGTGATGGAAATCTATGCCAAGCTGTGCCGCCGGATCGGCGAGAGCGGCGCGGGCCAGATGACCAAGATGTGCAACCAGATCGCCATTGCCGGGCTGGTGCAAGGCCTGTCCGAAGCGCTGCATTTCGCCGAGAAGGCGGGGCTGGACGGGCGCGCGGTGGTCGAGGTGATCAGCCAGGGGGCGGCCGGAAGCTGGCAGATGGCCAACCGCTACGAGACGATGCTGGACGACCAGTTCGAGCATGGCTTTGCCGTGGACTGGATGCGCAAGGACCTCGGGATCTGCCTGAAGACCGGAGACGAGAACGGTGCGTCCCTGCCGGTGACGGCGCTGGTGGATCAGTATTACAAGGACGTGCAGAATATGGGCGGCGGACGTTGGGACACGTCGAGCCTGATCAAGCGGCTGCGCAAGCTGGGGTGATTTCGAGGCGGGGCCGGGATGCGTGGCCCCGCCTCTTGCTTTCCGTAGGGCTTGCAGCGCCGCGCCGCCATGCGCAACTTGGTGGCGGAACCGGCCGCGAGCCCGGCAGGGAGTGACCCCGAGGCTAGGCGGGGTCTGGTGCGGTGTCGGTGACAAAGTCACGCAAGAGGCGAATAGATGAGCGCGGACGGGGCGACACGGATCGAGGACTGGACCGAGCGGTTCCAAGGGACACGCGCCCTGCCCCGCGCCGTGCGCGACCGGCTGATCCGGGCGGCGCGGATCGTGCGGATCGGGAAAGGCACACAGGTTTTCGGGCCGGACAACGTGCCGGACCGGCTGTTTTTCCTTTACGACGGGCGCATCCGGGTCTCGCAGACCTCGGAAGGCGGGCGCGAGATCGTGCTTTACCGCGTGGAGGCCGGGGACAGCTGTGTGCTGACCACCGCCTGCATGCTGGCCGAGGAAGCCTATAACGCCGAAGGGATCGCCGAGACGGACGTGACCGCCGTGGTCCTGCCCAAGCCCGATTTCGACCGGCTGGTTGCCGAGGAAGAGCCGTTTCGCAAATTCGTCTTCGATGCCTATTCGCGGCGGCTGATCGACATGCTGCGGGTGGTGGACGACGTGGCCTTTGGCCGGATCGACGTGCGGCTGGCCGAGCGGCTGCTGGCACTGGCGGGCGACATGAAGGAGGTCGCGGCCACGCACCAGGATCTGGCGAGCGAGCTGGGGACAGCACGCGAGGTGATCTCGCGCGTGCTGGCGGATTTCCAGAAACGCGGGCTGGTGCAGCAATCGCGGGGACGGATCAAGCTGGTGGACAAGTCCGCGCTGCGGGCGCTGGCGGAGAGCGCGTGATGTGCAAATCGCACGCCGTCCCGATGCCAAGTTTTATGATATAGACGCCGGAACGCGCGCATTTTTATGAAAGGATGCTGGCATGGCGGCATCGCATGATGACCCCCGTCTCGTCCGGCTTGCCGGGGCGCTGTATCTCGTAATCATCCTTTGCGGGCTGACCGCGGAGCTGGTGCTGCGTGGACCGTTGCTTGCGGGATCGCCCGAAGAGGTCGTCCGGGCGCTCGGCGCCGGTATTTCGCAACTGCGGCTCAGTTTGTTGGCCGATACCGTGATGTTGCTGGCGGATGTGGCGCTTGCGCTGGTGTTCTTTGGCCTGCTGCGTCATATTTCGGCCTCGCTGGCTCTGGCCGCGATGGTATTCCGCCTGGGACAGGCGGTGCTGATCGGCGCGAGCCTGATGGCGCTTGGCAGCGTGCCGATGGTGCTGGCCGATGCGCCGCGCCTCGCGGTGCATATGACCGACCTGCACGCGATCGGGTATGATGTCGGGTTGATCCTGTTCGCGGTGAACAGCGCGATCATGTCCGTCCTGTTGTGGCGGTCGGCGGTGCCGAACGTGATCGCGGGTGGTATTGCGGTGTCCGGCGTTGTCTACGGAGCAGGCAGCCTTGCGCGGCTTGTGGCGCCTGAGTGGATGGCCGTGATTGAGCCCGCCTACGTGGTGCCGATGGTCGCCGAGAGTGCGCTGTGCCTGTGGTTGCTGATCCGGGCGCGGGTCTGAATCCAGTGGACCGGGCTGGACCGGAACGTGCGGCGTTCCGCCAATTGGCAGCCAAGCACCTGAAAGCGCACGACAATATCGGCGATACGATGTGCCACCGCGATGCAGTCCAAGGTCCGGCCGAGTAGAGCGATGGAACGGGGCGCTTGATTCCGGCGTTGGACAGCGAAACAAGAGGTGCATGACATGACCAATTTCTTCATCGGCGGCGCATTGGCGCTTGCGCTTTCCTCGAAATCGCTGACCGCCGCTCCGATACACGGGGCAGGTACGGCCACGGGCCTTGGTACCGCGCCCGACGCACAGGTCTGGCTGGCGCAGGGCAACAGCGGCAAAGGCAATGGCAATGGCAATGGCAATGGCAAGGTCAAGGGCCAGGGCGGCGGCAACGCACAGAAAAAGGCCAAGGGCAATGCCGGCAAAGGCAATGCCGGCAACGCGAATGCCGGCAACGGCATTGCAAAGGCCAAGCCCGACAAGGGGAATAAGCAGGCTGGTAATGGCAATCCCGGCAAGGGCAACGGGAACGCCAAAAAGGCCGGCAACAGCCAACCGAAGGGCAATTCCAACGGCAACGGTGCGGAACGCGCGGCGAAGGCCAACGGTAAGCCCGACAAGGCCCGCAAGGTCTTTACCACGTCAGAGCGCGAAAACGTCGTAGAGCGCATTTTCCAGGCCCCTGCCCCGGACGGACGTGACATGACGCGGATCCTGACCGGCGCGGGCCTTGCGCTGTTGACGCCGGACATGGCGGTGTCGAACATCCCCGGTAACGAGCTGGTGACCTATGCCAACTGCCCGCCGGGGCTGGCCAAGAAAAACCCGCCCTGCGTGCCGCCGGGCCTGGCGCGGGACGGCATCGGGTACGACGAATGGGTGTCTTATGACCGGGACCGTTATGACCGTATCTGGATCGACCGCCGCGACGATTGGCTGGGCCGCGGGTACGACGTGGAGCCCGACCCCGGCTACCTGCTGCTGCGATCGGACGAGATTGCACGCCTCTACGGCCTTGACCCCGCGCCGCGCGGCCAGCGCTATGCGCTGATCGACGGGATGCCGGTTCTGCTGGGCGATGACGATTACCGCTCGTTCATGCTGGTGAACCAGTTGGCGCAGGTGACCGACGTGACCGGGGGCGTGCCGGTTTCACCGACGGCGGCGTTGACGCAGCGCGAACTGATCGACCTGTACCGCCTTCCACAGCTTGGGAACGACCGGAACTATGCCGTGGTAAACGGTCAAGTGGTGCAGATGAACAACGAGAATTACGAGTTGCTGCAACTGCTGCGCGTCGCACGCGCCGTTCTTTGAGGCCAAGTGGCGATATCCATGATTGAAGACGCAGCCGCCGGGGAACCGGCGGCTGTTTTGCTGTGTAGCCCGGAGGCGTGCGCGTGTCCGGTTTGATCATGAAAGTCGCCCTGTCTTCGGACCGAATTCTACAGGCTGGGTGACAATGTCACTGACATGAGCAAGGTCCGAGGTGCATGATCGGGGCATACTTTCCATGGAGGACACCATGACTGTCAATGTAGGCACCATCGACCGTATCCTGCGCGCCGCCCTAGGCGTCGTGCTGCTGTATCTTGCGTTTTTCAGCGGGTTGCCCGCGTTCGAAGCCCCGGTTTGGAGGTATCTTGCCGCGTTCGTGGGCGTCGTGATGCTGATCGTCGCGGCGGTGCGGGTCTGCCCCGTTTATTCCATCCTCGGCGTCCGGACCTGCGCGCGGTAAATCATGGAGACGGCGTTCACACCATTCGCGTCGCTGGGCGGCGGGGCACTGATCGGTCTGGCGGCGGTGCTGCTGATGCTGGGGCTGGGGCGCATTTTCGGCGCGACCGGTATCCTGTCGGGAGTCGTCTTTGCCGAAGGGCGCGAAGAGCTGTCGTGGCGCGCGGCGCTGATCCTGGGCATGGTGCTGGTGCCCGGGCTGATGTTTTTGACGACCGGGCGCTGGCCGCAGATCGACGTGCCAGTCAGTCCGGCAATGATCGTGATCGGAGGAATCGTCGTTGGATTCGGCGCGAGCCTCGGGTCGGGCTGTACCTCGGGGCATGGGGTGTGCGGGCTGTCGCGGCTGTCACGGCGGTCGATGGTCGCGGTGCCGGTCTTCATGGGCACGGCGGCGATCACTGTCTATGTCATCCGTCATGTGGTGGGAGGCTGAGCGATGAAGCTTTTATTCGCAGTGCTGACAGGTATCGTGTTCGGCACAGGGATCACGCTGTCGGGGATGATCAACCCGGCCAAGGTTCTGAACTTTCTGGACATCGCAGGGACTTGGGATGCGAGCCTGATCTTCGTGATGGGGGGCGCCGTCATGGTGACCTTTGTCGGGTATCGGCTGGTCTGGCGGCGGTCCGCGCCGCTTTTCGCCGGGGGGTTCCAGGTGCCCGGCTCGACGGTGATCGACAGCAGACTAGTGGGAGGATCGGCCCTGTTCGGGATCGGCTGGGGGATCGCGGGGTTCTGCCCTGGTGCGGCCATTCCGGCGCTTGGCACGGGCCGCTGGGAGGTTATCCTGTTCCTGGCCGCGGTGGGTGTCGGGCTGGCGCTGGCGCGACTCGCCAAGGGGCTGCCGCTGTTCCCACGAAAGGCCGAGGCGTAAAGGAGGCATGACATGACCGATTATCCCGTGAATATGAGTGTTCACCCGCAGGTGCAGGGGTTCTTCGATGAGGCCACCAACACGATCAGCTATATCGTGAAGGACCCCGGCAGCGACGCCTGTGCCATCGTCGACAGCGTGATGGATATCGACTATGCCGCCGGGCGGATCACCTATGACCATGCCGACGAACTGATCCGGCAGGTCGAGGAGCAGGGCCTGCGGCTGGAATGGATCATCGAGACGCATGTGCATGCCGACCACCTGTCCGCCGCGCCCTATATCCAGGAGAAGCTGGGGGGCAAGATCGGGATCGGGTCGAAGATCATGGTCGTGCAGGACACGTTCGGCAAGGTGTTCAACGAAGGCACGGAGTTTCAGCGCGACGGGTCGCAGTTCGACGCGCTGTTCGAGGACGGCGATACCTACCGCGTGGGCGAGATGGAATGTTTCGCCATGTACACGCCGGGCCACACGCCGGCCTGCATGGTGCATGTGATGGGCGACGCGGCGTTCGTGGGGGATACTCTGTTCATGCCCGACGGTGGCTCGGCCCGGGCGGATTTTCCGGGCGGGGATGCGGGGCAGCTTTACGACAGCATCCAGAAGGTGCTGGCCCTGCCCGACGCCATGCGCCTGTTCATGTGTCACGACTACGGACCGAATGGCCGGGATATCGCGTGGGAGACCAGTGTCGGCGACGAGAAAGCGCACAACATCCACGTCGGCGGCGGCAAGAGCCGCGAGGAGTTCGTCAAGTTCCGCACCGAGCGGGACGCGACCCTGGCGATGCCCAAGCTGATCATCCCGTCGCTGCAGGTGAACATGCGGGCCGGCAAGGTGCCGACGGACAAGGACGGGAACCCGGTGCTGAAGGTGCCGGTTAACGGGCTGTAAGGCACCGCACATTCAAAAGCATTCGGAGGGATCGCATGCGCGACGACATCCTGAGCAAAACTTCGGCCTCGACCGGCGCGGGAAGCCCCGAGGTGATCGGGTTTTATGACGAAGATACAGGCAGTTGCCAGTATATCTGCATCTGCCCCGAGACCCGGAAAGCGGCGCTGATCGACGTGGTGCAGACGCTGGACCCCAAATCCTTCGCCACCGGGTTCGCGCCCGCGCAATGGGCGCTGGACGTCATCGCGGAGCGCGGGCTGGAACTGGAGTGGATCCTCGATACGCATCCGCATGCGGATCACCTGATGGCGGGGGCGTGGCTGAAGGAGCAGACCGGCACGCCCACGGGCATCGGTGAAAAGGTTCACGAGATCGCGGAGCTTTGGCGCGGCTATTACAACGCGCCGCACGCCTTTCCGGTCGATCCGCATTTCGACCGGCTGTTCGCGGAGGGCGACACGTTCAAGATCGGCAATCTGGAGGTGGAGGTTATGTTGTCGCCGGGCCATACGCTGGGGTCCGTGACCTACGTGGTGGGCGACGCGATCTTTGCCCATGACACGCTGATGATGCCGGATGCCGGTACGTCGCGCGCGGATTTCCCCGGCGGGACGGCGGCGGAGCTTTATGACAGCATCATGCGCATACTGGAGCATCCGGACGACACGCGTGTCTTCATCGGACACGATTACGGCACCGATACGCGAGAAGAGCCCGCGTGGGAGAGCACGGTGGGCCAGCAGAAACGCGAGAATATCCACCTGAAGGACGGCGCAAGCAAGGCCGAGTACGTGGCGCGACGCGAGAAGCGGGATGCGACGCTGGCCCTGCCCGACCGGATGCTGGCGGCGTTGCAGGTGAACCTGCGCGGTGGGCGCTTGCCCGAGCCGGAGGAAGACGGAAAGAGCTACTTCAAGATCCCGGCGAACAAGTTCTAGCGATCCGGGCGCGTGGGCTTTCGCCCACCCTACGCGGCGCGGATGCCCGCGGCATACCGGTCGATGGCGGCGCGGATGTCCTGCATCTCGGGCCATTGCGCGGCGTCTTTGCCGTAGCGGTCGAGAAGCGCGGAATACTCCGTTTCGAGCGTGTCGAGGCGGGATTTGTGGGTATCGAGATCGGGCGCCTTGCGCCAGCTTGCGTCGACGCGGCCACGCAGAAACCACAGGCGCGGCGTGCGATAGATGTGGCGGTTGGTGTAGACGCCCGGCAGGTGCGCATCCTCACCGATCTCGGCGATGAGGGCTTCGGCTGTGGCCTCGGCCTCGGGGTCGCGGTTCAGCGCCCAGAGGGTTTCGGCAAGGCGGGCACGGTTGAAAACCGTGTTGATGGCGTTGGCGATGCAGAACTCAATGACGGGCAGCATGGCGGCGTGGTGCATCACGCGGTTCACCTCGACGTCGACCTGTCCCTTGACGAGGAAGGCGTCGAGCAGTGTGGCGAGCTGTTCACGAACGGCAGCGTCGGGTTCGGCGGTGAAGCGGCTCTGCACCGCGGGCAGAATTTCCTTGAAGAAAAGCGCGGTCTTGCCGGTCGACAGAAGCGCGCCGTGCAGGGTGCTGGTGACGTCGATACGGTCGCGTATATCCGGCGCATCGAGCCAGCCATCGGCGACGATCAGGCGCGCGACGGCAAGGTTGGTGGTGGAGCCGAAGTGATAATGCGCGGGACGGTAGTGCAGCGAAGACATGAGGTCGCGCGGCAGGTCGGCGAGGTGTTGCAGGGCATCTCCGGTCAGGTCGCGATAATCACGCGCGAGGCAGAGCGTGAAATGCGCCAGCGTGCGGGCCGCATCGGTATGACCCGCCTGCCAAAGTCGGGCGATCAGGGCGTGAAAAGCCGCGCTATGCGCCGTGATCAGCTGCGTTTGGGCGTCGGTGCTGCGCGGAAGCATCGTGCCGAGCGGCGGATAGGGCAGCAGGGCGGCGGGGCGCCCGGTGGTGTGCGCCCAGAGGTGACAGCCCAGCGTGTACCACGCGGTCGCGGGCTGGCTGAGCGTGGTGCCGTCCGCGAAATCGAGCGCGATCTGGCCCTCGGTGGTGAGCCTCGCGGTGAAATCCGGCAGGTCCGGCGCCGGGGGTGTGTTTTCCTGCATGTGCGAGAGCGCCTTGCCGACCCGGCTGACAAGAGGCGGGTAATGCGCAAAGAGCGTGGCCATGGTGGTGAAGAGATCGCGCAGGATCTGCGTGAGGTCGGCGCGTTCGGTCGCGGAGCGTGCGGTGGCGAGCGTGCGGGTCATGTCCGCCTCGGCGTGAAAAGCGACGCGGTCGCCGTGATGTAGAAGGACACCATCAGAACCTGCGTCGTCGCGCAGATGATATCGGTCGATATAGGCGAGGTCGGTGGCAGGCGCGTCCAACAGCCGGGCGCCGACCCAGGCACGGGTGCCATCGGTCAGCATCGGGGCGCCGCAGACCCGGACCGCATCGGGGGACGCATCGGGCAGCCGCAAGCCCCGGTACCAGACGCGTGACACATCGCGGAAATAGGGCGCGCACCAGGGCAGCGTCACGTCCTCGCCCAGGGGTGCCAGCGTGGCGAAATCCGCGCCGTCGAGGCGGACCCAACGATCAGGGCCGGTCGTCAGCGACATCCAGACCCCTGCCCCGTCGGTCAGCGCGACATGGGGCATGTTCACCTCGTTCTCGTCGAACCAGCGCAGGCGCAGGCCTGGCCCGGACAAGTCAATGCCGTCGGGGGGCGGCACCTTTTGGATGGTGAAATAAAGCTGCGTGCCGTCGGTGGCGTAGACATGGCCCAGCGGGCGCAGGTCCGCAGGCTCCCTGCCCTTTGCCAGTCGCATCCGCTTGTCGCGGAAATAGCCGGTGGTGGCGTCCCGGCCATGAGAAGTGCCAAGGGCGGTAAAGCTGTCGGCGTCGGCGGACTTGATGGGCTTTAACTTGCGAGCCATGACCAGGTAGATCGTGTCGGCGTCGCGCACGTAGCCTTGGGACAGGATATCAAATTTCGTGGTGTCGATTTCCATGCACTGACCGCAATCGCGCCTCAAAATGGGTCGGCCCGCCTGGCGTCCGTGACAGGCTGACGGCCACGGGGGATGTATGGAGCCTATTGTTAACCGTATGTTCCTGCTGGCGACAGGGGGATCATTGGCTGGGTATGGACGCGCCCGCAGTATTGCCGCGGCATTTCGCGGTGCCGGTGGTGCATCATACCGGGCCGGGCCTCGGCATGTGGGCGACGGGCGCATGCCGGGTGAAGTGCCCGGGGGGCGCGTGGGTTTTCACCCACCCTACGCGGGAATTGGCGGAACCACTTTTGATTCAAAGGCTAAGCTTGTCGCGCAGGAAGGCGAGCGCGACGGACAAGCCATCGGGGGCGATTCCGTGGGCGGTGCCTTTCATCACATGGGCGTAGACCTCTTTCCAGCCGGCGGATTGCAAAGCCTCGGCGGCCTCGGGCAAGGATTGCGGCGGCACGACGTCGTCAGCGTCGCCATGGACCAGCAGAACCGGCGGACGGCTGACGACGTCATCGGCCAGAAGTTCGGGTTGCAACAGGCGCCCCGAGAAGCCGACGATGCCGGCGATCTCGTCTTCGCGCCGCGGGGCCACGTGCAGGGCCATCATCGTGCCTTGGGAAAAGCCGAAGAGCACGACCTGTTCGGGCAGCACGTCCTCGTCCACCATCAGCGCGTCGAGAAAGGCGTTGAGGTCCTCGGCGGCGGCGACGAGCCCCCGATGGGCCTCTTCCTCGCTCGAGCCGTCGATCCAGGGGATCGGGAACCACTGGTAGCCGGTGGGCATCATCGGGATCGTCTCGGGCGCGTCGGGGGCCACGAAGAGTGTATCCGGCAAGTGCTCGGCCAACGGGTCGGCGAGGCCCAGGAGGTCGGCCCCGTTGGCGCCGTAGCCGTGCAGGAAGACGACGACGGAGCGGGTCGTGCCCGACATGGGTTCCTTGCGGCCGGCCTGAAGTACGCGGGTCATCTGATGCCTTCCCTTTGTTTCGCAACACGGTAGTAGGCCCAGAGCTGGCGGGCTGCAACCGATCTCCACGGGCTCCAGGCCGTGGCCATCTCGCGCAGGGCGCGGTCGCGAGGGCGTTCCGGCAGGTCATAGAGGAGGCGCGCGGCCTCTTGCAGGGCGAGGTCGCCGGGGGCGAAGACGTCCGCGCGGCCGAGCGAGAACATGGCATAGATCTCGGCCGTCCAGGTGCCGATGCCGGGCACCTGCGTGAGGGTGGCGATGACCTCGTCTGTGGGCGCGTCGCGGAGGGCCGTGAAGTTTATCCCGGCGTCCGAGAGTGCGCGGGCGTATCGGATCTTCTGCCGGCTGAGGCCCACGGCGCGGAGGTCGTCATCAGAGGCCCACTTGATCTTGCGCGGGCCGGTGAGACCTGCGGTTTTCATACGGCCCCAGATGGCGGCGGCGGAGGCGGTGGAGACCTGTTGGCTGACGATGGCCGACAGGAGCTCGGCAAATCCGTCCGGCTTGCGGCGCAGGGGAAGCGGGCCGGTCTGGGCGTGAGCATGGGCCATGCGCGGGCAGAGGGCGGTAAGATGCGCCACGCCTTCGGCCACGTCGTCTTGGGTTTCGATGATACGCCCGGTCACAGGGCGCGGACCCATGCGAGGGCGTCGTCCACGGTTTCGACGCGGGGGGCGTCCGGCTGGGGCGGACGGTTGATGAGCGCCACGCGGACGCCGAGGCGGCGCGCGGCGTCGAGCTTGGTGCGGGGCGTGGAGCCGCCGGCGTTCTTGGCAATGAGCCAGTCGACGCCGAGCGATTTGAAAAGGTCGTATTCCTGGCGTTCAGAGAACGGCGGGTTGCCGGGCAGAAAGCGGCCGTTCGAGAAGGGAAAGGGCGTGTCGGGGACATTGATCTGGCGGCTGATCACCGTGCAGTCCGAGAGGTTGGCGAAACGGTCGAGCGTCTGGCGGCCGGTGGCGAGAAAGACCGTGGAGCCGGGGGCGATGTGGGCGGCGGCCTCCTCCTCGCGGTCGATCAGGGTCCAGTTATCGCCCGGCCCCGGTGTCCATGGCGGGCGCAGAAGCTGGCAATAGGGAACGCCAAGGTCGGCGCAGACCCGGGCGGTGCGCTGTGAAATACTGTCGGCAAAGGGATGCGTGGCGTCGAGCACGGCAGTGATCGCGTGTTCGGCAAGGTAGGTGCGGAACGCGGGCTCGCCCCCGAAGCCGCCGGTGCGGGTGGGAAGTGCCAGCGGCGAAGGCGCGCGGGACGCGCCGGCGAGCGACGCGGTGGCCGAGATGCCCTCTTCATGCAGTTGGGTGGCGATGGCCTTGGCCTCGCCCGTTCCGGCAAAAAGAAGGAGGGTCACGGGGCGGGCCTTGGAGACAGGAGGAAAGGTCGTCTGGACATGGTCGGGCGGACTATAGGCGGGCAAGCCCTTCGCGCCAATCGGCAATTTTGCATTGCGCCTTGCGCCATACGACCGATGCGAAGGGCGCCGCCCCTCGCGCACCCCGGGATATTTATGGCCAGAGGAAAAGCATGCCGTGGTGGCGATTTGGGGTCTTGTGGGCCTCTCAAGAGGGGTCTAGCAAGGCGGCATGAGTGAGACCGCCCTGCCCTATGACAACGACCGCCGCGCGAAACGGAACGTGACCGTGCTGGTGCTGGCGCAAGCGGTGCTGGGGGCGCAGATGGCAATGATCTTCGTGGTGGGCGGGCTGGCCGGGCAGAGCCTTGCCAGCAACGTGTGTTTCGCCACCTTGCCGATTTCGCTGATCGTGCTGGGGTCGATGATCTCGGCCAATCCCCTCTCGATGGTGATGCAGCGGTTCGGGCGCAAGGCCGGGTTCCTGATCGGGGCGATGGGCGGCGCCGCCGGGGCGGCGATTGCGGGCTATGGCCTCTATCTTGCGTCCTTTCCTGTGTACCTGGCGGGCAGTTTCCTGACGGGGATCTACATGTCGGCGCAGGGATTCTATCGCTTCGCCGCCGCGGACACGGCCAGCGATGATTTCCGACCCAAGGCAATTTCCTATGTGCTGGCGGGCGGGCTGGCGAGCGCGATCATCGGCCCGCAGCTGGTGAAGGTCACGAGCCAGGCGATGGTGGTCCCGTTCCTGGGCACGTACCTGGCGGTTATCGCGATCAATTTGCTCGGCGCGCTGCTGTTCTTTTTCCTGGACATCCCCAGGCCGCCGCCGCCGGCACCCGACAGCCCCAGGGGCCGCACGCGGTGGGAACTGCTGACCACGCCGCGGATCGCCGTGGCCGTCATCTGCGCGATGGTGTCCTATGCGCTGATGAACCTGGTGATGACCTCGACCCCGCTGGCGGTGGTCGGCTGCGGGTTTACCGAAGGCAACGCCGCGGACATCGTGACCGGGCACGTGCTGGCCATGTTCGCGCCGTCCTTCTTTACCGGGCACCTGATCGCGCGGTTCGGGGTGGAGAAGATCGTGGGCACGGGGCTTGTGATCCTAGCCGCCGCGGGGGTCGTGGCGCTGCAGGGGGTCGAGATCGAGAATTTCTTCATCGCGCTGATCCTGTTGGGGCTGGGGTGGAATTTCGGATTCATCGGGGCGACCACGATGCTGGCCGGTGCGCATGATGTGCATGAACGCGGCCGGATGCAGGGGATGAACGACCTTCTGGTCTTTGGCGGCGTGACGCTGGCGTCGCTGGCCTCGGGCGGGTTGATGAACTGCTCGGGCGGCACGGCGGAGGCCGGGTGGACGGCGGTGAACCTGGCCATGGTGCCGCTTCTGACGCTGGCGGGCGGAGCGCTGATCTGGCTGGTGATGCGGCCGAAGGAGGCTTGAGGTTTTTTCGGCCGGAAATATTCCGGGGAGTTCAAGGGGCATTGCCCCTAGCTGACGGAGGAAGCTTGAACGCCCGCCGAACGAGCTGGTCTGACGGCGGCTTTTTCTTGCCGGAAATACTCTCGGGGGTTTGGGGGTGAAACCCCCAACGCGCTTGAAGAGCGCGCCGCAGGCGCTCCGCTTACCAGCGTCCGGTTATTGCCCGGCGCATCAGCCCGAGGCGGGAGCGGAAAGGCGGAAGCGCAAGGCGATTTTCCGAGACGGCCGCAGGGTCTCGGCTTGCCTTTTTCAGGATCGCCTCGGTCTGCCAGAGGGCGAGCATCGCGGGGCGGGTATTGGGTGCAAGGCGCGTGCGGCGGGCCTCGGTCAGCGCCGTCAGAGCGTCGTCGGTCAGCGCGCGGATCGCGGCATGCGTGCCTTCGACCAGCGGGATGCGGCCCTGGCGTTCCAGTTCCGGCACGGCGCGGAGCCAGTTGGCCACGCCCTGGGCGTAGCCTGCCTTGAGGATCGGTGCTTCGGGCGCGTCGCCGAGGGTACGTGTGGCGGCGAGCAACAACAGACCGGAGGTGTTGGTGAGGTGGGTGCGGAAGGCGCTCATGTCCTCGAACGGGTCGCGGTAGATGTCCCAACGGCGCGCCTCGACCAGCGCGTCGAGCCGTTCTGCCATCTCTGCGTCCAGCACCAAAGCGAGCGGCGTGGCAACCTCGTGGCGGCGCACGTCGGTGCCCGTGCGGATCTCCTCCAGCACGTCGCGCCACCATTGCAGGCGCATCTCGGCGATCATGGATTCCTGTGTCACCCACGGGGCGCGGGAAACCTCGACGTTGAACGCGTAAAGTGGAAAGAGCTTTTCGCGCACGGGCACCGGGGCGGCCATGGTAGCGGCGAAACGCTCGGGGTCGCCGCGCTGCACGAGGCCCGCGCAGGCCATGATGTCGGGGTCGAGCGCCATGCCGGTCAGGTAGGCCCAAAACCGGGGCGCGCAAGGATGAGCGCGTAGGCGATATCACCCGGGGCTTGCCGCCAGAGGGCGATTTCCCGGGCGGCGTCGTCGAGCACTTGGGCCAGGGCGTCGTCCGCGCCGGGGCGCAGGTTGGCGATGCGGCCGCCGAGTTCGGCATAATAATCCGCCCAGGCCATGCCGGTGATGAGGCGGTGATCCTGCACGACGTAGCCGGCCGCCTCGACCCGAGCGGTGATGCCGTCGAGGTCGGAAATCGCCGAGTAATCGGCCCAGAAATCGCGGGCGGCCTGCGGGGCGTCGGGGGGCAGCACGGGTTCGGAAAAGGCGACCGCGCCATCGGTCGTGAGGGCGCGTTTCCAGAGCGTCAGCCCTTCGGTCACGCCAAGGAAATAGAGCGCACCCGCGCACCAGATGAGGTCGTAAAAGCCACTGATCTGCGCCATGTCGCCGGTGGAGACGGTGACATTGGTAAAGTGGGCGGTGGCCGTGCGGGCTTCCTCGACGAGGTGGGGCAACTGGTCGATGCCTTCGATCCGCGCCCGGGGCAGGCACTCGGCCAACGTCACAAGGTCGGCGCCCGGCCCGCAGGCGGCGTCGATCACATGGGGGGCGTCCGGCATGTCAAGCTGGCTGAGGGCCCAGCGGACATCCTCGGATGTGCCGGGGCCCTGCCGGGTCATCTCGCGGTGGAGCGTCAGGAAAGCCTCGTCCACCGCTCAGACCTCTCCGCCGTCGCACAAAAGCTTCCAGTTTATGGCGTCGAGCAGCGCCTCGAACGACGCGTCGACTATGTTGGCCGACACGCCCACCGTGGACCAGCGCCGCCCCTGCCCGTCCTCGCTATCGATGATGACGCGGGTGACGGCCTCGGTGCCGCCTTGCGTGATGCGCACCTTGAAGTCCACCAGCCGCATGTCGGCGATGGCCTCCTGATAGCGGCCGAGGTCCTTGGCCAGCGCCTGGGCCAGGGCGTTCACGGGGCCACGGTCGGTGCCGGTCTCGTCCATCGACTCGCTGACCGACAGTTTCTTCTCGCCGTCGACCTTGACCACCACGACGGCCTCGGACAGGGAGACCATCTTGTTGTACTTGTTCTTGCGGCGCTCGACCGTGACCTTGTAACGCTTGACCTCGAAGAACTCGGGCAGAAGGCCCAGTTCGCGGCGGGCGACCAGTTCGAAACTGGCCTGCGCCATGTCATAGGTGTAGCCGCGGTTTTCGCGGGTCTTGACCTCTTCGAGGATGCGGGGCAGCGCCGGGTTGTCCTTTTCGATCTCCAGCCCGGCCTCGGCAAGGCGGTTGCGCAGGTTGGACTGGCCCGCCTGGTTTGACATGGGGATGATGCGGGCGTTGCCGACCTTGGCGGGGTCGATATGCTCGTAGGTCGTCGGGTCCTTGACGATGGCGCTGGCGTGCAGACCGGCCTTGTGGGCAAAGGCGGAGGCGCCGACATAGGCGGATTGCTTCATCGGGACACGGTTGAGGATTTCGTCCAGCTGGCGCGAGGCCATGGTGATGCCTTCCAGCGCCTGCGCCGTGACGCCGGTGGCGTAGCGGCTGGCGTAAGGCTCCTTGAGCAGCAGCGTGGGGATGAGGGACGTAAGATTGGCGTTGCCGCAGCGTTCGCCGAGGCCGTTGAGCGTGCCCTGGATCTGGCGCGCGCCTGCATCCACGGCGGCGAGGCTACCCGCGACGGCGTTCTCGGTGTCGTTATGGGTGTGGATGCCGAGGCGCTCACCGGGAATGCCCGCGGCGATGACGTCCGAGATAACTTCGGCGATGCGGTGCGGAAGCGTGCCGCCATTTGTGTCACACAGCACGATCCAGCGGGCGCCGGCGTCATGCGCCGCCTTCAGGCAGTCGAGCGTATAGGCGGGGTCGCGGACGTAGCCGTCGAAGAAATGCTCAGCGTCGAAAAGCGCCTCGCGGCCCTGTTTGACAATATGGGCGATGGAGGCGGAGATGTTTTCGAGGTTTTCCTGCGCCGTGATGCCCAGCGCCGTTTCGACATGGAAGATGTTGGTCTTGCCGACGAGGCAAATCGAGGACGTGCCGGCGTTCATCACCGCCGCCAGAACGTCGTCGTTTGCCGCGCTGCGCCCGGCACGCTTGGTCATGCCGAAGGCGGTGAGGCGGGCGCGGGTTTCGGGGGCGGCGTCGAAAAAGGCGCTGTCAGTGGGGTTGGCGCCGGGCCAACCGCCCTCGATGTAATCGATGCCGAGTTGGTCGAGCGTGGTGGCGATGGCCTGTTTCTCGGCGGTGGAGAATTGGACGCCCTGGGTTTGCTGGCCGTCGCGCAGCGTGGTGTCGTAGAGGCTGAGGCGGGTTTTGGTCATTGGTTCTTTCCCTTGGAGGGAAGGGCCGCGCCGGACCCTGGGAGGGCATGTGCCTGGCTCGAGCGGTGCGAGGCGGCGCAATCAAGTCGCACACGGGTTCGGCGCGTGACGTCGGCAAAGCGCCCTCCCGGGGGGAGGGTCGGGCGCGGCCCGGCCTGAGGCCGGGCGAAACAGAAGGAGAGGAGGATCATTTGAGAGCCTCCAGTTTGGAAGGATCGAAGTCGACGGTCGGCACGAGTTCCACAGCCGTCTTGCTCATGCGAACCTCCACCCCGGCATCGCTCAGGTGCGATTTCATGCGGTCAACTTCAGAGAAGTCTTTTGTCTGCATCGCGGTTTCACGCGCTGACATCAATTTCTCTTCGATGCCGGAGAGGTCCACCTGTGAGGATGAAACCCAATCCGGGACGGTGTCTTTCATCAAGCCCAGAAATTGAAGCGTGTACCGCAGGTTGGCGATATCGTCGGCAAGCGACAACTGGTGGCATTCGGAAATTGCGCGTGCGGTGTTCAAGTCGTCCGCAAGCGCGGTTACGACAGCCTCATAAGGCTTTCCGGTTCCGGTGGCTTGCGCCGCCTGTGCGTACCACTTGCGCAAGGTTTTCTCTGCCTCCCGCGCCTTTTCCGCCGTCCAGTCCATCGGCTTGCGGTAATGCGTGCCGAGGAACACGAAGCGGATCACCTCGCCGGGAATGCCCTGATCGAGCAGATCCTTCACCGTGAAGAAATTGCCGAGCGACTTGGACATCTTCTTGCCCTCGACCTGGAGCATCTCGTTGTGCATCCAGACCTGCGCAAAGTTTCCCTCGGGATGGGCGCAGCAGCTTTGGGCGATCTCGTTCTCGTGGTGGGGAAACATCAGGTCGTTGCCGCCGCCGTGGATGTCGAAGCTGTCGCCCAGTAGTTCATAGCTCATGGCCGAGCATTCGATGTGCCAGCCGGGCCGGCCCCGGCCCCACGGGCTGTCCCAGCCCGGTTGCGTCTCGTCCGACGGCTTCCAGAGGACGAAGTCCATCGGGTCTTCCTTGTAGGGCGCGACCTCGACACGGGCACCGGCGACCATGTCGTCGACGGAGCGACCGGAAAGCTTGCCGTAGTCCAGGTAGGAGCGGACGCGGAAGAGGACGTGGCCCTCGACGGCGTAGGCGTGACCATCGGCGATAAGCTTTTCGATCATCGCCACCATTTGCGGGATGTATTGCGTGGCGCGGGGCATC
Source organism: Roseovarius sp. MMSF_3298 (assembly GCF_030733705.1). Classification (NCBI taxonomy): domain Bacteria; kingdom Pseudomonadati; phylum Pseudomonadota; class Alphaproteobacteria; order Rhodobacterales; family Roseobacteraceae; genus Roseovarius; species Roseovarius sp. MMSF_3298. The sequence continues at coordinate 153,816 of NZ_JASHIN010000004.1, forward strand.
TGATCGGGTTCCAGCGCGCCGAGGCTGCCCATGTCGTCGAGGAACCACTGGGTGGTTTCGGCGGTGATGTCCGAGATATCGCGCCCGGTCTCGGCGGCGCGGGTGTTGATCTTGTCATCGACGTCGGTGAAGTTGCGGACGTAGGTGACGTGGTCGGGCCCATACACATACTGCAAGAGCCGGTAGAGCACGTCGAAGACCACCACGGGACGCGCGTTGCCCAGGTGGGCGCGGTCATAGACGGTGGGGCCGCAGACATACATGCGCACATCGTCTTTTTTCAGAGGCTCGAAATCCTCCTTCTTCCGGGTGCGGGTGTTGTGCAGTTTTATAGTCGTCATGGCGTCCTCGCGCGCGTGGTCCCGCGGCGGGCTTAGCAACTAACATTCAAGGATGGAATAGAAGACCGGCCCGCCTGAAGATGTCAGCGGGTAATGCAGCAAATGATGGTGCAGGTCGTCGTCATGCCGCTGAGCATTACCCACGGCCCCCGGCATGGTCAAGCGCGATGGGATACGCCGGCGAACCATTGCGGACGGGGCAAAACGTGGCTTTTGCCGAAACATCGGATGCACTGCGCACTGATACCCATGCGCCACAGTGCTGCCTGTTGACGTACCGGAAGTTAGGTAGATCGAGAAAATTCATCGTTTTTCTGATAATACTTCGTCTCGACGGGCCGAAAGCGCCGAAGAGCGCGAATAATAATCGGTCCAAGAGGCAGCGAGCGAAACCTTATTATGCGGGTAACGTCTTCTATTTTAGCGGGCTTGTTTTTGACCGCCTGCTCGGTCGGACCTGACTATCGACCTCCTTCGACCGATCTTCCGGATCGCTATTCCCTTCTTGCGCCGGTTACGAAGGCCGGCACCAGCGACCTTGAGTGGTGGCGTGACTTCGACGATCCGGTTCTGGATCGGCTGGTCGCGCGCGCGATGGTCGACAACATCAGCATTGCCGAGGCCCGTGAACGGGTGGCGGAAGCACAGGCGGAGGCGCGACGCGCCGGTGTCCCTCTGTCGGGGGACGCCACGGCGACAATCCGCGACAACAGCCGTGGATCAGACACGGCTTCTGCCGGACTGTCGGCGGAATATAACCTGGCCGGCAGAGCTGGTTGGGCGGGTCGCGCTGCAAGCCAGCGTCTCAACGCGGCCGAAATCGGCGTGGAAGAGGCCCGGCGCCTGCTTTTGGCGGAGCTGGGATCAGCATATATCGAGCTACGGTTCCTGCAGGAAAGCCTGACTTACCGGAACCAGGACATGGCATCTCGCCGAAGAACGCTGCGCGATCTCAACACCAAGTTGGAAGTTGGCGAGGGAACACGTTTGGATACGTTGCGCGCAGAAGCACTTATTCTAGAGACACAGGCCGATATCCCGCAGGTCGGCGCGCGTATCGTGCAGCAGCGCAACAGGATCTCGACCTTGCTGGGCGTACCGGTCGGCAGCCTGGGAATTGATTTAAGCCATACAGGCTCGCAACCGCGCCCTATCGGAGCAACGCAACCCGGTGTGCCTGCGGATTTGCTGCGAGCGCGGCCGGATATCCGCATCGCCGAACGTCGATATGCCGCCGCCGTCTCCGACCTGGGTGTGGCCGAGGCCTCGCGCTATCCCAGCCTGTCGCTGTCGGGTGCCATCACGGCCCCATTGAGTGGTGGGTCCTCGACCGAGAGCCTGGCCGCCGGGCTGGTCCTGCCCGTCTTTGACCAGCCGGGGCTGGCCGCTGCGGCCGATTCCGCGGAATCGCGGGCACGGCAGGCCTATCTGCAATGGCTCCGCACGGTGTTGGAGGCCGTGGAGCAGGTGGAGAACGAGCTTGCCGCGCTGCGGGCCGCCCGCCAGGCGGTGGCCGCCTCGCGTCAACTGGTTGCGCTGAACCAGGAAGCATTGTCCGTCTCGCGGGAACTTCTCACTCAGGGGGGAAACGCTACTGTTCTGGACGTTATCGACCGGGAACGCTCGCTCTCCGCTGCGCGGGCGACGCTTGCGGCGGATTTGCGCGACCTTGCGCTTGCCCATATCAACCTGCGCACGGCCCTCGGGATCGGGCATTCGGACCCGATCGTGATCAACACAAATGCAGCGCGCCCCACGAGCAACGACGCGGGCTGACCTACGACGCATAGAAGTTTTCTCTTTCTCGTGTCACAGCGTGCGCGTGTTCTGACGCCGGTCCGCTTGACAGTCCCCTGCCCTCTCGGCCAAGTGGCCCAGACTGGTAATGGGAGCAGGCATGGCATTGTCGAAGCGGATCACGGGGCTGACGGGCGGCGGGTCGGACGGCTGGGACGTCTATTACAAGGCCAAGGACATGATCGAGGCGGGCGAGGATGTCGCCATGTTGACGATCGGCGAGCATGATGTCGGCACCGATGACAGCATCCTCAATGCGATGCACGCCGCCACGAAGGCGGGGCACGTGGGCTATTCCATGTTCAACGGCAACCTGAACCTGCGCGAGACGGTCGCCGAGCGGGTGACGGCGCGAACAGGTATCACGACGACGCCGGACAACGTGCTGGTGGTGCCGGGCGGACAGGCGGGGCTTTTTGCGGCGCATCATGCCGCCTGTGACGAGGGCGACCGGGCGCTTTATATCGACCCGTTCTATGCCACCTACCCCGGCACGATCCGGGCCGTGGGCGCGCGGGACGTGGCGGTGGCCGCGCGGCCCGAACGGATGTTCCAGCCCGACCCCGCGGATATCGCGGCCGCGGCGACGGGCGCGAAAAGCCTGCTGATCAACACCCCGAACAACCCGACCGGCGCGGTCTATGGCCGTGAGACGCTGGAGGGGATCGCGCGGGTCTGCCGGGATCACGATATGTGGCTGATCTCGGACGAGGTTTATGACACGCAGCTTTGGGAGGGCGACCATGTCAGCCCCCGGGTGCTGGACGGTATGGCCGAGCGCACGATGGTGATCGGGTCGCTGTCCAAGAGCCACGCGATGACCGGCAGCCGGATCGGCTGGGTCGTGGGGCCGGAAGAGGCGATTCTGCACATGGGCAACCTGTCGACCCATACGACCTATGGCGTGGCGGGCTTCGTGCAGGAGGCGGCCTGTTACGCGCTTGGGAAAGGCGCGGATTTCGAGGAAGAGGTCGCGGCCCCTTTCCGGCGGCGGCGTGACCTGGTGCTGGGGCTTCTTGACGGCCAGGACGTTGTGCGCCCGATCCCGGCGCAGGGGGCGATGTTCGTGATGCTGGACGTGCGGGCGACGGGGCTGTCGGGCGAAGAGTTTGCCCTGCGCCTGCTGGACCGGCACAAGGTGGCGGTGATGCCGGGCGAGAGTTTCGGGAAAGCCGCGGCGGGGCATGTGCGCGTCGCGTTGACCGTGCCGGACGACCGGCTGAGCGAGGCGCTGGCGCGGCTGGTGGAGATGGCCGCGGAGCTGGCGGGCGTGGCGGCCTGACGGAGGGGTGAGAGGTTCCGGGTCAGGCCCGGGACGGGGGGCTCTTGAACTGCCGCGCGGTCGGGCCGGACGGAGCGCGTCGCTCTGACCAACGCGCCTCTGCGACCGCCGGTCGCGTCGAAGCCCTTACGATGCAACACATTTCCTGCCTGCATCCAAAGCAAACAGGAGGTAAAGAGATGTTCAAGGGACTGGGACTGTCCATGGCGCTTATCCTTGGAGGCATGGTCGGTCTGCCGGCCGCGATCCTGGCGGCGCTGTAAGAGACCAAGCACGCGATATAAAGGCCCGCGACACGCACGCGGGCCTTTTTACGTTCGCTGCCCTGCGGCGTAAGATTTTGTCGTTTCTGGACAATGCGTCGCTTTCGGGACAGATCGGACTCGGGCGCGCGGCCTTAAATCGACCATTGGGCCCAGCTATGCGGTCAAGCGCATGCGGGCTGGCGATGGAGGGCCGCGCATGGCGCAGCGCTGCAAGATAACGCGGGTGGTCCGCACGATCGGGGCTGACCGAGGGCGGGCCGCGCGGGGGCGGCCGGGACGGGGCTGAGACACCGCTCACCCCTGCCCTTTCCCTTTATCCAAGGACCCCGACATGAATAATCTTTCCCCCCGCCGTACCGGAGGCCGCGCCGCGCGTCGTGCCAGCCGGACCGCTCCGCTCGACGCCACCATCCGCCCGGTCCACGCCGGTATGGAGGGCGGCACGCTGAAGGTGCTGACGGACGCGCAGATCGGGCGCATCCACGACGCGGCGCTCGATGCGCTGGAACGCATCGGGTTGTCGGGCGCGCCGCCGAGCGGGATCGCTTACTTGACCGACGCGGGGGCCGTGCTCGGTGAAGACGGGCGCCTGCGCTTTCCCCGTGCGCTGGTGGAGGAGACCATCGCGCGGGCCAACCGGGAGATCACCCTGTATAGCCGCGACGGGGTCAACGACCTGCATCTTGGCGGCGCCCGGGTGCATTACGGCACGGCCGGAGCCGCCGTGAACATGGTGGATGTGCACGGGCGGAATTACCGCGAAAGCACGCTACAGGATTTGCATGATGCCGCCCGCATTGTCGACGTTCTGGACAACGTGCATTTCTGTCAGCGGCCCATGGTGGCGCGGGACATTCCCGACAACATGGAGATGGAGCTGAACACCGTCTATGCTTGCTGCACCGGCACGACGAAGCATGTGGGCACATCCTTTACCGAGCCGCATCATGTCGGTCCGGCGCTGGAGATGCTCTACATGATCGCGGGCGGCGAGGATAAATTCCGCGCGCGGCCGTTCGTCAGCAACTCAAACTGCTTCGTGGTGCCGCCGATGCGGTTCGCGACCGAGTCCTGCGAGGTAATGGAGCGGTGCATCGAAGGCGGGATGCCGGTGCTGCTGCTGTCGGCCGGAATGGCCGGGGCCACCGCGCCGTCGACCATCGCGGGGGCGATCATGCAGGCCACGGCGGAATGCCTGGCGGGACTGGTTTACGTGAACGCGGTGAAGCCCGGGCATCCGGCGATCTTTGGCACCTGGCCCTTCGGGCTGGATCTGCGGACCGGCGCGATGTCGATCGGGTCGGGCGAGCAGGCATTGCTAAGCGCGGGCTGCGCGCAGATGCACCAGTTCTATGGGTTGCCCGGCGGGGCGGCGGGCGGTGCGTCGGATGCCAAGCTGCCAGATATGCAGGCCGGGTGGGAGCAGATGTGCTCGAACGTAATGGCCGGGCTTGCGGGCGTGAACATGATCTACGAGGCAGCGGGGATGCACGCCTCGCTCTTGGGGTTCTGTCACGAGAGCCTGATCCTGAGCGATGACCTCATTGGCCAGGCGCTGCGCTGCGTGCGCGGGATCGAGGTGGATGACGAGACGCTGGCGCTGGACCAGATGGAGGCGGTCTGTATCGGCGGGCCGGGGCATTACCTGGGAACCGAAGCGACGCTGGCGCGGATGCAGCGGGATCATTGTTACCCCACGCTGGGGGACAGGTCGTCGCCCAAGGAATGGGTGGAGTTGGGCAAGCCGGACCTTGTGGAGAAGGCGGTGGCGCGGAAGGAAGAAATTTTGGCGCAGGCGCCGGCCGCCCGGTTGAACCCAATGCTGGATGCGGAGATACGGCGGAAGTTCGCGATTCATCTGAAGGCGTAGAGGTCCCGGATCAGGCCCGGGACGGGTGGTATGCTGGGCCGCGCGACGTTCTATAACCGCGACAGGATCGCGTCGGTGTCGACAGCGCCGATGGCACCGGTGGTGCGGCCCCGTTCGCCCGCCAGTCGCGTGGCCACGTAGGCTTCGGCCACATCAGGCGGCGCGTGACGGATGAGCACCGAGGCGGTCAGCAGCGTGGCGAGGCTTTCGACATACCAGCGGGCCTGCGCCTCGTCCGGCAGGCGCGGAAAACGGGTGATGTGGGCATTGAGCGCCGCGTCGTAGTGCCGGTATTGCCCGGCCACGGCGCCCAACTCGCGGCTGAGCACCTCGCCCGACAGAGGCACTTTCCGCAGGGTGCGCAGGATGTCGAGGCAGATCACGTTGCCCGAGCCTTCCCAGATCGAATTGAGCGGCGCCTCGCGGTAGAGGAGCGGCAGGGGCGTGTCCTCGACATAGCCCATGCCGCCCATCGCCTCCATCGCCTCGTAGACCACGTTCGGGCAAAGCTTGTTGCCGATGTACTTGGCCAGCGCGACGGCGACGCGGGAAAAGGCGCGGGCCTCGTCTGTGTCGCGGTCGAACTGCCCGGCGACGAACATCCCCAGCGCCAGCGTGCCTTCCCAATCGAGTGCCAGGTCCGAGAGCACCGACCGCATCAATGGCTGGTCGATCAGTGTCTTCTGAAAGGCCGTGCGATGGCGAGCCCAATGGGCGGCGTGGCCCAGGGCGGCGCGCATCAGGCCCGCGGGGGCCATGGCGGTGTCGAGGCGCGTGTGGTGCACCATCTCGACGATGGTCTTCACGCCCTCGCCTTCGTCGCCCAGCCGATAGGCCACCGCGTCGGCATATTCGATTTCCGCGGACGCGTTGGCGCGGTTGCCCAGCTTGTCCTTGAGGCGCTGGATGTGGATCGTGTTGCGCCGTCCCTCCAGCCACCGGGGCACGAGGAAACAGGTCAGGCCTCCGGGCGCTTGCGCCAGCGTCAGGAGGCCGTCGGACATGGGCGCCGAGCAGAACCACTTGTGACCGCGCAGCACATAGGTGTCGCCATCGGGCGCGGCACGGGTGGTATTGGCGCGCACATCCGAGCCGCCCTGTTTTTCGGTCATGGCCATGCCAAGCGTCGCGCCGGGCTTGCGCGCCAGCGGTTTCGGCGACGGGTCGTAGGCGCGGCTGAGCAGTTTGGGCGCCCACGTGTCGAAGAGCGCGGTGTCGGCCTGTAGCGCGGGTACGGCGGCGTAGGTCATGGTCATGGGGCAGCATACGCCCGGCTCCACCTGCGATGTCAGATAGACCATCGCGGCGTGGGTGGCGTGGCCGCCCGCCGCCCCTTCCCACGCGATGGCGGCATAGCCCGCGCCGATGCCGCTGCGCATGAGGTCGTGATAGGCGGGGTGAAAGCGCAGCTCGTCGAGCCTGCGGCCACCGGCATCGAAGAGCAGCAATTCAGGCGGGTTGCGGTTGGCCGCGCGGCCCGCCTCGGCCATGGCGGCGGTGCCAATGGTTTCGCCGTAGGCCGCAAGATGCGCGGTGTCCGCACCCGCCGCGCCGGCATGGTCGGCCAGCGCCGGATCGGTGGCATAAAGGTCCACATCGCCACGGGCGTCGGGCTGATTGGTCACGTCATGGGTGAGCAGCGCGGCGTCGGGGGGCAGTTGTGGCATGAATGACTCTCCTTGAGGACGAGTAGTAGCCTTTAAGAGGTTAGATGTGAAAGGGGATTCACAAAGCGAATCGCCTGTGTCATTGTGAGCGGGCACCGCCCGAAAAGAGGCGGGCGGCAGAGGCAGAAAGAGCAGTCATGAAATCGCGCAAGCGCCCCGCATTCGGTGTGTTGATCTATTTCGCCATAGCCTTTGGGCTGGGGGCGTATTTCACCTTTGCCGCGGTGCAGGGCGACTATGGCCTGTTCCGCCGCGCCGAGATCGAATCGGGCGAGGCCGAACTTCGCAAGCAACTGGCGGTGCTGGACGGACAGGTGGACCGGATGGAGAACCTGACCCGGCGTCTGTCGGACACCTACCTGGACCTCGACCTGTTGGACCAGCAGGCGCGCGAGGTTCTGGGGATGCTGCGCGCCGATGAGATCGTCATCCGCTGAGCCCCCCTGCCCCGGGTCCGGGCAATCTTGGCGAGGGCTTCACGCGAGCGGCAGATCATGGATGATCGAGGCGGGGACGAGCGCATGGGTTTCCCGGGTGGCGCCCTCGATTTCCAGCACGCCCATTGGCGGCGCCGCTCCGGGCTCGGCACGACTGACGCGCATGCGGTAGGTCACACCTGCATGCCAAAGCGAGAGGGACGCCGACGCGGTGCCATCGCTCCGCACCCAGTCGAAATCGCCGGTAACCTGCGTTGCGTCAACGCTGAACGCGACACGCGGCACTTGATCCGGCGCGCCGAGGTGAAAGCCGTAGAAGAGACCCGGTTGCAGGGAGACGCAGAGCGTTTCCCCGGTTTCGGCAAGCCGGCCAAGGAAAACGACATGTTCGTCCGGACCGCAGGGCGCCTCTGCGCCGTCGGGGCTTGCGGAGGATGGGCACATGATGTCACCTTCGGTGTGGCTTGAGCGGTGTGCGGACCCGGCCGATTGTTGGACGTGCCGCAAACCTAGGCTAGGTGTTTTGGTACGAGCAAGAGCGCATGTCGGGCCGGTCCGACCGGCCCGTGCGCAAGAACGGCAAGGAGAGGAGTGCAATCATGAGTGCGCAACTGGTGGCAGCCCTTATCGTGTCGCCCTTCGCGCTGGCCTTCGTCTATGCGGGATATCACGAGTATTCGCGCTACAAGTCCGAGGGCCGGGCGACCTATGGATTGGCCTATGACGAGGAGAGCGGCACGACCCACGTGACCGGCATCGGCGAAGACGAAACAGCCTATGATCCCGAAGAGTTCGATCCCAGCAACTACAACGATCCGGATATCAAGGAGGACGACCACGCCTAGCGGTTCCCCCGAACAGCAGCGTTGACCTGGTCAGCCGGCGTGATCTGACGCTGCGTCAAAATCCCCCTCGAAAAATCCGGGCGAGTCCTGTATAAGATAGTTTAAGGCTAAACTACCTTTTTCAGCACAGGAGCCCGCCCGCATGGCTGCCAGAAAAACCACAAAGAAACCAAACGTTTCCGCCGATGAATTGAAAAAGTACTACCGCGACATGTTGCTGGTGCGTCGATTCGAGGAGAAGGCCGGCCAGCTGTACGGGATGGGCCTGATCGGCGGGTTCTGTCACCTCTACATCGGACAGGAAGCGGTTGTCGTGGGGCTGGAAGCCACTGCCGAAGAGGGTGACAAGCGCATCACCACCTATCGCGACCACGGGCACATGCTGGCCTGTGGCATGGACCCCGACGGCGTGATGGCCGAGTTGACGGGCCGCGAGGGCGGTTATTCCAAGGGCAAGGGCGGCTCGATGCACATGTTCAGCCGCGAGAAGGATTTCTATGGCGGGCACGGGATCGTGGGCGCGAACGTGCCGCTGGGTGCGGGGCTGGCGCTGGCCGATCAGTACAAGGGCAATGACCGCGTGACCTTCACCTACTTCGGGGACGGCGCGGCGAACCAGGGCCAGGTCTACGAGACGTTCAACATGGCCGCTTTGTGGAAACTGCCGGTCGTGTTCGTCATCGAGAACAACCAGTACGCCATGGGCACCTCGCAAAAACGCTCGACCTCGACCCCCGACATCTACACCCGCGGCGAGGCTTTCGGCATCCCCGGCGAGGCCGTCGACGGGATGGACGTGCTGGCCGTGAAGGAGGCCGGTGCGAAGGCGGTGGCGCACTGCCGCAAGGGCGACGGGCCGTATATCCTGGAAGTGAAGACCTATCGGTATCGCGGGCACTCGATGTCCGACCCGGCCAAGTACCGCACGCGCGAGGAAGTGCAGAAGATGCGCGACGAGAAGGACTGTATCGAGCATGTGCGCGAGCTGCTTCTGGAGGGCAAGCACGCCAGCGAAGAGGACCTCAAGGCGATCGACAAGGAAATCAAGGACGTGGTGAACAAGTCCGCCGATTTCGCCAAGGAAAGCGCAGAGCCGGACGTGTCCGAGCTTTGGACAGACATTTACGTCGAAGACACGCGTGAGGACGCCTGATGCGCAAGCGACCGATGCTGATTGGCGCGTTTTTGGCCGCCCTCGGTGCGCCGTCCGTGGCCGCGACGGATTTCACCGATCAGGCGGCGGCGCTGCGCGCGCTCGTGCGCTATGACGGTCCGCCGACCGCGGCTGGGCTGACGCAAACAAGCCTTGATATCCGCCCCGACTGTACCTTTGCCCAGAATGCTGAGGGCAAGATGCAGGGCGTCAATGCACGCGTTGTCATGTCGGGCGACCTGCGCAGCGTGGCGCCAGGGGATATCTCGCTGGAGACGCAAAGCGAGGCCGTCGCGATACGGTTCGACCTGACGCCGCCTGTGCCGAACTGGCAGGCCACGACCCGGATAGCGGCGGGCAATGCGCTTTACGATCAACTGGTGTCCAACCCGGAAACCTTCGGCCCGCTGATGCCTGCCACGTGCACCGCGCAGGGCTGCGAAATGACACGACTGGTCCGCGATGACGAGGACCAACCTTTTTTTCGACTTTTAGTCACAGACATCATGACCGCGTCCGAGGCCAAACAGGCCACTGACGCGTTCCGCAACCTGGCGGCACTGTGCCAGGGCACGAGCCAGTAGGGAGAAAGCCGACAATGCCAACTGAAATTCTGATGCCTGCCCTGTCGCCAACGATGGAAGAAGGCACTTTGGCCAAGTGGCTGGTCAAGGAAGGGGACACCGTCAACTCTGGCGACATCATGGCCGAGATCGAGACCGACAAGGCCACGATGGAATTCGAAGCCGTCGACGAGGGCACGATCGGCAAGATCCTGATCGAGGAAGGCACCGAGGGGGTGAAGGTGAACACGCCCATCGCGGTGCTGCTGGAAGAGGGCGAAAGCGCGGACGATATCGGCGAAAGCTCGTCGGGCGGCGGTGCCTCTTCTGCCAAGGAGGACGATGATAGCGGCGATGAGGACGAGAGCCGCGGCAAGGCCGAGCCGGTTGCCGCCTCGCCCGCCGCGCCCGTGCCGCAGCCCGATGCCAGCCCCGACTGGCCCGAGGGCACCGAGATGCAGAAGATGACCGTCCGCGAAGCGATCAACATCGCCATGATCGAAGAGATGCGCAACGACGAGAACGTGTTCATCATGGGCGAGGAGGTGGCCGAGTACCAGGGCGCCTACAAGATCACGCAAAACATGCTGGACGAGTTCGGCGCCAAGCGGGTGATCGACACGCCCATCACCGAGCACGGCTTTGCCGGGATCGGCGTGGGCGCGGCCTGGGGCGGGTTGAAGCCGATCGTGGAGTTCATGACCTGGAACTTCGCCATGCAGGCGATCGACCAGATCATCAACTCGGCCGCCAAGACGAATTACATGTCCGGCGGACAGCTGGGCTGTTCCATCGTGTTCCGCGGCCCGAACGGCGCCGCCGCGCGGGTGGCCGCGCAGCACAGCCAGGATTACGCGGCGTGGTATTCCCACGTGCCCGGGTTGAAAGTGGTGCAGCCCTATTCGGCGGCCGATGCCAAGGGCCTGCTCAAGAGCGCGATCCGCGACCCGAACCCGGTGATTTTCCTCGAAAACGAGATCCTTTACGGGCGCAGCTTCGAGGTGCCGGTGCTGGATGATTTCACCATTCCCTTCGGCAAGGCGCGGATTGCCCGGCCCGGCGACGACGTGACCATCGTCAGCTTCGGAATCGGCATGACCTATGCTTTGGAGGCCGCCGACAAGCTGGCCGAAGAGGGCGTCAGCGCCGAGGTGATCGACCTGCGCACGCTGAGGCCGCTGGATTATGACACGGTGCTCGCGAGCGTCATGAAGACCAACCGCTGCGTCACGGTCGAGGAAGGCTTCCCCGTGGCGAGCATGGGCAACCATCTCAGCGCGGTGATCATGGAGCGGGCATTCGACTATCTCGATGCGCCGGTGATCAACTGCACGGGCAAGGATGTGCCGATGCCCTATGCCGCGAACCTTGAAAAACTGGCGCTGACCTCGACCAAGGAAGTGATCGAGGCCGTCAACAAAGTGACCTACCGGTAAGGAGAGAGCGCGATGCCCACGGAAATACTCATGCCCGCCCTTTCCCCGACAATGGAGGAAGGCACCCTGGCGAAATGGCTGGTCAAGGAAGGCGACACGGTGAATTCCGGCGACCTTCTGGCCGAGATCGAGACCGACAAGGCGACGATGGAGTTCGAGGCGGTCGACGAAGGCACGATCGGCAAGATCCTGATCGAGGAAGGCACCGAAGGCGTGAAGGTGAACACCGCGATTGCCGTCCTTCTGGAGGAAGGCGAGAGCGCCGACGATATCGGTGACGTGAGCGCGTCCGGCGGCTGCGGCGGTGGAGGCGACAAGGCCGAAGCCAAGGAAGACAAGCAGGATGCGGCCCCGAAGAAAGAGGCCGAAGCCAGCAAGCCCGAGAGCGGCGACGTGCCCCCTGCCCCGGCGGCGCCTGTGAAGGACGGCGAGCGCATCTTCGCCTCGCCGCTGGCGCGGCGGATCGCCAAGCAGAAGGGCATCGACCTGACCGAGCTGAAGGGCTCGGGCCCGCATGGGCGGATCGTGAAGGCGGACGTGGAGAGTGCCAAGGCCGGAGCGGCGAAGCCTGCCGAGGAGACCGCGGCGGGAGGTCCCGCATCGAGTGCGGGACAGGCGGCCCCTGCCCCGGCGGGCCCCAGCACCGACGCGGTCGTGGCGATGTACCAGAACCGCGAGTTCGAGGAAGTGAAGCTCGACGGGATGCGCAAGACCATCGCCGCCCGCCTGACCGAGGCCAAGCAGACCATTCCGCATTTCTACCTGCGGCGGGATATCCAGCTGGACTCGTTGCTGAAATTCCGCGGACAGCTGAACAAGCAGCTTGAAGGCCGCGGCGTGAAGCTGTCGGTGAACGACTTCATCATCAAGGCCTGCGCGCTGGCCTTGCAGGCGGTGCCCGATTGCAATGCGGTCTGGGCCGGGGACCGGGTGCTGAAGCTGAAACCGTCGGACGTGGCGGTGGCCGTGGCGATCGAAGGCGGGCTGTTCACGCCTGTCTTGAAGGATGCCGAAATGAAGTCGCTGTCGGCCCTGTCGGCGGAGATGAAGGACCTTGCCACCCGCGCACGGGAGCGCAAGCTGTCGCCCGAGGAATACCAGGGCGGGACATTCGCCATTTCCAACCTCGGGATGTTCGGGATCGACAATTTCGACGCGGTGATCAACCCGCCGCATGGCGCGATCCTGGCCGTGGGCGCGGGCGTGAAGAAGCCTGTCGTGGGTGACGATGGCGAGTTGACCGTGGCCACTGTGATGTCGGTGACGCTGAGCGTGGATCACCGGGTGATCGACGGGGCGCTTGGGGCGGAGCTGTTGGACAAGATCCGGGAAAACCTGGAGAACCCGATGGTGATGCTGGCCTGAGGGTTTTGGCGTTGCGATAGTTAGGGCCGGGGATTTCCCCGGCCTTTTTCGTTGCGAGGGGTGGGTTGTCACCCACCCTACGGGTCCGTTCGAACGTCTCGTCGCGCAGCGCCCCGCACTTACGACAGCGCGTATATCCCCAGCCCCACGGCCAACCAGCCATAGGCCAGGAGCGCCAGCCAGAAGAGCACCCGGTCGAGCCAGCCGCCGTGATCGTGGTCATGCCCCTCGTGCCCGCCCGAGCCGCGCCAGGCGAGCCAGCCGAAGGCAGCCGTCAGAGCCAGGAAGCCCATGTTGAACCAGAAAGTGTAGTCGATCTTGAAGCGCTCGGACGGCTCCATCATACCCTTGGCAGCACTTTGAGGTTCAAGCCCCAGCAGGGCGAAGCCGTAATGAATCGCCAGGGCCGTCAGGATCAGCGCGCCAAGGAACAGCCCGGCGATGTAGAGCGCCATCTTCCAGCCGTAGAACTGGGCGTTCACGCGGATCACGGGAAACACGACGAGGTCGGAGAAGATGAAGGCCATGATTCCCGCCACGCTAACCCCGTTGGCAAAAAGCAGGCCCGCGAGGGGGATATTGCCCATCGAGCCGATGAAGGTGAAGAAGGCCGCGATGGGGCCGATGACGGTGTGCGACAGCACCTCGAGGAAACTGCGTGTGCCTTCCTCGCCGGTGCCGGGGAAAAGCCAGGTGAAGAATTCGGCCGGCACGAAGGCGGCGATGATGCCGGCGATGGTGAAGCCGACGGTGACGTCTTTCCACACCATCTGCCATTCCATCAGGTACGCCTTGGCCATCTTGGACCAGAGCGCGGGCGATTGGGTGAGGTCGGCGGGGTCCTCGGGCTCGTCCTCTTCTCCGGCTTCGAGCGACTGGCGCACGTTCTCGATCAGCTTCTGCGGCCGCCAGAGAGCCACGAGACCCCACATCACCACGATCAGGATGAGGCCGCCCACGTATTCCGCGACCACGAACTGCCAGCTGAGAAAGACCGAGATGACGATGCCGAGCTCGATGACAAGGTTGGTGGAGGCCAGGAGGAACGCCATCGACGGAACGAAGCCCGCGCCCTTGGCGAAGAGCGCCCGCGTCGTGGCGAGGGCCGCGAAACTGCAGGAAGACGAGATGAAACCGAAGAACCCGGCCAGCGACATGGATCCGAGGTCCTCATCCCCCATCGCATGCCGCATCCGGTCGCGGCTGACAAAAAGCTGGATGACCGCACTGACGAGATAACCCAGTCCGAAGGCCCAGAAGGCCACCCAGAAATATCCGAGTGTGGTCAGGGCCGCGTCGGCCCAGGTTTGAAAGAAATTCATCGCGTCGGTTCCCACTTGCGTGGTCAACGCGACGGGTTTGCCGCCTGTTCCGGCGCGCGATCAGATCAGAACGATGGCGTGCCGGTCTGCTTGGCCTTCTGCGCCTTTTTCCACGCGAAAACCTTGCTGCGTTCGGTCCAGTCGTAGCGGCCGTCCTCGCGCACGAGGCTCCAGTAGAGGTCGCCGGCGTCGCGCCACGGGTCCAAGACGAGGCTGTCTTCCATCGAGTCACCCCGGCGGCCGAGAATGGTTGTGCTGTGTTCCAGGCGGATACTGTCATAATTGGCGATGGCGCGGTGAATTTGCAGCGTCTTGAAGTTCTCGCGTTGCAGGCGGGCGTCCATGTCATGCGCCCAGTGCCAGCACAGGCCACGCGGCTTGTTGCCAAAGTTGACGGCGGTGTTATGCGCCAGCGGGCCGCTGTCGATCTCGTACTCTACAACCAGTTGCGCGACGTAGGTATAGGCGACGTAGGCGGCGCGTCCGGCTTCCTCGGGGTCGACGCCAGGGCCGAGGTCGAGGAAAGCCTGTTTCAGCGCGGCGATGTTGGCGGCCTCGCGTTGTGCCGCGGCCTGGTAGAACGCCTTGTCGAAGCGGTGGCCATAGCGGGCCAGCTGCGCCGAGCGTTGCCAGACGGCGTCGGGCATGGAAATGGCCTCGGCCAGGGCACCGGGCGGCAGGCTGATGTTGGCGGTTGCGTTCCGCGAAGACGCGAAGGACTGCGAGCTGCCGTCATCGGAAACCTCCGTGCAACCTGTGAGGGCGGCAAGAGCAAGGCACGGAAGAAGTTTCAGCAGTTGTGATCGCATGGAGCGTGGCCCCCCGGGCAGACAGTCGCGAATTGTTCTAACTTGTCAGGCGTATCTAGACCTGCCCTTTCGGGTTGTCGACCTGAACAAGCGGAGTAACGCGCGGCTATGGCTGTCGGTTGCAGCATTTTTGCACCAATCCGGGCAAAGAAAAGCCCGGACCGACGTGCGGACCGGGCGAATCCAGGGTTCGACTGCCGAGGCGGGGACGTTCAGCGCACGCCCAGAAGCTGATCCATCGCGACGGAGGGCTGATCACAGCCCGCCTCTCCGACGATCTTGGCCGGCACGCCCGCGACCGTCTTGCAGGGCGGCACCTCCTGCAGCACCACCGAACCGGCGGCGATGCGGCTGCAATGGCCGACCTTGATGTTGCCAAGGACCTTGGCACCAGCGCCAATCAGGACGCCGTCGCCGATCTTGGGGTGGCGGTCTTCCTCTTCCTTGCCGGTGCCGCCGAGGGTCACGGAGTGCAGCATCGAAACGTTGTCGCCCACCACGGCGGTTTCGCCGATCACGATGGAGTGGGCGTGGTCGATCATGATGCCCTTGCCGATGCGGGCGGCGGGGTGGATATCGACGCCGAACACCTCGGAGCAGCGCATCTGGAAGAAACGCGCCATGTCGCGCCGTTCGGTGCGCCACAGCCAGTTCGCCACGCGGTAGGCCTGAACCGCCTGGAAGCCCTTGAAGAACAGCATCGGCAGGATAAAGCGGTCGCAGGCCGGGTCACGGTCATAGACGGCGACGATATCGGCGCGCGCGGCCTGCCCCAGTTCGGGGTCGTCGGCATAGGCCATGTCGCAGATTTCGCGCAGAAGCTGCTCGGGCATCTCGTGCGAGCCCAGTTTCATCGACGTGCGGTAGGCCAACGCGGATTCGATGGTCTTGTGGTGCAGGATCGACGAATGGATGAGCCCGCCAAGCAGCGGCTCGTCCTTTATCGCGGTCTCCGCCTCGGTGTTGATCCGGGCCCAGACCGGGTCAAGCTCGGCCAGCTTTGCATGTGTGTTCGCCATGTGCATGCTCCTTGGTGCGAGTATCGCTTATACCAGATAAGCTCGATCCGTAAAATGCAAAGGCGTCATGGGTGGGTTCACGAAAATGAATGAAGCAGAGATCAGGGATTTTCGCGCACTGATCGAGACGCGTCTGGCGGAACTCGACGACGAAGACGTCCGTGGCGCGGCGGGCAAGGCCACGGTGGAGCTGGACCAGCAATCGGTCGGTCGTCTGAGCCGAATGGACGCGTTGCAGAACCAGGCGATGGCCAGGGCCACGGATGCGCGCCGCGCCGGGGAGCGGGCGCGGCTGACCGCCACCCTCGCCCGGATGGACGAGGGCGAGTTCGGCTATTGTGAGGATTGCGGCGAGGAGATTGTCCTTGGCCGCCTGAAGCTGGACCCGGCCGCGACGCGCTGCGTGGAGTGCGCGCGCGGCTGAGGCTTCGCGTTCAGGCGGGACGGATCATGCGGTCACCTCGATCCGCGCAAAGCGGCCCGGCCCGAAGCGCGCGGAAACCTGCGCGACCTGAATCTCGTAAAGACCCGACAGTGCGTCGGCGGCCTGATCCGCCGCGCTGTAGGTCCAGACCGGCGACGTCGTGCTGGTCTGGCGGATCACCGCGTCCTGCTGCACCACGCGCACGAGGTATTCCTCGCGGTCCTCGCCCAGCGGCACATCGGCGGTGTCCCAGCGGTCACCGTCAATCCGGGTGCGCCGGATCCAGCTGATCGACAGGGCGCCGCCCGCGCCCGCCGAAAGCCTCAGATGCGCCGGCGACAGCGGCCTCAGACCCAGCCCGTCGAAAGCCAGCCGCACCGCGCTGAAGCTGGGGTCGTCCACCGGGCGCCCGGCGGGGCCGATCCGGTAGTAGCGCGCCAGCCCGCGCTTGGCCTTGGACAGCTCAATCTGCTTGGCGGTGCCATTGAGGCGCACCAGATAGCTGCCTTGTGGCCAGGCCTCGGCACGCTCGGTGCCGACCTGTCCGCGCAGGCGGTGGCTGAGCAGGTACGTGTCGATGTCGACGAGGTCTGCATCACGGAACTGGATGAGCTCCCACCCGTCGGGGGTGCCGTCGCCGATGGCGCAAAGGTTGCCGCCATTAAAGAGCGCCAGGTCGCTGATGCTTTCCAAACTGCCGCCCAGCATCCGCACCTGCACGGCGGGTCCGCGGTCGATGCGGCCCGCGTGGGCCGGAAAGAGCGGCGTTTCCAGCACACCCACGGGGGTGCGGGCCGTCACGAGGCTGTTGAGGGCATAGTTCGAATCCTCGTCCGAGGCATAGAGTGCGACAGAGCCGGGCCAGGGTTTGGCGGTGGCAGCGAAATGTGGTGCGTGAGGCACCTCGTCGCCGGTCAGAAGCGGCAGGTCGAGAAAGAACGGTGCCACCGGCAACGGCGCCACGAAGGGACGCAGGGTCACGGCCTCGTCCTCGAATTCGGCCGGGCGATAGCTTTCGGGTTCGATCCGCACCGCTTCGAGCTTTTGCGCCCCGGCCATCTGGTCGGCCCGGTCGACGCGGAAAAAGCCCCTGCCCTGTCCTTCGGGAATGGCGATGACGTCGCCCGCGCCGGTCTCGAGTTGCGAGGGCGGCAGGGTCAGGCGCAGGGTGTCCGTGGCGAGGCGCGCCTCGGACAGCCAGCGTTCAACGGTCTGGCGGCCCTCGGCGCGGGTCATGACCAGCGGAAATTCCGAAATCGAAACACCATGGGTGGCGTTGTCGGGCAGGATCGCCTCTTCGGCGATGACCTCGAAATCCCCGTCAGCCTCGATAAAGCGCAGGCGGACGCGGCCCGCCAGTTCCACGGTGCTGCCGCGCGTCTCCTCCAGGACGCTGTCCATCTCGGGGTCACGCACCAGCGTATCAAGGTCGATCACGCGATCGGCCCCGCCGTCGCGCATGATGAAACGCAGACGCCCGTCCCGTTCCACCGCGTCGACGCCATAGCGCAGCATCAGCGGTTGCAGGGCGCTGCGGGCTTCGGATACCTGGTCGACCGTGTAGCCGCGCACCAACCCGTGGGCCCCGGACGTGTCACAGGCGTTCAGGCCTGACCTCAGGCAAATTTCCTCGATGACCGAGGCCAGCATGCGGGACGAGATGCGCCCGTTGAGCCAGTGACCTCGTGTGTAATTGGCGCCATCGCTCCATAAGTCGCGATTGTTGGGGAAATTCGGATAGGGCCGCATGTCCCAGACCCAGGCATATGCGTGATCCATGTCCAGCATCGCGCCGTCGTAGACGTCCGATTGCGGGTTGTTGGCGGGATCGTTCCAATAGCCAAGAAAAGCGCGCAGGTATTGCTGTTGTATCAGCTCGTCGCGGCGCCCGTCCGAGAAATGCGGCAGGGTGGATTCCGAGGATTTCGGATCGAGGAACTTGTTGGGCTGGTTGGTGCCCTTGTCCACGGCGGCGCAGCCATACTCGTCCACCCAGGCGCCGTCGAATTGCGGCCCGCGCAGGCTCTCCGGGTCATGTGCCGAGAAAACCTGCGCGACTGCGCCGTTGGGCCACTGAAGCCGCTTGCGCGTCGCCTGCCAGACAGGGCGACGATCGGGCGGCGAGCAGGCCATGATACCGCTTTCACCGAAGATCATCACGTCGCGCACCTGGTCGATGGTCTCGCCCACCAGCGCCAGGCGATGACACCGGCCCGCGTCAAGCGGCCTGGCCCCCTCGACCTGGCCGCGCACCCATTCGGCCCCTGCGCGTGTCTTGCCCGCGCCCCGCCCGCCCAGGATGACCCATGTGCGCCAGTCGCCTTCGGGCGGGCGCTGGTGCTCCATCGCCCAGAAATCGAACAGGTACGGCAGCGACAGGATTTCGCCGTCACTCAGGCTGTCCAGAAACTCTTTCTGCGTCTCGGGCCCTGCGGAGACGAGCCAGTCGACATCCGATACTTTCCCGGGCTTCTTCGAGGTCGAGGGCGTATCCATCCGCGACGCCAAGCTCTTTTTCTCTTCTTTTTGCAAGTTGTGTCTCCGCATCTATCGGGATCTTCAGCCATTGCCGTATTTCCGACGTGGCGCGCCTGGCGTCTTTCAGGTCACCGAATTGCCCACGCCTGATCTGGGCGTAGACCGCCTCCAGATCGGCGCGCATGGCCGACAGCTGCTTCTCGAGCGCGTCTATCGACAGCGTGACCTGGGAAGGGGTCCGATCTTGCGTGATCAATGGCATGCGGGCCAACACCTCGAAGTTCTTGCATCGCGGAAGATTCATCTCAGAAAGCAAACAGGCGACCGGTGGTCATCCCACGGGTCGCCTGCAGTTTCAGAGATCTCGGTTAAGCATTCGTCGCGGCATCGTGCGGTGCCGTGGCAGCTTGCCTCGTGCGCCTACTGGTTGGCGCGTTCGGCCTCCAGCGCGCGGTAGGCCGCGACGTTGCGGTTATGCTCTTCGAGCGTTTCCGCGAAGAGGTGCCCGTCGCGCGGGTCCAGCGTGCGAGCCACGAAGAACACATAGTCAGTATCCTCGGGGTTTACCGCCGCCTCGATGCTGGCGCGGCCGGGATTGGCGATGGGCGTCGGCGGCAACCCGTCGATGACGTAGGTATTGTAGGGCGTCTCGGCACGCAGCTCGCTCTGGCGCAGGCCGCGGCCCAGCACGCCCTCGCCATTCGTGATGCCATAGATCACGGTGGGGTCGGTCTGCAGCCGCATCCCTTCTTGCAGCCGGTTGGTAAAGACGCTCGCAACCTGCCCGCGTTCGGTGGGCACGCCGGTTTCCTTCTCGATGATCGAGGCGAGGATCAGCGCCTCTTCGGGCGTCTCGACGGCAATGTCCGACGCGCGGTTCTGCCAGGCCTCGGTCAGGATCAATTCCTGCGCCTCGCGCATCCGGGTCAGAATGCTTTCGCGGGTGTCGCCCACGCTGAACTCGTAACTGTTCGGCGCAAGGCTGCCCTCGGGCGGCACCGCCGCCACCTCACCATCCAGCGCGTCGAACGCACCAAGCGCGTTCACCACCTGCCAGCTGGTCACGCCTTCGGCGACGGCCACGCGGTAGCGGGTGTCGGCCTGATCACGCACCTCGGTGAATTCGGCGGGAGGAGTGACCTCCTCGGCCTGCGGATCGAAGGCCGCAACCTCGACAAAGCGATTGGTGGCCGGGTCCAGTTCGCGCACCTCGACCTCGCTCGCATTGACGCCGATGCGGTACACCACCTCGGTGCCACAGGTGCTGGCCCCGCCTCGGGTCACGATATCGGTGATCTCGCCCATGGTGGAGCCTTCGGGGATCAGCCAGCTACCAGCCTTTAGAAGCTGCGTCTTGTCGGTGTAGTCCGCACCGATGCGGAAGATCCGCTCGCTGGTGATCGCGCCCTGCTCGGCCAGATCGGCCGAGATACCGCGCATCGAACTGCCGCGCGGTACCTGAAGGCAGATCGGCTCTTCCAGCGGACCCGTGGCCTGGTATTCGTTCTGGCCCCAAAGGATTACCCCGCCCAACAGGAAGACCACGACAACAAGAAACGTCAGGAAATTCGACGCGATGTGCCGCCACATCAGCGTACGGCCCCGATGCAGAGACAGGCATTGGTGCCGCCGAAACCGAAGCTGTTGGACAGTGCCACCTTGATCTCGCGTTCATGCTTGGCGTTGGCGGCCAGGTTCATCGGCGTTTCCACTGCCGGATTGTCCAGATTGATCGTCGGCGGCGCCACCTGGTCACGAATGGCCAGGATCGAGAAGATGCCCTCGATCGCCCCGGCCGCACCCAACAGGTGCCCGGTCGAGGATTTGGTCGAACTCATGGTCGCTTTCGAGGCCGCATCACCCAGCAGTTTCTCAACCGCCTTCAATTCGATCGTGTCGGCCATGGTGCTGGTGCCGTGGGCGTTGATGTAATCCACATCGGCAGGCTCGATCCCGGCATTGCGCAACGCACCCTGCATGGCGCGGAACCCGCCATCGCCATCCTCTGCGGGTGCGGTGATGTGATAGGCGTCACCCGACAGGCCATAGCCAAGGACTTCGGCATAGATCTTGGCACCGCGCGCCTTGGCGTGCTCGTACTCCTCCAGCACGACCATGCCAGCCCCCTCGCCCATCACGAAGCCGTCGCGGTCGGCGTCGTAGGGGCGGCTGGCGCCTTGCGGGTCGTCGGCGCGTTTTGTGGACAGTGCCTTGCAGGCGTTGAAGCCGGCAATACCGATCTCGCAGATCGCCGCTTCGGCACCACCCGCGATCATCACGTCCGCGTCCCCGTGCTGGATCAACCGCGCCGCATCGCCTATGGCATGCGCCCCCGTCGAACAGGCGGTCACAACCGCGTGGTTCGGCCCCTTGAAGCCGTAGCGAATGCTGACCTGCCCGCTGATCAGGTTGATAAGCGCGCCGGGAATAAAGAAGGGCGACACCCGCCGCACGCCACGGTCGCGAATAAGCAGCGTCGTCTCCTCGATCGAGCGCAGCCCGCCGATGCCGGACCCGATCATAACACCAGTGCGCAGGCGGCTTTCCTCGTCCTCGGGCAGCCAATCGGCGTCCCGCACGGCCTGTTCGGCCGCCGCAACGCCATAGAGGATGAAATCATCCACTTTCCGGCGCTCCTTGGGCTCCATGTAATCTTCGGAGTTGAAGGTGCCGTCGCTGCCGTCGCCCAAGGGCACTTCGCAGGCGTATTTCGTGGCCACGTTCGTGGGATCGAACCGCGTGATGGTGCCCGCTCCTGACTTCCCTTCCAGAATGCGGCTCCAGCTCTCCTCCACGCCAGATGCCAGCGGGGTCACAAGACCCAGACCCGTCACAACCACTCGACGCATGATGTTGCCCTCTTGTCCTACCTTCGTCGGCTTCCATACCGCGCCTTGCCTATCGGGGGCAAGGCCAACGGCAAAGGGGCGCGGTCTTCCGCGCCCCTTTTTTCAAGCCTGTCATTCAGCTTATTGGAACTCGGCGATCGGTTCGCGGTCGCCCTGTGCCACTTCCAGCGCCTCTTGCAGCGACACGTCGCGGGACAACAGCGCCCGGCCGATAATCGTGCCGGAAATGTTGGGTACGTATTTCAGACGCGACACGTCATCGACGCTGCGCACGGTACCGCGTGCGATGACCGGATGCCGGGTCAGACCGGCCAGCCCGCTGATCACGCCCAGCGTCCCGTCGCTGTCTTCGATATCGGCGTCGATATCGGTCAGGATGATGCCAGCCAGCGGCGCATCATCGAAAGCGGCGATATAGCTTTCAGGCGAGAACGCGCTTTTCGTGCGCCAGCCCTCGGTCATCACCGAACCCTGGAAGATATCGACGGCCAGCACGATCTGGTCGGGATAGAACTTGGCCAGTTCGCGCAGGGTATCGGGGTCGTAGGCGGCCATGGTGCCAACCACGATCCGGCCCGCGCCCTTGTCGATCCATTTTGCAACGCTGTCACGCGACCGGAAACCGCCGCCCAGCTGGACCGGGATCCCGACAGTGCGAATGATCTCTTCCATCAGGCTACTGTTGTCGCCGTCACCGGCCACCGCGTCGATGTCGGTCAGATGCATCCACGATGCGCCGGCGGCGGCAAAGGATTTCGCTGTCTCGACAGGGTCGACATGCCAGATGACGGGCTCTTCGAGCCGACCGCGCGTCAGGGACACGCATTTGCCGTTACGCAGTTCGAGAGTGGGGTAGATGATCATGCGACAGTCACCTTCTGATTCGGGCTGGTTCCGCCTTGTTTGCGGGGTCTGCCCTTCTTAGACCCCTGCTTCGTTGACGATGGTCTCAAATCGGCATGATACAGTCTGTTCCCGAAATTTTCGACCGCGCAAATGAAAAGACCCCGCCGCGCCGGCAGGGTCTTTCGAAAATCTCTTGTGCGTCGTCGTGGTTACGACGCTTCCTTGATGAACTTCACCGCGTCGCCGAAGGTCTGGATGTTCTCGGCGGCGTCATCGGGGATCTCGATGCCGAATTCTTCTTCGAACGCCATGACCAGTTCGACCGTGTCCAGGCTGTCCGCGCCCAGGTCGTCAATGAAAGAGGCGTTCTCGGTTACTTTGTCTTCCTCGACGCCCAGGTGTTCCACCACGATCTTTTTTACGCGGTCTGCGATATCGCTCATGTTTCGTTCCTCATCTTCAGCCGGGTCATTCGCCCGTTTTCTGTGCCCTCGCCCGTTTGGACTAGCGGCTAAATGTGCCCCTTGACCGGGCGGCTTGCATGACCCGTATAACGGGCATTTACGGGGTAATACAGTATCACCCCCGCGTAAACTGCGCCGCCTATAGCATATGCGACGCGATTGGCAAATGGATTCCCCTGCCCTTGTTTCCTCAACGCGGCGCGATGACTCAAAGCATCGCCATGCCCCCGTTGACGTGAAGCGTCGCCCCCGTGACATAGCCCGCCTCGGGGCTTGCGAGGTATAGGACCGCTGCCGCGATTTCCTCCGGCGTGCCCATGCGGGCGGCGGGAATCTGCGCGTTGATCTTGTCCTTCTGGTCGTCCGTCAGCTTGTCGGTCATTGCCGTGGCGATGAAGCCGGGTGCAACCGCATTGGCGGTGATCCCGCGGCTGGCGACCTCATAGGCGATCGACTTGGTCATGCCCACCATCCCGGCCTTGGAGGCGGCGTAGTTCACCTGTCCGGGGTTGCCCGTCGCGCCCACGATCGAGCTGATGTTGATGATCCGCCCCCAGCGCGCCTTCATCATCGGGCGCATCACGCCCCGGCACAGGCGCATGGTGGCAGTCAGGTTCACGTCAATCACGCTCTGCCATTCCTCGTCGGACATGCGCATGAAGATCTGGTCGCGGGTGATCCCGGCGTTGTTCACCAGGACATTGACGCTGCCCATCGCCTCGGCGGCCTGTTTCGGCAATGCGTCGACGGCCTCCGGATCGCTCAGGTTGCAGGGCAGTACATGCGCCCGCTCGCCCAGCTCCCCGGCCAGCGCCTCCAGCGGCTCGACCCGTGTGCCCGACAGGCCCACGGTCGCGCCCGCGCCATGCAACGCCTTGGCAATCTCTCCGCCGATGCCTCCGGATGCGCCGGTCACCAGCGCCGTCTTTCCCGTCAGGTCGAACATGTATCTTGATCCTTCTCGTCTGGCGCCAAATTTCCTTGCGAAGAAATTTGACAAGAAAATCCCATTTTCCTGGCCCCGGCTCAGCCGGCCATCGACTCGGCGGCCGCTTTCACATCCTCGGGCGTGCCGATTGCGCGGGTGGCGATGTCGCGGTTGATGCGGCGAACCATGCCGATCAGCGCCTTGCCTGCGCCGATTTCCCACACGTCGTCCACGCCCTGCGCGCCCATGTATTCCACCGACTCGCGCCAGCGCACGGACCCGGTCACCTGCTTGACCAACAACGCGCGGATCTCCGCCGGGTCCTGCACCCCGCTGGCCGTCACGTTGGCGACCACCGGTACGCGCGGCGCCGTGATCGTAACCTCCGACAATGCGGACGCCATCACATCGGCGGCGGGCGCCATCAAGGCAGAATGAAACGGCGCACTGACCGGCAGCAGCATGGCGCGCTTGGCCCCCTTCTCCTTGGCAAGTTCCACCGCCTTTTCCACGGCGGCGGCATTGCCCGAGACCACCACCTGCGCCGGGTCGTTGTCATTGGCGGCCTGCACCACGCCGCCATCCGCTGCGGCGGCCTGGGCCACCTCGGTCACAGTGGCAAAATCAAGTCCCAGGATCGCAGCCATTGCGCCTTCGCCCACCGGCACGGCAGCCTGCATCGCCTGACCCCTCGTGCGCAACAGGCGCGCACAGTCACTGACGCTCAGCGCCCCGGCCGCGGCCAACGCGGAGTATTCGCCCAGCGAATGCCCGGCCACCAGCGACGCCGCCTCGATGCTCACGCCTTCGGCCTCCAGCGCCCGCATCGTGGCGAGTGACGTGGCCATCAGCGCGGGCTGCGCATTCTGCGTCAGCGTCAGTGTTTCCTGATCGCCCTCCCAGATCAGGTCGCTCAACTTCTCGCCCAGCGCCTCGTCGACCTCGTCGAAGACCGCCTTCGCTGCCGGATAGGCATCGGCCAACGCCTTGCCCATCCCGATCGTCTGGGCCCCTTGCCCGGGAAATACGAATGCCTTGCTCATGGTGCCTTGCCCCTCCCATTCAATGCCCTCGGATAGCGTGACGCGACGGGCGGTGCAATGTCGGGGGCCGAAAAACCGCCCTTGCCGCACGCCCCCTGTGCGCAGGCGGATATTGCCCCGGCCACGCGCTCGGCTAAATTGCAGCGCAAGTTTTCGCCACATCAGAGCCTGCACAATGCCCCTCGCCAACGCCCACGACCGTTACGGCACCGTCACCAAAAGCTTTCACTGGCTGACCGCGCTGCTGATTCTCTCGGCCATTCCGCTCGGTCTCTTCGCCAGTGACATCGCCCACGCGGTCCGCAACCCGGACATCGTCACGACCGAGGCCGACGTCTCGCGTGCGGCCTTCCTGTTCTCCCTGCACAAGACCATCGGCGTGACCGTGTTCTTCGTGGCACTGCTGCGCATTCTGTGGGCCATGGGCCAGTCCAAGCCGGGCTTGTTGAACGGCAACAAGCCGCTCGAGGCGCGGGCCGCCGAAACCGTACATTGGCTTCTCTACGGCTCACTGCTGTTGGTGCCCCTGACCGGCTGGATCCATCACGCCGCCACCACCGGCTTTGCCCCGATCTGGTGGCCGTTCGGCCAATCCCTGCCCTTCGTTCCCAAGGATGAGGGGCTCGCGCACACCTTCGCCTCTCTACACTACATTCTGAACTGGGTGTTGTGGCTCAGCCTTGCGGCACATGTCGCCGGGGCGCTCAAGCATCACGTCATCGACCGCGACGCCACCCTGCGGCGTATGCTGCCCGGCCGAACGTCAGCGGAACCCTCGGCGCGTCAGCCCGGACATGTCCTCCCCGCCGTTGCGGCGCTGGTGATCTGGGCCGCGGCCCTCGGCACCGGAAGCGCATTGGGCTATTTCTCGCACGAAACCCAAGGCGCGCCGACAGCAGATGCCGAAATCGCCGAACCGGCCACGGAAACGGCCGCCGCGGAAACCACCGCCCCGACCGAGAACGCCTGGACCGTCACGGACGGGACGCTTGGCCTGACCGTTATCCAGATGGGGTCGGAGGTCGAAGGCCAGTTCGAGGACTGGACCGCAGATATCATCTATGACGAAGCCGCCGACAGCGAGGGCAAACACGGCAGCGTCGACGTGACCGTCACCATCGCCTCGCTGACGCTGGGATCGGTCACCAATGACGCCAAGGGATCGGACTATCTCGCCGCCGAGACCCACCCCACGGCCACCTTCTCCGCCGACATCGTGTCGCGCGACGGCGGCCATGTCGCCACCGGCACGCTGACGATCAAGGACAACTCGGTCCCTGTCGAGATGCCTTTTGACCTGAACATCGACGGCGACACCGCCACCGCCTCGGGCGGGTTGACGGTGGATCGTCGCGATTTCGGCGTGGGCGGACAAAGCGAAGGCAATGTCGGCGCCTCGGTAGATATCCGCTTCGCCCTGACGGCAGAGCGCTAGGGCCGGACGAGTCGGTTCACCCGTCCCGGGCTTGACCCGGGACCTCCGACCGCCAAAAGCGCCACGCACAAATAAGGCCCGCATCTCGGAATGCGGGCCTTTGAATTCGACGAACGTCGCTCAGGCTTATTCGGCCTTTTCAGCCTCGATCGAGATCATCACCTGAAGCTCATCGCTTACCGCCGGCGCGGCGTAGTCCAGACCGTAATCCGAGCGCAGCAGTGTCGTCGTCGCGTCGAAGCCAACCCACTGCTTTTCCTGCATCGGGTGCGCGTCCGCCTTGTTCAGTTCGGCATCCAGAACCACCGACTTGGTCGTGCCGTTGATCGTCAGATCGCCGGTTATCTCGGCGGTCGTATCGCCGGTAACTTCGATGCCGGTCGAGGTGAAGGTGATCATGTCGCCCTCTGCCGCGCCGAACATGTCCTCGCTCATGAAGTGCTCGAACCGCTTTTCCCAGCCCGTGTACATCGACATGACCGGGATAGACACCGACACGCTGGAGTTCGCCGGCTCTTCCTGGTCGAACATGATTTCACCTTCGAACCCGGTAAAGACGTTGTAGGTGGTTGAGAAGCCCAGGTGCTCATAGGTGAATACGACCTGGCTGTGGCTGGGGTCGAGGTTGTACTGCTCCGGCGCGGCCAGTGCGGCGGTCGACAAGCCGGCAAGGGCCATCGAGGTGGCGAATGCGATGGTTTTCATGAATGTAATCCTTCCGTGGTGCGTTAATCGCTCCCGACGGAAGATGATGCATTTCTCGCATCGAGCAAGTTGCAAGAATTGAACAGATCGTGTTGAGCGATGAACAGCCCACCCTGCGCGGGCTGACACCGGCTTAGCTGGTCCGGGGCATCGCGCTGCGGATGGCACTGGCCTCTTCGTCCGACCCCAGCGGCATTTCCAGCACCAGCACGCCGGACGCATCCTTGGCGCGCAGCTGGCGTTTGTTCACCGAAAGCTCCTGCAACGCGTCGATGTCATGGCAGGCTTTCAAGGTCGAGCGGCCCTTCGTGTCATATTCGTAGACCCGCAGTTGGCGCTTTACCGGGTCGATCTGCACTTCTGGCGCGGGCGCGTCGCGGTTCAGTCCGTTGAACAGGATCAGCCCGCCCAGCAGCAGAACGACCGACGCGAAGAGCTTGATCAACTGCATTGCCGCATCCTCGGACGGCACCAGCCACAGCCCGCCCGCCGACATGCAAAGCGCCGCCCCGGCGCAGGCGATCAGCGCCCGGCGGGGCGCGCTTTGAGGGGCATCAACCGCCACGGTGTCGTCGGTCAGCTTGGTGTTCTGAAAACGCCCATCGAATGCATGTGCCATTGCTAGTTCCTCGCCCGATTTCGGTTGTGCCCAGACTGCGCAGCGATCGAGACCAAAATGCGGCGGACCGGGGACTGCACCGGGGCGGCGCGCGGGCAATTTCACGGCCCCCGACACCCCTTGCCAAACATGGGGATGCGTCGTATACGCCCACTTCCTTTCGCACATATATCGAACCGCGCAGTCTCTCGTGGACGGGCCGCGAAAGGATCCAAGGCCCGCCTTTGAAATGCGCCCAGACAGAAGTGGAACTCACATGCCGCTCTACGAGCATGTTTTTATCTCGCGTCAGGACTTGTCCAACACGCAAGCCGAAGGCCTTGTCGAACATTTCAGCACCGTGATCACGGATAACGGCGGCACGATCGTCGAATCCGAGTACTGGGGTGTCAAGACGATGGCCTACAAGATCAACAAGAACCGCAAGGGCCACTATGCTTTCCTGCGCACCGACGCACCGTCGGAAGCCGTGCAGGAAATGGAACGCCTGATGCGCCTGCACGAGGACGTGATGCGCGTTCTGACCGTCCGGGTCGACGAGCACGCGGAAGGCCCCTCGGTCCAGATGCAGAAACGTGACGAGCGTGGCGACCGCCGCGAACGTCGCCCCTGATCGCTTGAAGAAAGGACACTAAACCATGGCTGCGAAACCGTTTTTCCGTCGTCGCAAGGTCTGCCCCTTCTCGGGCGACGATGCACCCAAGATCGACTACAAGGACACCAAGCTCCTGCAACGCTACATTTCCGAGCGTGGCAAGATCGTGCCTTCCCGTATCACCGCCGTTTCGGCCAAGAAGCAGCGTGAACTGGCCCGCGCCATCAAGCGCGCCCGCTTCCTCGCCCTGCTGCCCTACGCCGTCAAATAAGGAGAAAGACCCATGCAAGTCATCCTTCTCGAACGCGTGGCCAAGCTGGGCCAGATGGGCGATGTGGTCGAGGTGAAGCCCGGCTTCGCCCGCAACTACCTGCTGCTGCAAGGCAAGGCGCTGACCGCCTCGAAAGAGAATATCGCCTCTTTCGAAGACCAGAAGGCCCAGCTCGAAGCGCGCAATCTCGAATCCAAGAAAGAAGCCGAAGCCCTGGCGGCCCGTCTCGACGGACAGAAGTTCATCGTGATTCGCCAAGCCTCCGATGGCGGCAACCTCTACGGCTCGGTCTCGACCCGTGACGCCGCCGCCGTCGCCACCGAGGAAGGCTACTCGGTCGACCGCAAACAGGTCCTGATCCGTCAGCCGATCAAGACGCTGGGCCTGCATGACGTCGAGGTGCACCTGCACCCCGAGGTCGAGGCGCATATCGTCCTCAACGTCGCCCGCTCGCCCGAAGAGGCCGAGCTTCAGGCGTCGGGCCGCACCATCCAGGACGTGGCCGCCGAGGAAGAAGAAGCCGCCGATTTCGAGATCGCCGAGCTTTTCGACGACATCGGCGCCGCCGCTTCGGAAGACGACGATCTCGCCGAGGCCGTCGAGGAAGAGACCGCGTCGGACGACGCCGGTTCGAACGACGAGAGCGAAGACAAGTAATCGCAGGCACATCGCCGCGACCCAGGGCCGCCCACCGCGTGTGGGCGGCCTTTTGCGTCGATGGTCGGGTTCTGCGCGGACCCTGAGGCGAAAGCCGGGCGTCATCCCGGATCAGGTCCGGGACGGGTCGGCAGTGAGGGAAGAAGTTGATGGTGGTTCGTTGAATCGCCGCGCATCGACGGGCCGCGGCGCGGCGATTCAACGACGGTTCCACAGCACTTTATTCCCGCCAACTCCGCAAAACCTCCGAGCGGCGCTCCCGGCCTCACCAAATCGACGTGCCGGTGGGGCGGCCCGTCGATGCGCGGCGGTGCAGCAAGCTGCACCTTGGTTCGGCGCGGGTGCTTCGTTCGCAAGGTCGGCTCGGCGGGACGAAGTTGCCGTTCGCTGCCTTCCATCGGCCCCTCGGCGTTTGAAGAAACCAAGCGCTGCGTATGAGAAAATCCGATCTGGTCTTATCATTCTCAAGTTTCAAACGTCGTGAAGTGTTGTATTGCATCGGATCACGCAATGTATCGCGTCGTTCTTCGTCTTGGCTTGGTCCAAGGTGAACCGTTTTAGATACGAGGTCTTTGTGTCGACAAGGTCGGGGTAAGGATATGATCGCAGAAAAGGTCGTGCGGAGAGCGGTCGTCGGGATATTCCTGATACTGCTCGTTCACATGCTGATCGCAGCTAACGACTTTCTAATTCCCGTCGTCGCTTCACTCCTTTCCTATCTCACTCTTCGACCGCCGCAAAAGTGGCTCGCCCGTCGCGGCGTGGGCGGAGGAATATTTGCTGCCTTCGTAATTGTCGGCGTCTCAGTCCTTCTTTTTGTGGGGGCCGCGTGGCTGTCGAGGCCTGTGTCTGAAAGCGTGCGACTTCTTCCGACGGCCATCCGCGATGCGCAGTCGGTCATGCGCAGCGGATCGCCCGGCATCTTTTCTGAGATTGCTGAGGCGGCCGAGGAAACACGTGAAGCGGTCGAGGAAGGCAACGCAGATGAAACGGAGGAAAGTAAGGCTTTAAAGGTGGAAGTCGTTGAAAAGGATAGGACGGTCGAGCAGTTGGTAAGCATTGGACCGTCCCTGCTTGGGCAGGTAGTGCTTTCGCTGGCCCTGCTTTTCTTTCTGCTCGCGTCCGGCGACCTTTTCTCGCGAAAGATCGTCGAGAGTTTCGACCGCTTCGAGGACAAAAAACGCTCGCTTAAGCTCTTGAATGAAGCCCAAGACGATCTTGGCAACTACTTAGGCGCAATCACACTAATTAACATTTGCCTCGGTGCCACTATCGCGGTCTTGATGTACTTATGGGGTATCCCGGAATATCTCGTGCTCGGTTTCCTCGGCTTCGCGCTGAACTTCATCCCCTATCTCGGTGCAATCGCAGGGGCAGCGATTGCCGGACTTCATGGCTACGGCACCTTCTACGACATCTGGCCCGCTCTCGGGGTAGCTGCGACGTACTACGGAGCCACCGCTCTCGAAGGGCAATTCATAACCCCCTATGTGATTGCAAGCCGCCTTCGGCTGAACGCGCCTGTCGTCTTCATCGCGGTCGCGTTCTTTGCTTGGATCTGGTCATTCATTGGCATGATCGTCGCCATCCCGATACTTATTGTCGTCAAGCGGTTGCTGGACGCCAATCCTGGAACCGCAAATATCGGCAGGTTCCTCGAAGGGCATCGGAAAATAGAGAGTTCTGACGAAACTGGCTCAGAAAATGAAACAACATAGGAAGACGGTAAAGGTCTTGTTCTAAAGAGAAGGTCTTGCAGATTACCGAGTTTGCTTCGTTTCAAAGCTTGGGTTCGCGATGTTGTGACGGCAGCTAGCGGCCGACATGCGGAGCCCAAACATCAAAACCTTTGGTCAAGATTGTCCGCCCAGAAGAGAGAAGAATACCAGCCCGAAAGAAAAACGCGGCGCCTGACACGGCGCCGCATCTTTCAGTCTCTTTGGGTCGTATGCACGGGTCTAATATTATGCGTTCAGCCACGGCTGGCGGGTGTCTGGACCCGCATTATCACCGGGGTCGCGCTCGGTTGTCAGCCACGGCTGGGGGTTGTCGGGACCCGCATTTTCGCCGGGGTCGCGCTCGGTTGTCAGCCAAGGCTGAGGGTTGTCGGGACCCGCATTTTCGCCGGGGTCGCGTTCGGTTGTCATCCAAGGCTGAGGGTTTTCGGGGCCCGCATTATCGCCGGGGTCGCGTTCGGTTGTCATCCAAGGCTGAGGGTTTTCGGGGCCCGCATTATCGCCGGGGTCGCGCTCCGCATTAAGCCTCGGAAAATTTTGGACGTTATCACAGAGGTCCCCTTTATCGCGCTCGGTCTTTGTTTTCAGCGGCGGACGCTTGATGTCTACGTCACAGATTTCGCCTTTGTGATGTCCGGCGGTTGACCCCGAGCGCAGGGCTTCCACTCCAGAATCGCGCTCGGCCAGCAACTGGGTGGGGCCAAAGAAAACGAAAGCGGCAATGAAAGTTGTTCCGATGAATCTTAAAATACTTAACGTGTGCATTGTACGTCTCCTCCTAGAATTGAGTTTTGGAAAAATTGTCTTAAACGGGCGTACGATAGAGAGTCTTCACGCCAAACTGGGAAAACAGTACGCGTGAACGATGGTCATTATTGCCTATTTGGTTTGGTTCGAGGCCGCCATAAATCTTAGAGCCCAAACAAGAGAACCGAGAGAAAGACACCACCGTTCTATTTTCTAGTATTAATGAAAAACAGGTGACTCGCTGTGATGGCGTTCACAATTCTTAGGTTTTTTCGGTTTCTTACTCCACCGAACCTGTGCGCCGCAGCACTTCGGCCATGGGCTCAGTCCGGACCTTCGCCGCAAGATGCACGAAGGTCCGCAAGGCAGGACAAAGCGGTCGCGCAGAAGATGTATTCAAATGGTGCAAGCAACCAGAAACCCTCCATTACTCAAACACCTAAATCTGTCCGGTATGTGCTGACGTTAGACAGCTTATTGCGTCACGTCGGGCTTTTTCTTCAGCGCTTTGATGCGCCGCTGACAACACGTCCGCCGCGCTGTTACCTCGTTTGCAAGCCAGAAGGATGACATCGCCGGGGAGACTCAGTTATTTAAACCGATCACTCACGACCTCATAACGCCGCGTTCAAACGCCGTATTTCGTCAACTTTAGTCGCGCCTGTCGGCGGGGGTGTTATAAGAAGCTCGCCTCGAGATCAGCGCCAGCCCCGGTCTCAGCAAGCAATATCTCGGCAAGGTCCTGCGGAACGATAGGTCCCGTACCACTGGCAAGGCTTTCAGAAAAACTTAAGCCAGAACTCACTACGGAGCCGTCCGCCGTCGGCGCCGCGGCCATTTCGATAGACCAGATGTACTCGTCGAGGTTAGCGGAAAACGGCTGACGGCTGATCTCGATCGTCTCCACGTCCACCGGGTCCAAGCCTCCATGAATGCTCGGATGAAAGGCCAGCGTGTCTAGATCAATCAGAGCGTCGAGCGCGACAAGGTGCGATAGCGGTATGCCAGCACCCTCTACCTCGTCGTAGTCCATAACAACCTTTGTGCCGCCATCGGTCTCAGCCGTCAGATCCACGTCAAAGCCGCCCGGCGTACTGCCACTGGTGGCGCCCCAACTCCAGCTGAGTATCTCGATTTCTGGCCCAGTGGACGGGGTTTTGTCCGTGGTGCCATCGTCTGAACCGTCGGGCTCGTTGGCTATGTCTGCGAGCAGCGCGTCAAGTTGGTCTAAAGCTGCGACAAAGCCCGATGCACCGGCTTCGTCGACGTCGTAATCGCCGACCGGAACAATATCGAACCCGTAGTTTACATTTATTCCAACGGTGGTGTCGCCTTCGGTGCTGCCGCCGCTGGTATCATAAGACGCGATAATTACCTGCTCCAACTCGAAGGTCATGTAGTCGCCGTTTTCGTCGACCTCGATGGAAAATCCATCGGTGTAGCCGGATATCACCAGTTCAAACATAACGCGCAGAAAACCCGGCGGCAGGACGCCATCAGGGTCCTCGATTAAAAATTCAGTTCCGTCAGGCGCTATTGCAGTCAAGCTGCTTTCACCGCCACCAAAATCCTGTTTTAAACTCCAATCTATAGTGTAGGTCATTTCTGGTCCTCCCAGCGGGATGTGTTTCGATACAGGTATTTTCTCCGAGGTTGAGTTAGATGGACCGCATCATGCAGACGCGAACGCCTCTCGGCAATGTTTTTTGGGGATTGTGCAGCCGACGCATACTCGAAGGACCGCGCGATATGCGGGCGCGTTGGTCTATTCAACAGGCTTAGAAAACTGGAGCCGCTGTTGAAAAATTACTCATAAATTCAAGGCGCAACCTAAGTTTGAACATTGGCGTCAAGCCGATGAATTGACGTCATCTTCGGTCGAAAGACTGGGGTTCATCTACTTGCTCCCCATTGCAAGTCATCAAGCAAGTCAGCCCACCTTTGGGCCATCTCCACCCGTTCAACTCAGAACGCGCCACGCGCATAGGCTTGGCGCACCTCGTTGCGCGCCAGGATGAAGGAGCTTGCGTCCGAACGGCGACGGTTCGGGTATCCATGCCAACCCCACTCAGAAAGGAAAGTGAGGCAGTCCCATATTCGGTTTTTGCTTACACCGCGTAGGCCACGCTTCCCTTCCTCCCAATCGAACTGGGTTCAAACTATGGTTTGATCGAGTTGAATGACGGCTTCCACAGAAGTCACCCTGTGATTCCGCACGTGCAGAGAATATCAGATTCCCGCCCTTCGCGACGGATGCTGCAACCTGAAGCAACGACCGAGTTGGGCTCGAAGCGGCCATCGCTATCAGACCCGTCGCCTGCCCCAGAAAAAAGGGCCGCCCCACCGGACGGCCCCTTCCCTAAAGCGAAAACCGGCAGACATCAGTCTTCCAGCTTCTCGACCTCTTTCTCAAGCTCGTCCTTGGACACCTCTTTCTCGGTGATCTCGGCCTGATCGGCGATATGGTCGATGACCTTGTCCTCGAAAATCGGCGCGCGCAGTTGCTGGCGCATCTGCGGGTTCTTCTGCACGAACTCGAAGAATTCACGCTCCTGCCCCGGGTATTGCCGCGCCTGCTCCATGACGGCCTGCGTCATTTCCTGGTCGGTCACCTCGACCTCGGCCTTCTGGCCCAGGTCGGCCAGCAGCAGGCCAAGACGCACGCGGCGCTCGGCCAGCGTCTTGTGCTCGTCGGTCGGCTCGATCTCGGGGTGGTCGTGGCCCTCGACGTCGGGGTTTTCCTCGTGCCACAGCTGGTGCGCGATCTGGCCCGCTTCGGCCTCGACCATGCTCGGCGGCAGCTCGAAACTGACCAGCCCGTCCAGTTGGTCGAGGATGCCGCGCTTCATCACCGCGCGGGCCGCACCGGCGTACTCGGCTTCCAGACGCTCGGCGATCTGTTCCTTCAGCGCGTCAAGGCTTTCGGCCCCGAACTTCTCGGCCAGCGCATCGTCGACCTCGGCCGCCACGGGCTCCTTCACCGCCTTCACGGTGCAGGTGAACTCGGCGTCCTTGCCCGCCAGGTGCGGCGCCTGGTATTCCTCGGGGAAGCTGACCTTGACCACCTTCTCCTCGTCCACCTTCACGCCGACCAGCTGTTCCTCGAACCCGGGGATGAAGCTGTTCGAACCGAGCGTCAGCGGATAATCCTCCGCGCTGCCGCCCTCGAACGCCTCGCCGTCGACACGGCCCACGAAATCGATCGTGACCTGATCGCCATCCTTGGCCTTGGTGCCTTTCTTGCGGTCCTTGAAGTCCTGCGCGCTGGACGCCAGGTTCTGCAGGGCCTCGTCGACTTCCGCATCACCGGCCTTCACGACCAGTTTCTCGGCCTTCACCTTGGACAGGTCCACCTCGGGGATGTCCGGCAGCGCCTCGTAGGTCATCTCGACCTCGACATCGTCGCCCGGCTTCCAGTCCTCGTTGACCATCTTCACTGCGGGCTCTGCGGCTGGCCGCTCGCCCTTGTCTTCAAAGTGCTGGCTCATGGCGCCGTCGACGGCTTCCTGCATGGCCTCGCCCATGACACGCTCACCGAACTGCTTTTTCAGCAGCGGCAGCGGCACCTTGCCCTTGCGGAACCCCTTCATCTCGACATCGGGTTGCGCTTCCTTCAGCTTGTCCATGACCTTGTCGTCCAGCTCCTGGGCCGACAGTTTCATCGTGTAGCCGCGTTTCAGCCCTTCATTGAGCGTCTCTGTGACCTGCATGTTCGTCCTTCCATTGCAAAAAGGCCGCGGAGGCGTCCGCGGCGGTCAAAATCACTCCGGCTATCTATTGATGGAGGCTGGGGCGTGCAAGCGGAGTCTTGGCGCATCCGCGGCAAGACTCCGTCCCGGGCTTGACCCGGGACCTCCTGGCAACCCAGCACCATCCGTTCCGGACTCGATCCCGGGACCTCCCCGCCACCTTGCACCACCCGTCCCGGGCTCGATCCGGGACCTCCTAGCCCCCCACGTATTTCCGCACGATCGCACTCACCTGCCCGGGCGGCAGGACGGGCGGCACCTGCGTCAGCACCTCGCCCTCCGGGTCCAGCACGTAGATGAAGCTGCCATGGCTGTAGATCGGCCCGTGTTCGGGGTCGTCGAACAGGTGCTCGAACTCCACCTGGAACGCGTCATAGGCCACGTCCAGCGCCTCGGGCGTGCCGGTCAGCCCCAAGAGATCATCCGACACCTCTGCCAGCGACGGCCCCATCGTCTCGACAGTGTCCAGCTTGGGGTCGATCGTCACCACCAGCGCCGACATCTCCACGCCGTCCGCCTCCAACTGCGCCACAGCATCGGCCATCAGCGGCAACGCCGCGCTGCAAATGCCGGGACAGTTGGCATAGCCGAAAAAGAGCAACTGATGCCGGCCCTGCGGGTCCGCCTGCGTCCGCGTTCGGCCCATGTGATCGGTCAATTCGAACGGCCCGCCAACCTCCCACGGCAGAGCGGTCGGCGCGTCTTTCAGCGCGGCCGCAAGTCTGTCATCGGAAACAGGCTTCGCGTCCTGCCCATGATCCTCTCCGTCATGGGCCAGCGCCGCTCCGGCCAGCAGGCACACCGCGGCTGCCAGCTTTCCCCGCATCAGAACCACTCCTCGATAAAGGCCGCGTCCGCCTCGAGCCCGAGGCCCAGGTACCCGCTCTCCTCGATCATGCCGTTCACCCGCGGATCGCGTCGGAACCAAGGGCCCTTGCCATCCGCATTCGGGTTAGCTTCAGCCCATTTCTTGGTCCAGCTGTTGGCCGTAACCCACTCGCTCTCGCCCACCTCGCGGATCTTCTGCACAAGGTAGATATTCGTGGCGCCCAGCTCCAGGTCCTCGATCATCAGCCCGTCCACTTCGACCTCTGCCCCGCAATAGGGCGCCAGTTCCAGCGCCGCGCCGGTAAAGGCGGGCTGGCTGTTCTTGTTGGGATAGACCAGCACGCCGTCAGCCGCGCGCAAGAGCCCCAGCTGCCGCTTGCCCCCGCCGCAATCCTCGGCGCAGTCGCCGGTCAACTCGCACAGCATGTCCACCACCGTCGCCTCGAACCGCGCCGGTTTCTCGGCGGCCAGGTTCCAGCTTTTGGCCTCGGAGCCTTCCGAGAAGTCCTGCGCCGCCGCCGGCAGGCAGAGGCAGAGTGCGGCCGTTGTCATGGCAATCCGTTTCATGGTCACATTCCTCATTCCGCAGGTTCGGGGATGGCAAAGCCCGGCACCGGGCCATAGATGTCGTGGCTCAGGTTGGTGATCCCGTGATCCGTCACCACCTCCTCGACCACCAGGTAATTCAGCCCGTCGCGCCGATACAGCATTCCGTCCGCCGTCACCTCGTGGCTGGCCAACCGCAGCTGCGTGTCCCCGCTGGCCGACTGGTCGTCACCTTCGATCTTCAGCACCATGTAGACCTCGCCATCCTCGCCCAACAGGCCCACCGGGATGCCCCCCGCCGAACACCATAACGCACAGGTGTGGTGTGCAGTGCCCACCACCGCGTCGGGCCCGCCCATGACACCCGAGTAATAGCACCAGGTGTCGATGATCTCGCCCCTGACCTCGATCCGTTCGCCCTCGGCCGCCAGCCCGACGCCCGGCAACAGGCCGGCCAGCGCCGCAAGTCGTGAAATTCGTCCCATCCCTTGATCCTTTGCAAAATGACTTTCTTATCCGATGCCGCGATTAAGCCCCGAGCGCCGATCACAGGTCCAATCACGTTTTTTTGGGACAGCGTGAAATGCGGCGGCGGCCGGGCCTGCCACACGCATGCTTCGAGACTCTTGCCGAGAATTGCCAATGCAGAACGTTGCAGGTGGAAGTATCAAATTCGTGCCAAACCGGCCTGAAATCGCCGAGAACGAAAGGCCCGTCGAAAATGGTGCCCCCACACGGACTCGAACCGCGGACCTACTGATTACAAATCAGTTGCTCTACCAGCTGAGCTATAGGGGCACTGACCGCTTGATTACGCATCCCCGGCACGATCCGCAAGATGAAATCTGGACTCGACCCTGCGTAACCGAAAGCGGTTTAACTGCCGGAGAAAGCCTCTATATTGCGCCCGCGAACGCAACAAGGGGAGTGTTCAGGATGCAGGTCGTTATCCACGCCGGCGCGCACATGACGGACGAGGATCGTCTGATAAATACCCTGCTGGCGAACCACGATCTGCTGTCCGAAATCGGCACCGACGTGCCCGAACCGAAATCCTATCGCAAGCTGTTGCGCGACATCCTAAACGACGTGACCGAAAGCGGGATCAGCCCGGAAACCCGCGATGACGTGCTCTCGGCCATCAACCATGAGGCGGGCAACGACCGGCTGGTCCTGTCCAACCAGGCCTTTTTCGGCACGCCCAAGATGGCCGTGGGTCAGGGTATGTTCTATCCTGCGGCCGAAATGCGGATCGAGGCGTTCCGCCAGATTTTTGCCAATGACGGGCTGGAACTGTTCCTTGGCCTGCGCGACCCGGCCACGCACCTGCCTGCGCTCTTTGCCAAAACACCGCACGACACGATGGCCGACTTCCTGAATGGCGTCGACCCGGCACAGTTCCGCTGGTCCGAGACGATCGCCCGCTTCCGCCGGAACTTTCCCGACATGCCGATCACTGTCTGGTGCAACGAGGACAGCCCTCTGGTCTGGGCGCAGGTCCTGCGCGAGATGGCCGGGCTTGACCCGCATGCCGGGTTCGAAGGTGAATTCGCACTGTTGCAGGAGATCATGACGACCGCCGGCATGAAACGCTTCGAGGCCTATCTTGCCTCGCATCCCGGAATGACGGAAACCCAGAAGCGCCGCGTGATCTCGGCCTTCCTCGACAAATTCGTCAAGGACGAGGAAATCGAGGAGGAACTGGACCTTCCCGGCTGGACCGAGGAACTGGTCGATACCTTGTCCGAGGCCTACGACGAAGACGTCTACGAGATCGAACGCATCCAGGGCGTGAACTTCATCGCGCCCTGAGGCCGTCTCGCTATCGTAGGATGGGTGGAAACCCACTCGCCGACAACACTCACATCCCCAGCGCTTCCTTGTACATCTCCAGCACCGCCTCTTCCTCGGCGATGTCGTCCTTGTCCCGCTTGCGCAGCGCGACCACCTTGCGCATGACCTTGGTGTCGTATCCGCGCGCCTTGGCCTCGGCCATCACCTCTTTCTGCTGCTCGGCAATGTCCTTCTTTTCCTGCTCCAGGCGCTCGAACCGTTCGATGAACTGGCGCAGCTCGTCGGCGGTTACACGGTAGCTGCTGTCGGGGCCGGGTTGGGGGGTCTGGTCGTCCATGAAGGCTCTCCAAGGTCTGGGCTGGGCCTCTTGACTACAAGCGCGTCAGTCGTCCCGCAAGCCCGTTTTCGCGCTCTGTCGCTTGCGATGCCACGCCCGATGCGCTACCCGCGGTCGCACCCATGAAGGTCTATCGCGGAGGCACCTGATGGAAATGCTTATCTGGCTCGGGGCGGCGGTCACGCTGGCCGGTCTGGCCCTGCTTGTCTGGTGCATCCTGCGCGTGATCCGCGCCCGTCGCGCCGGGTTGTCCGACGACGATTTGCGCGCCACGCTGCAAAAGATCCTGCCCGTCAATACCGGGGCGCTCTTCCTGTCCGTGATCGGGCTGATGCTGGTGGTGCTCGGGATCGTGCTCAGCTGACTGCGCCGCCGAAAAAGCGCCGGCCGAACTTGACCATGTCTTCCAGCATCGCGGGCGGCGTCCACAGCTCCGGCCCCAGCGGTGCCAGCGCCTTCATCGTCCGCACAAGGCCCAGCGGCCCGCCCGTTTCCGGCCCGATATCGGCCCAGAGCAGCGGCCCGCCCCGCGCGATGTCAAAGCCATAACCCTTGACCATGCACAGGTCCACGTCCGAGGCCCGCGCCACGGTGCCGTCGGCGATCATCCGTGCGGCTTCGGCCACCAACGCCGCGTGCAGCGCCCGATCCAAGGCAACATCCGGCCGCTCGGGCAGGTCGCGTTGGCCCTCGCGCCAGGCCTCCAGCCACCTCGCCAGCCCCGGATCAGGGGCCAGCGCCTGGCCTTGGGCGGCATGGAACCCCTGTCCAGGTGTCTTGCCAGCAGCCACCGCGTCGGCGCGCGCGTCCAGCAGGGCCAACTCCGGCACGCTGCCGAAAACCCGACGCAGACGCGCAACCGTCACACCGATCCCATCCGTCTCGATCAGCTCCAGCGGCCCGCGGGCAAAGCCCAACTGCCGCGCCGCTTCCTCGACCGCATGCGGATCGGCCCCGGCCCGCATCAACGCCAACGCCGCCCGCTGCACCGCCCCCATCAGGCGGTGCCCAATCATGCCGGGACGGTCCGCGCTGCGCAGCACGACGCGCCCGGACCCCGCGAAATACCGCATGACGGTCATGACCGCATCCGGCGCCGCGCCGTCGGGCACCGCCAGTTCGACCAGCGGCAACGTATAGGCCGGGCGATAGGCCCGCAGCGCCAGCACCTCGACCGCCGCGCCCAGTTGCGCGCGTCGCTTCGACGCGCCGTCGCGCCCCGACACCAGGCACCATACCGCTCCCTTGCGCACGGCCGCCGCGCCGGGATCGCCGCCACCATCGTCCAGCACAAGGTCGGCGGCCATCAACACGACCGGATCGCTTCCATGACTCAGCCGGGCCAGCCGCGCATCGCGCTCGTCCGGCGCCATCCGCTTTCGCGCCACCGCGCCTTCGTAAACGGCCCGCACACGCGCCGCGGCCGCCGCGCTCGCCGGGCCGGGTGCCAGCACCGCCACGCGCTGACCGCGATCAAGGCAATGCACCGCCAGTTCGGCCAGCACCGGGTCCGATCCGGCCAGCACAACGGTGCCGATTTCACTTGCCCTGCCCTCCTGCGCCTCGGGCCAGGCTCGGGCGCGCCGCTCGGCAGTGTATAGATGCCGGGACGCGCGCGCATCCGGACGCGCCAGACACGCTTCAAAGGCCGCGGTCTCGAACTGCAATCCTTGTTCATAGGGCAAAAGCTGCGCCGCCTCGACACAGCGCAGGATGTCGGCCTCGGCGGTGTCACCCTGCCGCAGTCGGGCAGAGACGTCCGCGACCGCGCCGCGATAAGCGGCCGGATCGGAAAATCCCCGGTCGATCTGGCTGGCCCGGGCAAAATCCTGCGCCTGCGCAAAACGCCGCGCCGTGGCCAACGCGGCTGCCATCGGCGCCTCCAGCGTCACTTCGGCGAACAGTTTGGCCAGGCGCGGCTCCCCCGCTTCGATGGACCGTCCCGACAACAGGAACTCCAGCGCCACTTGCGCTCCCAGCAACCGCGGCAGGCGCTGCGTGCTGCCGCCGCTCGGCATGAGGCCCAGGCTGGCCTCGGGCAGGGCCAGTCGGCACGTGTTGCGCGCGACCCGCGCATGTGCCGCCAGCGCCAGCTCGAATCCCGCGCCAAGGGCCATTCCCTCCAGCGCCGCGACAACAGGCTTGGGGTGGGTTTCGATTTTGCGCGTCAACGCATCGATCCAGGGGGTGGCCAGCGGGCCATCGTATTCCGAGAGGTCGACGCCGGAACAGAACGTGTCTCCGGCCCCGGTCAAAACCACCGCGCGCGCACCGGAGTCTTCGGCGGCGCGGTCCAGGGCCGCGGCCAGGTCGCGCCGCATGCCAGGTGACAAAGCGTTCGCCTCGCCCCGCGACAAGCGCAGGACGGCCACCCCATCGGCCAGCTCGTAAATGACTTCGGACACTGCTCTTTTGCGCCCCGGTGCGCCTCAAACCATGCGCGGATTAGACCCTCTCGGCGGGGGGCTGCGCAATTGTTTTGATCCGAAGCGGCAGCGTTCAGACCGGCATATTCTCGAACTGTGCCTCAATCGCCTCATCCAGAAGCGTCTCGTTCAAGCGCCGCATCTCCGAAGGCACCGGCTCACCGGCCTCGCGCATCTGGCCCAGAAGCCCCGCCAGCCGCGGCTGAAGCCGATAGCGCTCGCACTCGCTCAGGTCCAGGATTTGTCGGTGCAACTGCTTGATTTCCTGTGTCAAACTGGTCATGGCGTCTCCTCCCAAGTGCAGCCCGCCGCATCCGGTCCATGTAACCGCAGGCCTTGCTCCACAACCATAACATGAAGCGGGCTCGCAATAGAAGCATCGCGGACCCGATATCGACGGTATTTGCAGCTTTCCGCGCGTCTTGGGCAGTATTTGGGCAAATGCGCCGGAACGGGTGTCAGATTGTGGACGTCAGAGCAGCGCCGCAACGGCAGGTTTTCCCCCTGCCCGTTCGCGAAGGTAACGCCTGCGATTGGTCACGAGACAACGTCGACGCCGCGGCCGAGCGATGGCTAAACGGGTCCCACGGCGCGGGCGCCCAATGGGTTCATCCAAGGCTCGGGCCGCCGGGCATCGGCAAGTCTTCATCCCCGCCGTCAGCCTCGAACCGGGCGGCGGCGCGGGCAAGCTCCTCCTCCACCAACGTATCGAGACCAACATTATCGTCGCCGTCCGGCGAGGGCAGATCAGGCAGACCACCCATTTCCGGCAGGTGGGGAAGACCGCTCATATGGTCCGGTCCCTCGATGCCGGGCAGATCCAGCAAGTCCATCCCCCCACTCGGCAAATCGGGCAGTGCCCCGTCCGAACCATCAAACCCCGTCATACCACCCTCCAAGGGCGCGGACAGCGTGGCCGGGCCGCCTGTCTCGGGCGCAGAGCCTCGCGCGCCATTGATCGCGCCTTCCTCCGCATCGCTTTTCAGCACCAGTCGCACCGCGCGAAACCCGTTGAGCTGGCCCAGCTTGGCCGCGGCCACCTTGTGACCTTTCGCGCCGATCACGCGCGCGCCGGTCACCGTATCAGGTGAGAGTTTCAGCACCGTGCCCGGAGTCCAGCGGCAGATGTCACTCAGCGGCAGGCGGATCGGCGCAAGCACCGCATCCAGCATAACCGGTGCGTTCATCGCGTTTTCTTCCAACTTTCGCGCCAACGTGTTGCCACTCGGCTCCTCGACCTCCGGCACGGGTGGGGGTTCAGGCAGGATCAGTTCCATCATCCCGGTCTTTGCACCAGGTCCGAAATCCACGCTGAGGCGGTACAGGTCATAGTCCGGGGCCCACAGCGCCAACGCCAGCGCGCGCCCGTTCTCCACCCGGTCGCCAAACCGGAAGCGGGCCGCATCCGGCATCCTGTCACAGGCATTCACCTGCTCGGCATAGCTATCCAGCACCGCATCCATCAGCGGTTGCACGATGGCCGCGTCGGTGGGGGTGAAGGAGCGGGGTTTCGCCTCACCCTGCCGGACCTCCCCCATCAGCTGTACCTCGATCAGGGCCATGACGAACTGCAGGTTCAATTTGATCGCGCCGGGCGGTCCCTCCAGCCCGTCCAGCAGGATCAGCAGTCCGTCGTCGCCCGCCAGTGCCTCGATCCCCGTCAGGGCCACGCTTTCATGTTCGACCATGCGCACGACCAGCGGCAGTTCGAACTGCGCCGCCGCTTCCTTGGCGAGTGCCAGGCGCAGCGCCTTCGTCGGCGACATCTCGCGCGCGTCGAATTCGTCACGGGCCACCTTGGCCTTGCGATGAATGACCGATGCGCTGCTGGCGGGCTCTGCGCTCATGACCTGTTTTTGCCCCCTTCTCTTGCGCCCGGCACCCACGCGGGAAACGCGGCCGCGCGCCATGTTTCGCCCGGCCAGGTCCGGACGATTTGCGGCAGTTAACTGCAAGAAGGTTACGATTGGATTTATGGCCGCGCTACTGCGCCGCCTCCGCCGCGCCCGCTTCGGCCACCGGAAGGTAAACGCGGAATGCCCCGCCCGTCTGCCCCGGCAGGTACTCCACTCCGCCGCCCAACCGGGCCATGATTTCGCGGCAGATCGCCAGCCCCAGCCCGGCCCCACCGGCCTTGTTCTCGCTCACGCGCGAGAATTTCTCGAAGATCGTCCCCTGCTGACCCGCCGGGATACCGCTGCCATTGTCGATGAAGTCCACCAGCAGCATACCGTCACGCTCGGCCACGCGGATATCCAGCCGCGGCGCGTCGGCATCGCAGTATTTCCGTGCATTCGACATCAGGTTGATGAACACCTGCGCCAACCGGTTGGTGTCGGTGTACAGCCTCACCTGGTCCGCGCCCGCGTCGCGGCCGACCGTCATGCTGTTGTCCGAAAGCCCGGCAGCCGTCTCGGCCCGGTCCAGCAGTGCACCGAGGTTCCCCTCCTCGAGGTTCAGCACGATCTGTGCGTTCTCCAGCACACTCAGGTCCAGCAGGTCGTCCAGGAGCCGCGTCAACCGGATGGCCTCGTCGTGAATGATCGAGGCATAGCGGCGCTGTCCTTCGGGCGGCATCTCGCCCCCGTCGCGCAGGATCTCGGAAAACGCCCGGATCGACGTCATGGGCGTGCGCAACTCGTGGCTGATCTGGCTGAGAAACGCGTCCTTCTGCACCGAGATCTGGGTCAGCTTCTCGTTGACCTGCCGCAGTTGCCGGGCGGTGCGGGCCTGTTCTTCGGTCTTCATCTCCAGCTGGCTGGAATATTCCATGATCTGCGCGGTCTCGTCGGCCACCGCCATCAGGTCCTGCACCGACACGCTGGCGCCGCCCACGATCTGGCTGATCATCGCGTGGGCCGTCGCGGCGCCCACCGAGCCGGCCAGCGACCGCTCCAGCCGGCTCAGAAAAT
This sequence comes from Roseovarius sp. MMSF_3298, assembly GCF_030733705.1. Lineage (NCBI taxonomy): Bacteria > Pseudomonadati > Pseudomonadota > Alphaproteobacteria > Rhodobacterales > Roseobacteraceae > Roseovarius > Roseovarius sp. MMSF_3298. Next base: position 198,377 of record NZ_JASHIN010000004.1, read on the forward strand.
CGGGCGTGGGTTCCGGCAGGTAGCCACTCATGCCCTGTTCGCGCGCCACCTCGCCGAACAGCGCCTGCGCCTCCTGGGCGCCCATGATCCGCTGCGCCATGATCATCAGGTCCTCGCTCTGGACCAGGCCCCCGGTCCAGCCACCCGACGGCGCCGAATGGTCGAACACGTTGACGAACTGCGCGCCCTGCAACCGCTCCACCGGCTGCGGGAAACTGATCAGCGAGACAAAGACGAACACCACGATGTTCAATGACAGGCTCCACATGAAGGCATGCACCACCGGATCCATCCCCGCGGCACCGAACAGAGCTTGCGGGCGCAGCCACGCCAGGCCCAACAGCCCGTTCTCGAGCACCCCCTGCGGCATCACCGCCGAGGCGCCGAAGCTGGGCAGAAACAGGCTGTACATCCAGACCGCAAAGCCGACCGCCAGCCCTGCCAGCGCCCCGCGCCGGTTGGCCCCGCGCCAGAACAGGCCGCCCAGAAGCGCCGGCAGGAACTGCGCCACGCCGACAAAGGAAATCAGCCCGATCGCCGCCAGCGCCGCGCCGCCGCCCGACACCCGGAAATAGAGGTACCCCAGGAAGAGGATCACCATGATCGAAAGCCGGCGCGCCCGGATCGCCACCGCCCGCACGTCGCCCGAGACGACGGCGCTGCCCCCCGTCATATGCAGCCACACGGGCATGACCACGTGGTTCGACACCATCGTCGACAGGGCGATGGCCGCCACGATCACCATCGAGGTCGCGCTGCTGAACCCGCCCAGGAACGACAAAACCGCCAGACCCTCCTGCCCGTTCTCCAGCGGCAGCGTCAGCACGAAAAGGTCCGGGTTCGCGCCCGCCGGGCTGAGGTCGAGGCCCACCGCCGCGATCGGCACGACGAACAGGCTCATCAGCATCACGTAGGTCGGGAAGGCCCATGAGGCGGTGCGCAAATGCCCCTCCTCTTCGTTCTCCACCACCATCACCTGGAACATCCGCGGCAGGCACATGAAGGCCGCCGCCGACAACAGCGTCAGGCCCACCCAGCGGCTGCCCGGAACCTCCCACCGTGCGATGGCGCTCTGGTCGATCCGGGCCAGCGTCTGCTCGACACCGCCCGCGAGCCCCCAGACCACGAAGATACCGACCGCCAGAAGGGCACACAGCTTCACCACCGCCTCGAGCGCGATGGCCATGACCAAGCCGTGATGCCGCTCGTTGGCGTCAAGGTTTCGGGTGCCGAACAGGATCGTGAACACCATCAGGCCGATGGCCACCCACAGGGCCACGCCGGTTTCGCTGATCTCCCCGGTATGGGTCGGGTCAACAGCGGCAAAGGCGGCAAAGGATATCGTCACCGACTGCAATTGCAGGGCGATATAGGGCGTCGACGCGATGACGGCGAGCACGGTCACGAACACCGCCAGCGCGTTGGACTTGCCGAAGCGGCTGGAAATCAGGTCGGCAATCGAGGTGATCCGCTGACTACGGCCGACCCGCACCATCTTGCGCAGGGTCCACCACCAGCCCACCATCACCAACGTCGGGCCAAGATAGATCGTCAGGTATTCAAGCCCCGACCGCGCCGCAAAGCCCACCGCGCCATAGAATGTCCAGGCGGTGCAGTAGATTGATAGCGAAAGCGTGTAAACGATGGGAGAGCGCAGCCAGGTGCCTCGCCCCCGTGCCGCCGCCCGGTCCGCGGCGAAGGCCACGCAGAATAACATCGCCACATATACAAGGCTGACAAGGACAATGACGTTCAGAGCACCCATTCATCCCTCCCGGGACACATGCACCTGCTCGTTCGCGTCGCCGGCGGGATCTCGATTTACGTCCGCATCGGGCCCCGACAACCGCCGCGACACGATCCAGCCCATCCCGATCAGCGCGGTCCAGCACAGGAATATGTAGAACATCACCATCACCGTGCGCGCGCCGTCGCCCGATTTCCACAGAAGCGGCAACACGAAGATTCCCGCGCCCAGCACGGGCAACAGCCGGGCGGCATCCATGGCACGGCGTTGAAAGTAGGCCCGCCGCGCCAGGAAAACCGATCCGCGCTTGGGGCTCATGTCGGCACCAGCGCACGCACGGCGTCCAGCACCTCGGCATTGGAAAACGGCTTGGTCATGTACCGGTTGGCTCCGGCCCGCTCGGCCATCTCGAGGTCCTTGGCCTGGCCCCGCGCCGACAGCATCAGCACAGGCAGGCTTGCAAACTGCGCCTCGGCCCGAATCTCGGACAGGATGTCGAAGCCGCTCTTGCCCGGCAGCATCACGTCCAGGATCACCACGTCCGGCTCGCGCGCGCGGACAGCCTCCATCGCGTTCTGCCCGTTGGCGTGGGTCTTCACCTCCCATCCGTCACGGGACAGGATAAAGCTCACGGCCTCGATGATATTCTGTTCGTCCTCGATCAGAAGCACGGTCTTGCCCATCCAACCGGCCTCCCCTCCGATCAATTTCCTCTCCCGTCCGCCGACTATTGCGAAACTCTTTGGCTCTGTCAAAAGAACATATCCTAGAACGCGTTCTTCAGAACCGATCGCTCTCGCCGCGCCAGGCAGCCTTCGATCGGACAGATCCGGCAGGTCACCCCCACGGGCCGTGCCTCAGCCCGATCAGGCCCGCGCCGCTCGGGCAGCAAAAGCATGTAGGCCCGCGTCAGCGGCGGGTTATCGAACCCTGCCGGCACCGTCTCTTCGGCCACCGCCAAGGCCCTCACCCGCAAATCGCCCTGCAACAGCACCGCCTGCACCGGGCGGGCGGGCTGACCCAGTACCTCGTAAAGCGGCCACATGGCACACCCCGCCCCGCTGCGCGGCGTGGCGAACCCCATGACCGTCTTACGCAGAATTAGCGCCCCCGCGCCATCCACCACGATCAATCCCACCGGCCCCACCATTTCTTCGGGCAGCAAGGCCAGGCGCCGGAACACCTGCGCCAGCGACCTGCCGGTGGCGCGCGCGATAGCGTCGGGCGCCGGGCCATGGGCCGCCAGCTGCGCCTCCATCTCGTCACGCGGCAGCGCGCGGGCATCCTCAAGCACTTGCGTCAGCGCCACCCGGGCCAGCGCCCGCGCCGCTTCGTTCTCGACCTCCGAAACAATCGCCTCGATCCGCGCTTCCGCGCCCCAGCCCTCGAGCTGGGGAAAGTGAAAGTCGTGGCGTTCCAGGAACGCGTGCATTTCGTCCTGCGGCGATGTCACCTCCGCGCCGGCCTCGGGTGCGGCCTCCAGGTAACGCATCAGCGCCTCGGCCCCCTCGGCCAGCCGCGCGCCGTCTTCATTGATATTGCGGTGAAACCGCATCTGCCATTCGGGCTCCAGTTCGCGTGTCTCGGCCAGGATCGAGGCGGTCGACCGGATCGACGTCACCGTGGAAATCACCTCGTGCAGCGTTGCCGACAGTTCCGGGTCATGCGCCAGACGCTCGCTCAACGCCTTGACTGTCCGTTCAAGCGCGTCGCGCTGCTGGCCAAGATCCGCCAGCCGCCCCGCCCAGCCGGGAAAGCGTCCGACGAACTCCTCGACCCTGTCCAGTTCAGGCGCAGTCACGGAGAAATCGCCGCCGGTCTTGGCCTCGCCCGCCGCCTCCTGCAAAGCCGCCAGAAGGTGCGATTGCACGCCTTCGGTCAGTGTTGCGGGCTCGACATTCAGGGCTTCGGCGATCTGCAACAGCGTGCGCCCGCCGATTCGACGCCGGTTATGCTCGATAAGGTTGAGGTAGCTGGCCGAGATTCCCGCCGCCTCGGCCAGTTCGGCCTGCTTCAACCCGGCCACCAGCCGCCGTTGGCGGATGCGCGTGCCTGCCATACCGGTCTCTGCCATTGGCACTTGCCCTTTGAATCAATCGTCTTCGTTTCTGCCTGAAAACTAATTTACAGATTTCTGCACTGCGTTGAAGATTTTATTTACAAAAAAAGCTTTTGCCCCAAGGCGCTTGTTGAACGGTTTTCGACCCCCTCCAATAATGCCGACAGCACACATGTGCATCCGGCCGGGCTTGAGGAGGCCCGTCCAGGAAGAAACTCTAGGGAGGGATTCAATGTCCAAAACTGACCTCACGCGTCGTGGCCTGCTCAAGACCAGCGCCATCGCCGGCGCCGGCGTCGCGCTGCCGACCATCTTCACGGCAAGCTCCGCCGCCGCCTTCACCAACGAACCCACGGGCGACACCGTCACGCTGGGCTTCAACGTACCGCAGTCCGGCCCTTATGCCGACGAAGGCGCGGACGAACTGCGCGCCTATGAGCTGGCGGTCGAGCACCTGAACGGTGGCGGCGACGGCGGCATGATGAACACCTTCTCGTCCAAGGTGCTCGAAGGTGCGGGCATCCTCGGCAAGAAGGTCGAATACGTCACCGGCGACACCCAGACCAAGGCGGACGCCGCCCGCGCATCGGCCAAGTCGATGATCGAGAAAGACGGCGCGGTGATGATCACCGGCGGTTCGTCCTCGGGCGTGGCCGTGGCCGTGCAGGCGCTCTGCCAGGAGGCCGGCGTCATCTTCATGGCCGGTCTCACGCACTCCAACGACACCACCGGCAAGGACCGCAAGGCCAACGGGTTCCGTCACTTCTTCAACTCGTACATGTCGGGTGCCGCGCTTGCGCCGGTGCTGGCCAACGCCTACGGCACAGACCGCAAGGCCTATCACCTGACCGCCGACTACAACTGGGGCTACACCACCGAGGAAGCCGTGCGCGCCTCGACCGAGGCCATGGGTTGGGAAACCGTCGCCGCCGTGAAAACGCCGCTGACGCAGACCGACTTCTCGTCCTACATCGCGCCGGTGCTGCAATCGGGTGCCGATACGCTGATCCTGAACCACTACGGCGGGAACATGGTCAACTCGCTGACCAACGCCGTGCAGTTCGGCCTGCGTGACAAGCAGGTGAACGGCAAGGACTTCCAGATCGTGGTTCCGCTCTACAGCCGCCTGATGGCCAAGGGTGCCGGCGCCAACGTGAAGGGCATCTTCGGCTCCACCAACTGGCACTGGTCGCTGCAGGACGAAGGCTCCAAGGCATTCGTCAAGTCGTTCGGCACCAAGTACGGCTTCCCGCCGAGCCAGGCCGCACACACCTGCTACGTCCAGGCGATGCTCTACGCCGATGCCGTGCAGCGTGCCGGTTCGTTTGCCCCCTGCGCGGTCGCCGAGGCCCTGGAAGGCTTCGAATTCGACGGCATGGGCAACGGCAAGACGCTCTATCGCGCCGACGACCACCAGTGCTTCAAGGACGTGCTGGTCGTGAAAGGGAAAGAGAACCCCGAAAGCGAATTCGACCTGCTCGAAATCGTCGAGGTGACCCCGGTCGACCAGGTGACCTACGCCCCCGATCACCCGCAGATGGGTGGCGCGGAGGCGAGCCTGGGCGAGTGCAACGACGGCGCCTGATCGCACAGGTCTGACCTGACAAGATCCGACGCGGGCGCCCTTGTCGCGCCCGCGTCCACCACCAAGCCGGACCACGCGCCCCGCGCGCGTCCGTGATCAAAACCGGTATATCTGCAAACCCGAGGGGCACCCCGATGGAAGCCATCATCCTGCAAGTTCTCAATGGGCTGGACAAGGGCTCGGCCTATGCGCTGATCGCGCTCGGCCTGACGCTCATCTTCGGCACATTGGGCGTCGTGAACTTTGCGCACGGCGCGTTGTTCATGATCGGTGCGTTCTGCGCCGTCACGCTGAGCCGCATACTCACGCTCTCCCGCACCGTCGTCGACGAAACGCAAACCGACTTCCTCGGAAACCCGCTCGAAGTCCAGGTACCGTATGTCTACGATTGGTTCGGTCAGGCCACGGGCGATGCCATCATCGACTGGGCCGTTCCGCTGTCGATCCTCTTCGCCATTCCGGTGATGATGCTGATCGGCGTGATCATGGAACGCGGGCTGATCAAGCATTTCTACAACCGCCCCCATGCCGACCAGATCCTCGTGACCTTCGGCCTCGCCATCGTGCTGCAGGAAATCATCAAGTTCTACTACGGCGCCAACCCGATCCCCACGCCGGCCCCCGATGCCTTCCGCGGGTCGCTCGATTTCGGCGCCATGATGGGTCTCGATCCCAACGTGGTGATCTACCCCTACTGGCGGATCATCTACTTCGCCTTCGCCGCCGTGATCATCGGCGCGGTCTTCGCCTTCCTGCAATTCACCACCTTCGGGATGGTGGTCCGCGCCGGCATGGCCGACCGCGAGACCGTGCAGCTGCTGGGCATCAACATCGACCGCCGCTTTACCATCATGTTCGGCCTTGCCGCCGCGGTGGCGGGCCTTGCAGGCGTCATGTACACCCCGATCAACTCGCCGAACTACCACATGGGGATGGATTTCCTCGTGCTCAGCTTCGTGGTCGTCGTGGTCGGCGGCATGGGCTCGCTTCCGGGCGCCGTTCTGGCCGGGTTCCTCCTGGGCATCCTGGAAAGCTTTGCCTCCATGCGAGAAGTGCTCGAGATCCTGCCCGGCATCAACCAGATCATCATCTACCTGGTTGCCATCATCATTCTACTGACACGTCCGCGTGGCCTCATGGGCCGCAAGGGCGTCATGGAGGACTAAGCCATGCTCGGTCTCGACAAGAAAGACTTCCGCCTGCTTCTGATCGTGCTGATCATCACCATGCTGGCGCCCTTCATCCTGAACCCCTTTCCCGAAGGCTCCGGCCTGGCGCAGTTCAACGCGGGCTATCCCGACCTGATGCAGCGCTTCGTGATCTTCGGGATCTTCGCCATCGGGTTCAACATCCTCTTCGGCCTCACGGGCTACCTCTCCTTCGGCCACGCGGCCTTTCTGGGGGTCGGTTCCTACGCGGCGATCTGGATGATGAAGCTGGTCACGCTGAACGTCATCCCGGCGATCATCCTCGGCGTGATCATCGCGGGCCTCTTCGCGCTGGCGGTGGGGTTCATCTCGCTGCGCCGCTCCGGGATCTACTTCTCGATCCTGACACTGGCCTTCGCGCAGATGTCCTATGCCCTGGCCTACTCGGTCCTGACGCCGATCACCGGCGGCGAGACGGGCCTTCAGATCAAGTCCACCGACAGCCCGCTGCTGTCGAATCTCGCCGACGGCGAGATCGGCCGCGCCAACCTGTTCGGCATGGACATGCGGGCGGGCTTCGACATCTCCATGGGTGACTGGCTCTTTACGATCAACGCCGGATACTACATCGCGGCGGTCTTCATGATCATCGCATTCTACCTCTCGATCCGCATCTTCCGCTCGCCCTTCGGCACCATGCTGCGCGCGGTGAAGTCGAACCAGACCCGGATGTACTACACCGGCCTCAACGCGCGGCCCTACACGCTGGCGGCCTTCGTGATCTCGGGCATGTATGCCGGTCTCGCGGGTGGCCTTCTGGTGGCGATGGACACGCAGGCCGGCCCCGAACGCATGTTCTGGACGGCCTCGGGCGAGGTCGTCCTGATGACGATCCTCGGCGGCGCGGGCACGCTTATCGGCCCGGTGCTGGGCTCGGGCGCGATCAAGTACATGGAAAACATCCTCAGCAAGATCAACAAGGACATCCTGCACGAATGGTTCGCCTTCATGCCCGATGGGCTCGAGGATTTCGTCATTACCCTCGTCTATCCCTTCATCGGCAAGGGCTGGCACCTGACCCTGGGCCTTATCTTCATGGCCGTGGTGATCTTCCTTCCCGGCGGCCTGGTCGAGGGCGGACAACGCATCGGGCGTCTGCTTCGCGGCAAGAAAGCGAACCCGGACGACGAAAAAGCCACCCAATCCACACCGGCCGAATAAGGAGCGACGACAATGGGTATTCTTGAAGTCAAGAACGTCAACAAGCGCTTCGGTGGCCTGCAGGCCCTGGGTGACGTGAACCTCAGCGTGGCGGAAAACACCTGCCACGCCATCATCGGCCCCAATGGGGCGGGCAAGTCGACCCTGCTCAACTGCCTGATCGGCAAGCTCATCCCGGATACCGGCTCGGTCATGTTCGACGGCCAGTCGGTACTGGGCCGCAAGCCCTACCAGATCAACCAGATGGGCATTTCCCGCGTGTTCCAGACGCCCGAGATCTTCGGCGACCTGAGCGTGCTGGAAAACATGATGATCCCGATCTTCGCCAAGCGCGACGGCGCCTTCCGCATGCACGCGCTGGCGCAGGCCACGAAGGAAAAGGACATCGTCGAGCAGGCCGAGCACATGCTCGAAAGCCTGAACCTCGCCGACGCCCGCCACGACCATGCGGCCGCCATGTCGCGCGGCAACAAGCGGCGGCTGGAAATCGGCATGTGCCTGGCACAGAACCCGCGCCTGCTCTTGCTGGACGAACCCACCGCCGGGATGGCGCGGGCCGATACCAACAATACCATCGACCTGCTGAAGCAGATCAAGGACGAGCGCGACATCACCATCTGCATCATCGAACACGACATGCACGTGGTGTTCTCCTTGGCCGAGCGCATCACCGTCCTGGCCCAGGGCACGCCGCTGGTCGAGGATACACCGGACAAGATCAAGGGCCACCCCAAGGTCCGCGAAGCTTACCTGGGCGAAAGCGCCTGACCGCCATGCCACGAACGCCCCGGACTTGATCCGGGAGCCTGCCCCGGACCTGATCCGGGGCCTCGCCCCCACTGCAAGAGGTCCCGGATCAGGTCCGGGACGGGAGGACACGAAAAATGAACGTCAAACCCGACTTTTCCAAGCACCGCAACCACGCCGAAACGGCGCCCGCTTTCCTGTCGGTCTGGGGCATGCAGGCCTATTACGGCGAAAGCTACATCGTTCAGGACATCTCCTTCAACGTCCACGAGGGCGAGATCCTGGCCCTTCTGGGCCGCAACGGCGCGGGCAAGACCACCACGCTGCGTGCCATCGCCCGCATGGACACGCCGCAGGTCAACCACGGCGAAATCTGGCTGGACCACCAGCCCCTTCACAATATGAAAAGTCACGAAGCCTCGGCCGCCGGCATCGGCCTCGTCCCCGAGGATCGCTGCATCATCCCCGGCCTGACCGTCGAGGAAAACCTGCAACTGGCCCAGATCGCCCCGCCCATCGGGTGGTCCCTCGACCGGCTCTACGAGCTTTTCCCGCGCCTCAAGGAACGCCGCCGCCAGGAAGGCGTGACGCTCTCGGGCGGTGAACAACAGATGCTCGCCGTCGCCCGCGCTCTGGCCCGGGACATCAAGGTCCTGCTGCTCGATGAGCCCTACGAGGGCCTCGCACCCGTCATCGTGGACGAGATCGAAAAGACCCTGCGCATCATCAAGGAACAGGGCATCACCACGATCCTCGTCGAACAGAACGCGGTACGTGCCCTTGAACTCGCCGATCGCTGCATCATCCTCGATACGGGTGGCATCGCCTTCGACGGGACCGCGTCAGAGGTGCTGGAAAACGAAAGTCTCCGCGCCGAGTATCTGGCCATCTGACGCCAACCTCCCTAGGCTGCCGCCAGGAGAACGCCCGCCCCGCCGCCGTCTCAAAGGCGGAGCGGGCCTGCAAGACATTCAAGACCACCGAGGGAGGAACCATGTCCGATAAAACCTATGCGCCCAGTGCCGATTTCGCGGCGAATGCCCATGTCGACGCGGCGAAGTACGACGAGATGTACGCCGCCTCGATCAAG
>NZ_JASHIN010000050.1:0-13960 GCF_030733705.1 Roseovarius sp. MMSF_3298
ATTTGATGCAGTTCGTGGTCATTGCTCTTCTCCTTGTTTGCGTTGCAATGATGGTCACCTTGCAGCTGGCCAAGGCCTGGCCACACCGAAGGCGAAGCGCAGCGGAGAGGGGCAGGCGCCGGTCTTTTTGGTGCGCGAGGAATGACCCGCAGGGTCAGGGGAAAAAAATCGGCGACAACCTTTGTGGACGGGACGACAGCTGCGACCAGCATGTCATGCAACTCAGACAAAAGGAGAAGTGCGGTGGCCACGAAGGAAACTGGGAGAACAGCCGAAAGAGAGAAATGCCTGTGGTGGCGATATTTCTGCCCTCTCGCTCCGAGCCGAATCCCGACCAGTCAGAGCTTTGCTGACCCTGCCTCACGTGCCACGACGGCTGGTTTCCGTGGCAACCCGATGTGTGTTGTCTGGAAGCGCAGCATGGAGAACGTCGAAGCTTCGACAACCTGTTCGGATCACCGGGATTTCGAACTGACCCTCTACGGCAACCCGATAGCTTGGGTTTGCACAGCACGACCATCACCGGCCTTCTGCCAGCTTCGGTCAATGCAATCCGGCGGTCGTCGGACATCGTTTGCGACCCATGATCGCGGCGCGGAGCTGCGTATCCGGCAAAGCGAGGACCAACAGCGGCCGAGACGCGAGGTACGTGATCACTGATGTCACACGCCCGCCCCAGCGACCGTTACCGAATGGCCGAGATGAAGCGTTACCACGACCATGCGACGGCTGGCCGGGCTGGCTCCGGAGGAGACGGCATGGCCAGCGGCACGTCGCAGGGAGAGGCGGCGGTTCAGCTCGGGGAGGGCGGCTGCGCGCAGCCGACCGAGTAGGGCGCGGTCCTGACCAAAGGGCAGGAGGGGCCAATAACACTAAAACCTAAGATTTGCGCATCACAAAACCCTAAAGATCGTTCGACACATACACCTAAATCATGTACGACGCTAAAACCTAAATCTCGAACGGAGCCGAATAATTATGCCGAGTGCCGCAGAGAAGCTTGCAAGCTCCTTGGAAGAGCTCGAGACACTACAGTCTGGTGGTTCGATTGCCATTCGCTCCAAAGACATGTCACGCACTCACCGCGAACGGCTGCTGAAGGCAGGCTTCCTGAAGGAAGTCATGAAGGGCTGGTACATCCCATCACGCCCCGATGAAAACGCCGGTGAGAGCACAGCATGGTACACATCGTTTTGGGGATTCTGCGCACAATACCTGTCAGATCGGTTTGGCACTGACTGGTCTCTGTCTCCTGAACAGTCCCTCATCATACATGCTGGAAACACGACAGTTCCTGCTCAGCTATTGGTAAGAGCGGTCAAGGGCGGAAACTCTAAGACCGATCTGCCCCACAACACGTCGCTTTTTGAGACGCGCGCAACGATCGCGTCAGATGAGGCGCTCGAAATCGTCGACAATTTACGCCTATTCTCCGTCGAGGATGCCCTAATCCTCGTTCCCGAGGTCTTCTTCCAAAACCATCCGACAGAAGCGCGCACTGTGCTTGCTATGATGCCGGATGCCTCACGGCTGCTTGGCAAGCTGTTGGACGGGGGGCACACGCGAGCGGCCGGCAGGCTTGCTGGTGCTTTTAGAAGCATCGGGTCCGAAAAGGTCGCAGACGAAATTCTTGCGGCGATGAAAGCCGCTTCGCATGACGTTCGCGAGATCAACCCCTTTGAGCAGTCGATTCTTGTGCCAAACGCCGGGCGGATCACCTCGCCCCACGTGCATCGCATCCGCTTGAAGTGGGAGAGCATGCGCGACGATGTTATTGATCTCTTTCCAAAGGCCCAACCCATCACCAATGACATCGACGCCTATCTCAAGCAGATCGACGAAATCTATGTCACGGATGCGTATCATTCGCTCTCCATTGAGGGCTATCGTGTCTCGCCGGAACTGATTGACAAAGTGCGTTCGGGGACCTGGACCCCAGAAACAGATGAGCAAGACCGAGCGCTGAAAGACGCCCTTGCAGCGCGTGGATATTGGGAAGCATTTCAGAGAGTGAAGGAAAGCATTCGGGCAGTTCTGGAAGGTGCTGACGCGGGTGAGGTTGTTGAGCGCGATCTGAGTGATTGGTATCGCAACCTATTCGCAACGTCTGTCACAGCGGGCATCCTGAAGGCCTCTCAACTTGCAGGCTACCGATCGTCCCCTGTGTACATTCGGCAATCCCAGCATGTCCCAATGAGTCCTGAGGCAGTTCGAGACTGCATGCCGGTCTTCTTCGACCTACTCAAGGCGGAAGATGACCCGACTGTTCGGATCGTCCTTGGACATTTCATCTTCGTATTTATCCATCCGTTCCTGGACGGGAACGGTCGAATAGCGCGCTTTCTGATGAACGTCATGATGGCCGCTGCCGGGCAACCATGGACAGTCATCAAGCTCGAACAGCGCGCGGCTTACATGGCCGCTTTAGAGACAGCGAGCGTGAGGGAAGATATTCGACCGTTTGCAGCTTTTCTGGCCGAGACAAGGGCAGCGCAATGACAAATAAATATGTTCTGGTCATGGGAAGCGCCAATGACGCCGAACGCCAGCCGTTCAAGTTCTACATTTGAGCGAGTCCGACGATGAGAAACACTCATTCTGCAGCTACCGTTAAGACGCCAAGCCTGATCGACATCGCTGAGTTGCGCGTCTAGCTCATGCCAGTAACCCTAACCCCAATACGGCAGAAAGATTGTTGGTCGGGCTCCACTTGGACGATTGAGGACGAGGACCAGCTTGCTGAGCTCCTGGCCCGCGTCGCAATAGGTCAGTCGCGAACAGTGGAGCGCATATTGCGCGCCACAGGCGATTTGCCCGCGCGCTATCCCAAAGGCGGTTTCGAAGGTGCGCGAAAGCTTTTGACCGTCGGCACTGGCGACAAGACCTACCATCGGGATGGTTGGGTTTTTCAGGTCATTGCGTGGATCGCCGCTCACCGTTTCGACGATGAGGCTCTCATACGGGCTCCACAGATGATTAAAGCGGACAAAGGGTTGGATGGCCTCATTATTGAGTTCGACAGCGACGGCATTGCCCATGTTGTCATCTGCGAAGAGAAGGCGACCAAGAACCCTCGGAACCAAGTTAAATCAAAGGTCTGGCCGGAGTTTGAGCAGTTTGAAACAGGCGGACGAGACAACGAACTCATTGCGTCGGTAACTTCGCTACTTGAGGTATCCAGAGACCCAGACCCCGACGGGACTGTTGCCGATATTCTATGGAATGAAAAACGGGCATACCGCGTGGCGGTGACCGTTGGTGGCAAATATGCATCGGCAAAGGGACGCAAGGGCTTGTTCAAAGGGTATGAGAAGTCTGTACTGGGTGACGTAGCACGCCGGCGCGCCGAAACCTTAGTTTTGGAAGACGTTCGCGACTGGATAGATTGTGTAGCGGAGAAAGCGCTCGTCAAGATCGACAGTGCGGAGGCGGCAGCCAATGTATGATCCCGCAACGTCCGAACTCATCAGGTCCACCCCAGACTTGCCCGACCTGGACCGCGAAGGTTTGCCTGACCGACTTGCACGTGCTTTCGCCGAGATCGTATCGGCAAGGGTACTGCTTCGCGAGAGTGAAAATGGGGAAGAGCTTCTCGAGGACACAATTCGATTTGCACGCCGGTTGGCGCAGACCAATGAAGCATTGGTAGCCATTAATCCCGATAGAGAAAACCGGGCAGCGGCAGGCTTTGTTGCCGCAACGGCTTATCAGTTGGTTCATCAAGCGATCGCTCTACGGGACTCGGACCAGCCAGTTTCATTTGTATCGCCGAATGCGATCAGTCCGGATGTTTCGGCAATGCTTCTGTTCTTGGTAGCCGGGGCATCGGCGGATGCTGCTGAGGTGGCAGACTCTATCCGCATCCCGAGCGGCGATTGGCTGCAGTCGGAACTGATTCTTCACTTGATCATGCTCGCAAAAGGACAAGTTGGTCGTATTCGGAATCGAAAGCGACCGCCCCAAGACCGACTCGTCTCGGGTACCGGTGGCGAGCGAGCCAATGCAGCGCTCTACTATCGACTCTTGCGAGGTGTGCGAGCCTTGGCCTTCGTGCTGCAAGGGCGTCGAGTGAGCGGGATGGTCGATCCAATTGCAGTCTTCTCTGAAGTAAAGTCGCTCGCCGCCGGCGCATCAGATCTGGAGGATACATTCCCCGAAGGGGCAATCGCTGTCTTTCCCGGACCGTTCCATTTGGCCAGTCTCTTGATCGCTGCAGGCTCTGCCCTGATGGAAAGCGCCGTCGTCAACCTACCGCCTCCGGATGGCGTACCTGAGGATCGTTGGACCGAGGCCATGAAAACGGTTGCCGAGACGCGCCCGTATCTGTGGCGTAATCACAAGGACGCCGTCGCCCAAGGGTACCTCAAGATTGGCACATCTGCTGCGATAGGGTTCCCCACTGGGGCCGGGAAGTCGACGACCGCACAACTCAAAATTCATGCAACTTTGTTATCCGGGCGCAAGGCGGTATTCCTAGCTCCTACGCACGCTCTCGTTGATCAGACAGCACGGGACCTGCGCGGTGCATTTCCGCGGGCAACCGTTCGCGGTGAACGTATGGACGAATTCGGGTTTTCTGGGGATAGCGACGAGTTGCCGGACGTCATGGTGATGACTCCAGAAGCCTGTCTCCTTACCAGTCATATGGAACCAGAGCGGTTTGATGACGTCGGTCTTTTGATCTTCGATGAATGTCATCTGATGCATCCGAGCACTGAAGGAGACCGGAGAGCAATCGACGCGATGCTATGCATCTTGGGGTTTACCCGCGTTGTACCGGACGCCGATATCGTCCTGATGTCGGCTATGATGAAGAACACATATGAACTGAGCGGTTGGCTGGCGGAGCTGACAGGTAGAAACTCACTTGCTCTCGACAATGCATGGAAACCAACCCGGCAACTAAGGGGATGCGTCGTTTACGATGAAAAGAGACTTGCTGACCTGCGAAAACTCTTGCGGAATGCTCGCGCAAAAAGCTCCACTGCGGGGGTTCCTGCTGCGGTAAAGCGCAAGCTGACGGCAAAACCAAACGCGTTCTTCAGCGTGAAGCAGACATGGGCGTCACAGGTTCGCCGCGACTATGCTCTTGTACCACTCTTGAACGAAGCACTTCAGCTTTCGACAAACAAGTTCTGGAAAGTGACGCCTAACTCCGGTGTCGTTGCATCTTCAGTCGCTGCTGCAGCCGCTGGAGCAGGGCTACGAACTCTCGTCTTTTCTCAATCCATACCGAATGCCTTTTCTATATCAGAAAAGGCTGGGGCAGCACTTGATGAGTGTAGTGTCGAACTGACTGAAACTGAGCAGCGTCTGTATGAGATTTCCGTCGATGAAATGGGTGGTGCTGATCAGCTGTACTTGACTCTAGTGGATGGAAAATTGGCATCCCAGGCTGCGACCCACCATGGACAATTGCTTCCTGAGGAG
This sequence comes from Roseovarius sp. MMSF_3298, assembly GCF_030733705.1. NCBI lineage: Bacteria > Pseudomonadati > Pseudomonadota > Alphaproteobacteria > Rhodobacterales > Roseobacteraceae > Roseovarius > Roseovarius sp. MMSF_3298. The sequence continues at coordinate 5,431 of NZ_JASHIN010000050.1, forward strand.
CGCCAATTGGTGGAGGCACTGTACAAGCGCCAGGGTACGTTGGCGGTGCTCGCAGCAACCCCGACGCTCGGCCAGGGTATGAACTTGCCTGCGGACCTGGTCATCATTGCGGAGGACAGCCAGTTCGACGCATCTTCCGGTCGGAAGGACCTTTTGAATCCAGAGGACCTGCTGAACGCAGCCGGCCGTGCCGGGCGGGCCGGTGAAAGCGCAACCGGTATCGTTCTAGTCATTCCAGGCCAGGTCGTTGGCCTGGACGATGCAGAGAACAGGATCGGTTCAAGATGGAGTAGGCTGCGAGACATATTTGGGCAAACCGATCAGTGTTTGGTATTGGACGATCCATTCACGGCCCTGATGGACCGCATCCACGACAGCGCAACAGACATCGGTGACCTGGAGCGCTACGTCGTCGCGCGCTTGGCTGAAACTGATCAAGGCGACGATGGAAAAGTGGACATACGACTTGGCCTCGCTAGGAGCTTCGCGGCTTATCGTAAACGTCAAGATGCGGATGAAGACTGGGTTGAGAGCAGAACCTCCGCAGCCCTTTCACTGCTGAAGAGTGATGACGGAGACTTGCCCGTCGAGCAGCTGTCTTTGCGCAACACTGCATCCATGTTGGGGTTGCCGGAGGATATCCTGGACGACATGTCAAAGGCGCTCGACATGCACGGTTTTCGAAACTTCGAAACAGTCGACAGCCTGTGCGATTGGGTCTTTGAGTGGCTGATGGTTAGACCGCAATACCTCGTTCGCTTGGTTAAGTTGGAAAACCTAGAGTATCTCTTCGGAACGGAAATCAAGAAGCTCAAAGATGATCGTTCCCGTGCATCCTTTTCTCTTCCGAAGCTTCGCGCAGCCTTGCAGGACTGGATGAACGGCGCACCTCTCATGCAAATTCAGAAGCGGCTTTCAGACAAAACACGCGACAAAAAACGTTCTACCAGTGCCCGAAAATTCGTGATTAGGCTTGTTCCTGATCTCGCCCATCTTATGGGGGCGCCGCTTCAAATCCTTCAGGGTCATGTCAACGTGCATTCCGAGGAAAAGACGGAACCGTGTACAGCGATGGCGTTCGCCAATCGTTGCGTGAGGCGGGGATTTTCAAATGCTGAGATGGCCTCGTTTGGATCATTTATGTGGTCAGCCAAATGGTCGCGGCGTGAAGTCCATCGACAATTCGCAGATATCGTACCCTATCTCAAACCGGCTGCGGTCGGTGAATCTCAAGAGGCATTGGAAGCACGCGTGGAGTCCGCTTCTGAAAGCGAACTAAATAATCGAGATCTGGACGACCTCATCTAACCAGCAAGATTGGACGGCTCGACAACTTCCAGCTCCGGCAGATCCCGCAGGCTCTGCAGATCGAAGGTCACCAGGAAGGTCTCCGTGGTTACGAAGGTATGCGGCGCGCCCGGCCGCGGCGAGCGCGGTCCGCTGGCGATCAGGTCCTTGTAGCGCAGCCGGGCCAACAGGTCGCGGCTGACCTCCTTGCCGAAGATGTCGGCCAGGCCCGCCCGGTCGATCGGCTGATGATAGGCGATGGCGCAAAGTACACCCATCTCCATCTCGGTGAAGGTCAACGACTGCTCGCCAAGATCGGCCGCCGCCTTGATCGCGTCCGCGAACTGCGTCCTCGTTCGGAACATCCAACCGCCGGCCACCTGCGCGAGTTCGTAGGGACGACCGGTCAGCTCGGCCTGGATGTCGTCGATCACCATCTCGACCGAGGCTCCCTGCCCCACCACGCGGGCCAGCTCGTCGCGGCCGACCGGCGACGCACTGGCGAAGAGCACCGCCTCGACCCGACCCATCCATTCGCGCCAGCGGAGCTCCTGCGGGAGGTCGTCGAGCTCCCGGTCAAAGACAGCGCCGCCCTCCTCCGCCGGTTTCCGTTTCCTGGTCGTGGTCGTCATGATGCGATCCCGTAGAGCCGGAAGGTCGGTCGTCCAGTCAGTTCCCGCGCAACTCCGAGCTCGACCAGCCGGTCGCAAAACCGCCGCGCGGCGCGGTCAGTCATGGGGATCGAGGTGCCGCGAATGCAAGGAGACAGCATCGACGCAGGCGCCACGGCATCCTCGGTCAGGAACAGCGCGACCGCCGCGTCCGACCCTTTGGCCCGTAGCTTCGGCGCAACGGCGCGAAGGGTCTCGGCGCGTCGGGCCAGATCCCGCGCCACCCGGATCGACTCTTCGATAGCCTCGAGGACCCGCACCTCGACTGCCAGATCGGCCCCCTGCCCTTCTGCAGTCAGGTCGCGCAGAACGGCCTTTGTCAAACGCTGCGCAGTCACGGGCAGCACCTGCTTCCAGTTCAGCGCCCGCGCAAGGACGACGTCCGAGAACAGGCAGGCGGTGCGCTCTGCCCGGTCGTCGGCCTCGAGCACGGCGCCCAGGGCTGCGACGCAACCCGACAACGGACCATGGGTCCGTGCGCGTTCCAATCCCACGTCAAGCCAGACACCCACCTCGCCCGCATACTCCGCTCCAACCAAGTCAGCGATCTCACCCGGGCGCGCCCGCGAACTCTCGCGCCAGAACACCAGAAGATCGCCGTCGGGCCCCCGCGCCTCGCCGGGTAGCGTCAGATGGTAGGCGTCGCGGATATCGGCCTCCCGCGCCAGGCGACCTTCCAGTTTCGAGGTGGCGGTTGCGGCTCTCAGCGCCAGTCGATTGGCGAGCAGCTTCACCGGCACGCCATACCGCGGATCGGAAACCAGCTGATCGAGCACCGTCAGCGCGGCTCCCGACCGAAAGGCCACAGTTTCAAGGGTTTCGACACGACCGGAGGTGACCCAGCCGGGTAGCTGCGGTAGGGTGCTCAGGTCGTCAGAGATGGTGGCGGGCTGATATGTCATGCCACTACACTAGTCTCGCGCGGCGCTTTCGTCCACAATATGATGTGCAAACCGCCCCGCCTTGTCGCTCTCTCTTATGTCCAATAAGTTTGCATTATCGGACACTGAAAGATATACTTAGCACCATGTCAGAAAACAACGAGAAATCGGGCTCAGCAGCGCCAATCGGTCCTTCGTCCAACAAGGACAACGAGAGAGATCGCCGCGACTGCGACGCCTTGAGCCTTCCGTCCTTTGTCGCCGGCTCCGGCACCCTCAATCGCTTGGTCGACACCGCCCGCGACTATGCGCGCGCGGCGGCGTCTGACAACACGTTGAAGGCCTATGCCAAGGACTGGGGGCATTTCGCGCGCTGGTGTCGGATGAAGGGCGCGGAGCCGTTGCCCCCCTCCCCTGAGATGATCGGGCTTTACCTCGCCGATCTGGCGTCCGGGTCGGGCCCCTCCCCTTCGCAGTCGGCGTCCCGACCCCTGTCGGTCAGCACTATCGACCGCCGCCTGTCGGGTCTCGCCTGGAACTACGCGCAGCGGGGATTCACCCTAGATCGCAAGAACCGGCACATCGCCACGGTGCTGGCGGGGATCAAGCGAAAACACGCGCGACCGCCGGTTCAGAAGGAAGCCATCCTGGCCGAGGACATCCTCGCGATGGTGGCCACCCTTCCTTTCGACCTGCGCGGGCTACGGGATCGGGCAATCCTTCTCCTTGGATACGCCGGAGGTTTGCGTCGCTCAGAAATCGTCAGCCTTGACGTCCACAAGGACGACACGTCGGATTCCGGCGGCTGGATCGAGATCTTCGAGAAAGGCGCCCTCCTGACCCTCAACGCCAAGACCGGTTGGCGCGAGGTCGAGATCGGCCGCGGCTCCAAGGATCAGACCTGCCCCGTGCATGCGCTGGAGCAATGGCTGCACTTCGCGAAGATCGACTTCGGCCCTGTCTTTGTAAGGGCCTCGCGCGATGGCAACCGCGCCACCGAAACCAGACTAAACGACAAACATGTCGCACGCCTGATCAAGCGCACGGTTCTGGATGCCGGTATCCGATCCGAACTGCCCGAGAAAGAGCGCCTGGCGCTATTCTCAGGTCACTCGCTGCGCGCCGGTCTGGCGAGTTCGGCCGAAGTCGACGAACGCTACGTGCAAAAGCAACTGGGACACGCCTCGGCCGAGATGACCCGCCGCTACCAGCGCCGGCGCGATCGGTTCCGGGTGAACCTGACCAAGGCCGCCGGTCTCTGACCCCTTGCCCCATCACGCCGCCTGCCCGCTGAGCCTGCCATAGAAGCTGCGCTCGAGATGCAGCTCCCCTGCCCCGGCCTTCTCGACCATGCCGCGCAGATATCCGCCCGGCGAGGACACTTCGCCCGCGCAATGCTTCTCGAAAACAAGCGCGAGCGCCGCTGTCGCCACCTGTTTGCCCAGCCGGTCCTGTGCCACGTTCCAGGCATGTTCAGAAATGCCGATCATCGGTCTGAGTTGACCAGCGACCCGGTGCAGATCGCCCCAATCTTTTAGGAACCCGCCCATATTGCGGGCCCAAGACGCGAATTCCGGACAGGCTTGCATCACGGTCGGCAGATCTAGTGCGGCGCGCTTCTTGCGCACCTCGGCAACCCACTCTTCCAGCTCCCTATCAACCTTGTCTTCGGGTTGAGCATTTGGCACCATGGCCGCGACTTCCTCATCTTCTGAGGAATTACGAATTACAGGATCAAGTTGGTTTGTAATTAGTATATGAGGGTCAGAAATGACCTCCCTGGGGTTCATTTCTTGAGTCTTTTCGGAAGTTTGTTCCTTGGTTTCGGGCGCGTTTTCCACAGGTTGAACGACCTCGGTTGCCTTGAGATAGGCCGCTTCGACGCGCTCCCGAAGTTCCTTGAACCAGCCTAGCAGCCGTGCAAGCTGTTCTGAAGCTTCATGGCGGCCCGGAAGCCGGTCCAGAAGCTCCTCGAAGAGCCCCGTGAACTGCGTCCAGGGCCCGCGCAGCGCGCTGCTGACGGCCGCCTCGATCCGCGCGCGGATCATGCGGCGTGCTACGGTGATCTGGCGCTTCAAACGCTGGCAGAGCTCGCGCTCGGCCTGCAATTCGGCGTGCAGTTCCTCAAACTCCACGACACGCGCCGACAGTGGCGACAAATCGAACCCATAGGCCTCGACGATGCGCCCCTCGGCGTCCCTGCGGCCCCACCGCTTGCCGTTCGGGCTGTCCTGGAAGGAGATCACGCCAATCTCGGCCAGGCGCCGGGCATGGCGTTTCAGCGCGGAGAGCGAGAACCCCGTCTGCTCCATCAGATAGGCGTTTGACGTCCAGACGATCGGACGCTGCCCCTCCTCCCAGTCCTGGGCCTGGGTAAAGGCCCCGAGCGTGTCGAGGAGCATCATGTCTCCGGCCTTGAGGCCAATGTAGGCCCCCACCCGCTTCACAGCGACAAAAGCCCGCGTTTTGGGTACAGCGACCTGTTCACCGGCTTGGGCAAGTTGCTCTGCAATGCCAAGACCCGGTGTCGGCTTGCGCCAACCTGTATGTTTCATGCCTGTTTCTCACCTCCAGTTATGTGGAGGCAAAAGAAAGCCGTTCGCTCAGAAGCGTTCGTCGTTGACAGTGATTCGAGAGAGACTTATCTTCAAGGCGACCAAACCAATAAGATTAGCTCTCAGGCCCTCAGCTTGGGGGCTTTTCTTTTGCCTTTAGATCACATTCTTCCTTCTTGCTCGTTGCCTCAATGTATGGAGATGCACCGGTATTCAGGCTCTAGCCCGCCGGTGGAACCTCCTTATTCTTTGCCAAGAAGTCCGCGATCAGATCGCTCAACTCCTCAAGCTTCTCTTGGCTCAGCGGTACGCTTGCGGCTTTGATCGAGAGATTGCCGTTCGCTGACGTGAGCGAGAGATTACGACCCCCTACCTTGCGCTTGGCGGTGATCTTCTGAGCGGACTTTCTGACTTGCTTCTTCGGCTTGCCCTCAAGGCTGGCCAGCGCTTTTTGCAGATCCTGGAAGCTCATGTCGTAAGCGTTCTTGAACGCGTTCAAGATTTGATCTCGAGCCCCGAAAACTGCGCGAGCGCGCGACACGATACTCTCGTGGACACCAATACGTGCTGCAAACGCTACCGCAGTCGTCTTCTCACCAGACTCACGAAGCGTCTCGTACATCTCTCCGATAGCCAGTAGGCGCTCGAATGCGCCAAGGTTCTCCCTTTCCTCGTTTTCCCGGAAACGGAGGAACAGCATCTCGAACTGCGCGTTCTCCGCGCCTCGCTTCTCTGGGGACGCCAAGATTGCTCGAAGCTTAAGCCCCAGGGTTTTCGCTGCAGCATGACGACGTCTGCCGGTCAGCATGATAAAGCGAGCATCCGCGACGTCTGTTGGGTTCAACGGGTCAGGCTTCCAATTCGGATCCTCTGGCCAAACAAGGATGGGCGTGTCTTGGCCGTTGATTTCGATGCTCTTAAGAAGCGTTTGAAAGGCCTCTTGTGCCAGCCAGTCATCACGACGATCTGAACCTAACGGATCCTGCACTTGTTCCGGTGAAATCTGAAGCTCGTGACGGCCGTTCAGAATGTCTTCGACGAGCTGCGCGCGACCCTGCTCGACCGCTGCCTGCGATTGGGCAAGTGCGCCGGCCTTCCATGCACTACCCGCTCCCTTGAAAGGTGCAGTAGTAGAAGACGGTGCAGTGTCGACTTTTGCCTCGTCGCCATTGCCACTCGGCTCAGATGATTGGCTCAAAGCTTTCGAAACCAGCGACCTCGGGATAGTTCGCTTCATGCTGCGGTCTCCCCATCATCGTCATCATAGAACGTGTCCATCCAAGCATTCGCATAACCACGTTCGAGGCCTGGCCACAGACGGCTGACGATTGCATCATTCACCGCGTCTGCGTTCTCGATAAATCTGTTGATACCTTTTCGTTTGCCAGGCGTGTCAGGCTCATATTCGTAGACCGACTGATAAACGTCTGAAGCGTTCGAAATCGCGTCTGACCGAAGATAGAACACGGGCAAGATCTCCGTGGGGCAGTGCTCGAGAAGATTGCCAATGTGGTTGAGATCCTGACCGTTGGAACGCTGCACAATGGTTGGCAAAAGCATGTTGGCACCCGAGCCAATATCGATACGCTCATGTGCTAAGATGTGCTGCAGCATACCTAGCAGGCCGGTGACAAAGGTCGACAGAGTTGCGATGTCGAACCCCTTCATGGTCTGAGGAATGACGAGGGATGAAGAGGCTATCACATTGTTGAGCTGGAAAAGCGTCAGCGCCGGTTGATAATCAATGATGATGCAATCCAGCGTTTCGTTCAGCGCATGCTCAAGTCGGACAGGATCGACCTTTCCATCCGTAACAAGTTCATTGGGAGCAGTTGCCGGAGGGTGCGCTTCTTTCCAGCGATCAATCGCGTCCCGAAGGTAGCGGTAGAAACTCTTGCCTGCAGGAGCTTCGCGAACCAAGCGGGCGATCTGAATTTCGCCCTCAGAGGTCTCTCCGTGCGCTGGAACCAATCGAAGCCCTGGCCAAGAAGTCTTCAAAAAGAAGCTATCCAGCGTCTTCGCAGAGTGCTCCGTGTACGGCGCCTCCTCAGACTGGAAGAGGCCCGCGAAGTCCACCATCGATGGCGTTTCTTCAGTAGGCATTTGAGACAACCCCTCACCGCCTACAAAGTAAAGTGTGATCGTGCTCTGAGGGTCCGCATCCATCACGCCAACACGCATTCCGTAATGTAGGCTCAGGTACTGTGCGAAATGTGCAGCGCTAAGGCTCTTGGCGGTTCCGCCCTTTTGGCTGGCAAATGAAATGACTGGAAGCGGATCGTCGGGCTTGCGCCACGCAAGATAGTCAAAAGGACGCTTTGCAGACGCCGCCATCAAAGCGCGCATATGCATCAGTTCATGAAGGTTGAAGACACGCTCGCGTCCAACGTACTCACCCTTTGGAAAGTCGTCGTTACCATTCGCAAACTTGGTCAAGTATTGGATGCTGACGTTCAAGAAGCGAGCGCACTGTCGCATCGACCATGTGCGCTTGATACGATGGCGCAGCGTCAACTCTTTGTTGACGGCGACCATTGTGCGCTCCAGACCTCGTGACAGGTCGGTCAAAAACTGTTCTAGACTTCCGCTCATATCGCTGCCCCGACTTCGGTTGATTCCGAGTTCGACTCGTTTCGCCACTCATAGTAGCACTATTATGGGCGCAATTGGAAGATACCACGCGCCTACCTGAATTCAGGAGTATGATTAGAGGCGGTGAGGTGCAAAACGATCTAATCTTGAACGCGTTCAAGATCGACTTGCGGGTGCTGGGCCCGAACGATGTCGGGCCCAATTCTTCAGATCAAGCGGCGTCTTTCGGCCCCCAGGGGATGACGGCCTGCAGGGACAGATCGTCCTGGTTGGCGGCCTTGCCGAGGTTTGCGTTGAAGCCGTGGTCGCGGATGGTCAGCGTGTAGTAGTCGGCGCCGGTCTCCTTGTTCTGCTTCTTCCAGATGCCGCCGCACTCGACCAGCTTGCCGCGCGGGGAGCGGCCGAGGACGCGGTGCGTGGGGGCCATCGGGTTGGCGCTCGCGACAGGTTCGACCGTGATGTCGAGGTCGAAGGTCAGGGTCGAGATGGAGCCGACGCCCTTGGCGGTTTCGATGTCGGCGCTGGTGAATTTGATGCAGTTCGT
>NZ_JASHIN010000051.1:0-13594 GCF_030733705.1 Roseovarius sp. MMSF_3298
CCCCCCCCCCCCCCCCCCGCGCCGCGTCTCAGGCGCAGAGCCGGTCCTTGACCCGCGGGCCCACCGCGCCGAAATCCATCTGGCCGGTATAGTTTTCCTTGAGGTGGCCCATCACCTTGCCCATGTCTCGGATCGAGCTGGCGCCGGTCTTGTCGATGGCGGAGTCGATGGCCTTGGTGACTTCCGCCTCGTCCAGTTGGCGGGGCAGGAATTCCTCGATCACCTCGATCTCGCGCTGCTCTTCCTGCGCGAGGTCGAGACGTCCGCCTTCCTCGTAGGCGCGGACGCTTTCCTGCCGCTGCTTGGTCATCTTGCCCAGGATGGCGAGGATATCGCCATCGGAACAGCCGGTGTCATTGTCGGTGCCACGGCGGGCGATGTCCTGATCCTTGATCGCGGCATTGATCAGCCGCAGCGTGCCGAGCCGCGTGCTGTCCTTGTCTTTCATGGCCTGTTTCAGGGCGTCGTTCACGCGCTCGCGCAATCCCATGTCAGGGTATCCTCTTGTCATCCCGTAAGCGTGCCACACTACTGGAAAGCGAAACGCCGTGCAATAAGCTGTGACACCCAGCCCGGCCCTTGTTTTGTTGACCGGCGCGAATGACGTTGCGGCGCGAAACGCGGCCTTGACCGCGCGCGCGGGTGACCATAGGTTCCGCGCAATTTGCCCGATGGAGAATCCCCGATGACGCACGCGCCCGATGCCCGTCCGACCGCCTGTCTTGCCCTGGCCGATGGATCGCTGTTCTACGGGCGCGGGTTCGGGGCCGAAGGCGAGGTCGCGGCCGAGCTGTGCTTCAACACCGCGATGACCGGCTATCAGGAGATCATGACCGACCCCAGCTATGCCGGGCAGGTGGTGACCTTCACCTTTCCGCATATCGGCAACGTGGGCGTGAACCCCGACGATGACGAGACCGCCGATCCAGTGGCCGAGGGCATGGTCGTGAAATGGGACCCGACGGAGCCCTCGAACTGGCGCTCGACCGAGCGGCTGGGCGAGTGGCTGGCGCGGCGGGGCCGGGTGGCCATCGGCGGCGTCGATACCCGCCGTCTGACGCGGGCCATCCGCCAGCAGGGCGCGCCGCACGTGGCGCTCGCACACCGCGCGGACGGCCAGTTCGACACCGAAGCGCTGGTCGCCAAGGCGCGGGCCTTTGCCGGGCTCGAAGGCATGGACCTGGCCCGGCAGGTGACCTGTGCGCAAAGCTATCGCTGGGACGAGATGCGCTGGGCCTGGCCCGACGGTTTCCCGCGCCAGACGCAAGCCCGGCACAAGGTCGTGGCGATTGATTACGGCGCCAAGCGCAACATCCTGCGCTGCCTGGCCAGCGCGGGCTGCGAGGTGACGGTGATGCCCGCGACGGCCACCGCCGAGGACGTGCTGGCGCAAAGCCCCGATGGCGTGTTCCTGTCGAACGGCCCCGGCGACCCGGCGGCAACGGGCGAATATGCCGTGCCGATGATCCGCGGCGTTCTGGAAAAGAACCTGCCCATGTTCGGTATCTGCCTCGGTCACCAGATGCTGGGCCTCGCGCTGGGCGCGCGGACGATCAAGATGAACCACGGCCATCACGGCGCGAACCATCCCGTCAAGGACCTTACGACCGGCAAGGTCGAAATCACGTCGATGAACCACGGGTTCGCCGTGGACAGCCAGACCCTGCCAGAGGGCGTGGTGCAATCGCATGTATCGCTGTTCGACGGATCGAACTGCGGCATCCGCATGGCCGACCGCCCGGTTTTCTCGGTGCAGCATCACCCCGAGGCCAGCCCCGGCCCGCAGGACAGCTTTTACCTGTTCGAGCGGTTCGCGGCGTCGATGGACCGCTAGGGCGCGTCCGCCGCGTTAACCCCTTTTTTACGTTGTGTTAACCTTCTTTTGGTAGCCCTTTTTCCGTCACGCAGAAGGGCAGACGGATATGGGGATTTCGGAACTGCGCCAGCTCGGCTTGTCCGAGGACACAGCCGATATGGAGGCCGGGGCGGTGGAAACCGACCTGGTGCGCCGAGGAACGCTTCCCGCGCGGGACGCGATGCTTGCACGCCAGGTACGCCGGCATTGCGATGCGGATATGGGGCGGATCCTTGTCGCCGAGGGGCTGGTGACGAAAGGCGATCTTCTGGATGCGCACGTCCGCCGCTTCCGCTCGCGCCAGGTCGCCGCGGATGAACTCGCGGCACTGCCGCCCATTGCTGTGGACGCCGCCCCCCAGGTCCTTTTGCGTCATGCAGTCTTCCCGGTGACCGACCGCGATGGCCAGCCCGCCATCGTGACCGGCGAGCCCGAGGCGTTGGCCCTTGCGCGCGCGCACCTTCCGGAAGACCTGCGGCAGGCCCGCGTTCTGATCGCCCCGCGCGAGGTGGTTCAGTCCCACGTGGCGGATCATTGCGACGACATCCTGACACGGGCGGCCCAGGCCCGCGTGCCGGTCATCGAAAGCTGCCGCAGCTGGGCGCAGGGCCATGCGCGGCGACTGGCGCTGGTGACGATGGCGGTGATCGGACTGATCGCGCTGACACTGGTTTTCCCGCGGGCGATGCTGGCGCTGATGATGGGCTGGGCGGTCGTCACGCTGGCCGTGTCCGGGGTGTTCAAGCTGCTGGCCTTCGTGGCGCGTATGTCCGAGGGGCCGGTCGCGCCGGTTGTGCCGCCGGCCGACGACAAGACCCCGTTGCCAAGGGTGTCGGTCCTGGTGCCGCTGTTCCGCGAAACCGAGGTGGCGCATGCGCTGGTGGCGCGGCTGACGCAGCTGACCTATCCAAAGTGCCTGCTCGACGTGGTGCTGGTTCTGGAAGAGGAAGACGCCATGACCCGCGCGACGCTGGCGCAGATCGACCTGCCCAGCTGGATCCGGGTGGTGGTGGTGCCCGACGGACAGCCGCGCACCAAGCCGCGGGCGATGAACTATGCGCTGGATTTCTGCGAGGGTGACATCATCGGGATTTTCGACGCCGAGGATGCGCCCGAAGCCGACCAGATCACCCGTGTGGCGCGGCATTTCCAGCAGGCCCCGCCCGAGGTGGCGTGTCTGCAGGGGGCCCTGGACTACTACAATCCGCGTCAGAACTGGCTGGCGCGGTGTTTCACCATCGAATACGCCACCTGGTTCCGCACGATCCTGCCCGGAATGGCGCGGCTGGGCTTTGCCATCCCGCTGGGCGGCACGACGCTTTATTTCCGGCGCGACGCGCTGGAGGCGCTGGGCGGCTGGGACGCGCATAACGTGACCGAGGATGCCGACCTTGGCTTTCGTCTGGCCCGCCATGGGTTCCGGACCGAGATGGTCGCCACCGTCACCGAGGAAGAGGCGAATTGCCGGCCCTGGGCCTGGGTCAAGCAACGCTCGCGCTGGCTGAAGGGCTACATGACGACCTACCTGGTGCACATGCGGCGCCCCGGGCTGCTCTATCGGCAGTTGGGGGCATGGAAATTCTGGGGCTTTCAAGCGCATTTCGTGACCGCGGTCAGCCAGGTGATGCTGGCGCCGCTGCTGTGGTCCTGCTGGCTCGTGTTCTTCGGCCTTCCGCACCCGTTGGACCCGGTGCTGCCGCGTGCCGTGATGGCCGTTTGCGCCGGGCTTTTCGTTGTGATCGAGGCGTTGAACCTGACGATCTATCTCAGCTCGGTCATGGGCCTAAAGCATCGTCACCTGATGGTCTGGGTGCCGACGATGCATTTCTATCAGCCGCTGGGGGCGATCGCTGCTTACAAGGCGCTTTACGAGTTGGTTCTGAAGCCGTTCTTCTGGGACAAGACCGCGCATGGCCTGTCGCTGGACGTGGCGCCTCCGCCGGCCGTGAAATCGCCCCTAGATCAGCGTGCCCAGTTCCCCTGAATCCAGTTTCAACCGGGTCACGAACGCCTTGGAAATATGGGCGCGCAATGCCTCGCCCGCGGCCTCGGCGTCGCCGTTCTCGATAGCGGTGACGATGGCGTCATGCTCGGCCAGCGCATCCTCGGGGCGGCCAAGAGCGGCCAGAGACGTGGTCGCCATCAGCGCCATGGAGCGATGCACCAGGTCCAGCTGCTGCACCAGGAAGCGGTTGTGCGAGGACAGGTGGATCTGCTTGTGAAAGCGCCGGTTGGCGCGGGCCATCGCCTTGGGATCGTCAATCAGGGCGTGATCGTCAGTGACCATGTCGCGCAGCACGCGCACTTCTTCCGGCGCGGCATGACGGGCGGCCAGGTTGGCGGCCAGCCCCTCCAACTCGGCGCGCACGACATAAAGCTCTGCCAGCTGGTTGTGATCCAGTGACGACACGATCAGGCTGCGGCCGTCGCGGGTCAGCAGGCTCTGGGTTTCCAGCCGTTGCAGCGCCTCGCGGATCGGCGTGCGCGACACCCCGAACCGCTCTGCCAGGTCGCTTTCCACCAGGCGGTCGCCGGGCTTGTAATCACCGGTGTCGATCGCCTCGAGGATCAGGTGGTAGGCATCTTTCTGCGGCGCGGCTATGGTCATCGCACTCTCTTTTGTTATCTGGTTTCGATGGATGAGAGTATGCGGGGCAGGGCGCGGGGTGCAAGCCTTGCAGGGCCCTGCGACAATAAAGAGCGGATGGAAACGATGGCGAAAGAATTCTTCGCGCATGTGGAGACCTGGGTCTTTGACCTCGACAACACGCTGTACCCGCCCGAGATGCGCCTGTTCGACCAGATCGAAGTGCGGATGACGCAGTTCGTGATGGACGCGCTGGGTGTGGACCGGGCCGAGGCCGACCGGCTGCGGCTGGACTACTGGCGGCGGCACGGCACGACGCTGGCCGGGCTGATGCGAGAGCATGACGTGGACCCGGGGCCGTACCTGACGGATGTGCACGACATATCCTTCGACGTGCTGAAAGCGGACGCGGAGCTGGCCGCGCATATCCGGGCGCTGCCGGGGCGCAAGATCGTCTATACGAACGGCTCGGCCCCTTATGCGCAGCGCGTGGTCGAGGCGCGGGGGCTGGAGGGTCTTTTCGACGCGATCTACGGCGTGGAACATGCCGGGTTCCATCCCAAGCCGGACCGGGCGGCGTTCGACCGGGTCTTTGCCACCGATGGCGTCGTCACGGCACGGGCGGCGATGTTCGAGGATGACGTGCGCAACCTTGCGGCGCCACATGCGATGGGGATGCGGACCGTGCTGGTCGGCCCCGAGGTGGTCGAAGCCGATCACGTGCATCACCATACCGACGATCTGTCAGGATTTCTGTCGCGGCTGGTCTAGGCGGAGGACTTCATGTGTCGAGTCGGGTACGTCATGCAAGGCACTGACCGTGATCGATTAATCATTTATCTGGCGCTGCGTTCCGATGCCGCTGGTGACCGCGTCACGCGCGGCCTATGTTGAACGCGAAGGAGGCAGGAAACATGCGCCCATTCGATTTCGACATCATCGTATCCGGCGGCGGCGTGGCCGGGCTGTCGGCGGCGGCCCTGTTCGGGGGCGCCGGGTTCCGCGTGCTGTGCGTTGATCCGGCCCCGCCGGTGACCGAGCGCGATGCCGAAGGATCGGACCTGCGCACCACCGCGATTCTGCAACCGGCGCAAGCGCTTCTGGCGGAGGCGGGGATATGGGACCGGCTGGACGCCGAGGCGGCGCCTTTGCAGGTGATGCGCATCGTTGACGCGGGCGGCGACGTGGCGGAGCCGCGCGTCGTCAAGGATTTCGATGCGGGCGACATTTCGGAAAAGCCCTTTGGCTGGAACCTGCCCAACTGGCTCTTGCGGCGCGAGATGGTGGCGCAGTTGGACAGCCTCGACACCGTGGAGTTTCGCCCCGGCGTGGCCGCGGAAACCCTCTTTACCCGCGAGGCCGAGGCGCGGGTAAGCCTGAGTGACGGCACCAAGGCGCGTGCCCGGCTGGTTCTGGCCGCCGATGGGCGCGGCTCGCCCATGCGGGAGGCTGCCGGTATTCCCGTGAAAACAACGCGCTACGGCCAAAAGGCGCTGGCCTTCGCGGTGACCCATCCGATCCCGCATGACAACGTCTCGACAGAGATCCACCGCAGCGGCGGCCCCTTCACGCTGGTCCCGCTGCCGGATTACGAGGGGCGGCCCTCGTCCGCCGTGGTGTGGATGGAGGAAGGTCCCGAGGCGCAGCGGCTGGCCGGCCTGGACGTGGCGCAATTCGAGGTGGAGATGAGCACGCGGTCCTGCCACCTTTTCGGGCCGCTGACGCTGGCCTCGCGCCGGACGGTCTGGCCGATCATATCCCAGGTGGCCGAGCGCATGGCGGGCGAGCGGATCGCCCTTGTGGCCGAGGCCGCGCATGTGGTGCCGCCCATCGGGGCGCAGGGGCTGAACATGTCGCTTGGCGATCTGCACGTGCTGCTGGAGTTGGCCACCGCACATCCCGACAGTCTGGGCGACCGCGACATGCTGGAGACCTATCACAAGCGCCGCCACTGGGACGTGATGGCGCGGGTCACGGGCATCGACGTGCTGAACCGCGCGTCCATGGTCAGCGCGCCGGTGCTGCGCGACGCGCGGATGCAGGCGTTGAACGCGCTTTACGGGCTGGCCCCGGTGCGCAAGACGCTGATGCAGCTTGGTCTCGGCGCAAGGGGCTGAGAATGCAGGCGTTTCTGCGCGGCCATTGGCAGTTGCTGCTGCTCGTTGCTGCGATTGCCCTATTGTGGCGGACCCCCGTGGTGATCCCGCTGAAACTGCTGGTGGTGTTTCTGCATGAGCTGGGCCACGTGCTGGCCGTGCTTCTGACCGGCGGCGAGGTTCTGGACCTGACGCTCGACCCGATGCAGGGCGGGGCGGTGACCTCGCGCGGGGGCAGCCGGTTTTGGAGTCTGAGCGCGGGCTATCTCGGCTCGCTGCTGATCGGCGTGGTGCTCTTCATGGCCGCCGTGCGCACGCGGGCGGATCGGAAGGTGCTGGGCGTGCTGGGGGTCGCGCTGCTGGCGGTGACGGTGCTTTACGTTCGGGCGCCCTTCGCGCTGGTGTTCGGGGCCGGGACGGGCGCGGCGATGTTGCTGGCGGCGAAGTACCTGCCGAGGGACGTGAACGACCTGATGTTGAGGGTGATCGGGCTGGCCTGCATGATCTACGTGCCGCTGGACATCTACGGCGACACGATTGCGCGCGGCTGGCTGCATTCCGACGCGCGGATGCTGGCCGAGGAGTTCGGCGGCACCACCTGGATGTGGGGCGGTCTGTGGCTGGTGGCCAGCGCCTGGGTGATCTGGATGTGCCTGCGCCGGGGGCTGGGGGCGAACAGCAATATACGGTTGCGGCGGCGCAGCTAGCTGCGCCCTGAGACCGCGCGTTGGCTAAAGAACCTTGTCGAACACTTCTTTCAGCCGGGCCTTCGCGGCCTCGACGTCATAGAGCTTGTCCAGACCGAAAAGCCCCAGCCGGAAGGTCATGAACCCGTCGGGCTCGCCCACTTGCAGGGGCACGCCGGCGGCGATCTGCATGCCCTCGGCGGCGAATTTCTTGCCGTTTTGCACCTCGGGGTCGGTGGTGTAGCTGACCACCACGCCCGGCGCGCCGAACCCATCGGCCGCCACGGATGTCACGCCCTTGTCGGCCAGCATGGCACGTACCGAATTGCCCAGGTCCCATTGCGCCTGCCGCAGTTTTTCAAAGCCGAAGTCCTTCGTCTCCTGCATGGTATCGCGAAACCCGCGCAGCGCGTCGGTGGGCATGGTGGCGTGATAGGCATGACCGCCGTTCTCATACGCCTGCATGATCGCGTGCCATTTTTTGAGGTCGATGGCGAAGCTGTTGGAGGTGGTCGCCTCCAGCCGCTCCAGTGCCCGGTCGGACATCATCACCAGACCAGCGGAGGGCGAGGCCGACCAGCCCTTTTGCGGGGCGGAGATCAGCACGTCGACGCCGGTCTGTTTCATATCGACCCAGGCGCAGCCCGAGGCGATGCAGTCGAGCACCATCAGGGCGCCCACCTCATGCGCGGCCTCGGCCAACGCGGTGATGTAGTCATCGGGCAGGATGATGCCGGCGCTGGTTTCCACGTGCGGCGCGAAGACGGCGTCGGGCTTGGCTTCGCGGATCTTCGCCGTCACTTCCTCGATCGGGGCGGGGGCAAAGGGGGCCTGTGCCCCGTTGCCGGTCTGGCGGGCCATGCAGACGGTCGTGTCCGAGGTGAACTGTCCGGCCTCGAAAATCTGGCTCCAGCGATAGGAGAACCAGCCGTTGCGCACGATCAGCGCATGGGCGTCATGGCCGAACTGGCGCGCGACGGCCTCCATCGCGACGGTACCACCACCGGGCACGATGGCCACGGCAGAGGCGTTGTAGACCTCTTTCAGCATGGCCGAGATGTCGGTCATGACCCCTTGGAACGCCTTGCTCATGTGGTTGAGCGAGCGGTCGGTGAAGACGACGGAATATTCCAGCAGGCCGTCGGGGTCGATATCGGGGCGAAGAGCGGTCATGAGCGTCCTGTCCTGGTTTGGAAAACTGGCGGCAGTATGCCTCGACGCGCGGCGGGATGACAGGGCGTCATGCCGTCACGCCGAAGTGTTTTTCAGCACGCCGCACATGAGAACGCCGCGACGCACGGGGCGCCGCGGCGGAGCACGACCGAAGGCCGGACTTACTTGCTGGCGTAATCGACGCTGACGCGGGCCGACCGGACCGAGACGGTTTCGCCGTCGCGGGCGAAGGTGAACACGCGGTCCTGCACGCCGGGCAGACCGAAGGTCACCGTGTCGCCATCCGACAGGTGCATCCGCAGGCGTGCGGGATCGGCGGGCGCCTCGCCGGTGACATATGTGGCGGTCAGTGCGTAGGCGTCGCCATCCTCGATCCAGTAGACGCTCATGTCGGCATCGGTTTCATGCAGGGTTACGCCGGCATTCGCCCGTGTCAGCGTGACGGTATCGGCAATGGCCGTGGTTGCTGTCAGGGCAAGGGCGGCGGCGGTCAGGATCGTTTTCATGGGGTACCTCGTTCGGTTGCAGGTGGTTACCGACCTCGTGGAATGCCGGGTCGGCACGCTAATTCTGCAACGCAGCATAGATGTGTTGCAGGGGGCGCGGCTAGCCGCCGATTCTGCATACCCGTCATGCGGAGGGCGAATAAGTCTATGTAATTAAAGAATACTTTGGCATGCAGGCATGCCGCAGTATACAGCCGTGGTGATATCAGCCGATCGGGCCGGGGCGACGTTCCTCGCTCAGGAGCACGTTCGCCTCGACGTCTCCGACGCCCGGAAGAGTCATGATGCGGCGGCGCAGCACGCGCTCGAAATCCGAGATGTCGCGGGCCACGACGCGCAGGCGATAGTCGTAGAGGCCAAGAATATGCTCGACCGTCTGTACCTCGGGGATGGCAGACACCGCGCGTTCGAAATCGGCAAGGCTGACGCGGCCCTTGGTGGCCAGTTTCAGGCCCAGAAAGACAGTGACGCCGAACCCCAGCGCCTCCTTGTCGAGGTCGAGCCGCTGGGTTTTCAGAATGCCCGCGTCGCGCAGTCGCTTGATGCGGCGCCACGCGGCGGGCTGGCTGAGGCCCAGGGCACGGCCGATGGCGCCCGCCGATTGCGTGGCGTCCTTCACCAGCGCGCGCAGGATCTGGCGGTCGGTCGTGTCCAGTTCGATCATAGGGGAAGCACCTCGTCGGTCTTGATCTGCGCGACGTGCATCAATGCCTCGATATCGGTGATGTGGGGCAGGGTGAGGATCGCGGTGCGATAGATCTCCTGGTAATGGGCCATGTCGCGGGCGATGACCGACAGGCGGGTGTCGACCCGGCCCAGGAAGGACTGGATTTCCAGAACCTCGGGGATGGCGCGCGCGGCCTCGGTGAATTCGTCGAACGCGGTGGGCACGGTCTTGTCGAGCGTGATGCGCAAAGAGACCTCGACGCTGTAGCCAAGCGTTGCCCAGTCGATCACCGCGTGGTTGCCGCGCAGAAGCCCCGCCTGCGCCATCCGGTCCAGCCGTCGCGCACAGGTGGCGGGCGTCACGCCTGCGAGCCCCGCCAGCTCGGCGGGGCCGAGCGTCGGGTCATGCTGGTACTGGCGCAGGATGCGGCGGTCTGTGTCGTCGAGTTGCATGTGTTTGGCAGGGTGTCCGGAGCATGGAATTTTTGAGTATTTGAAGAATAGTGAATGATTATCGCATCAATCTGGAAAATCATACCCAGAAAGTCGGGATCTCTTGCGAAACATTCGTCATCTTCCACGTCATCTGACGACAAAGGAGAGAACCATGCGCGTCTATTACGATCGCGATTGCGATATCAACCTGATCAAGGACAAGAAAGTTGCCATCCTGGGTTATGGCAGCCAGGGCCACGCCCATGCGCTGAACCTGCGCGACTCGGGTGCCAAGAACCTCGTGGTGGCGCTGCGCGAGGGCAGCCTCTCGGCCAAGAAAGCCGAAGGCGAAGGGCTCAAGGTCATGGGCATTGCCGAGGCGGCGGCCTGGTGCGACCTGATGATGTTCACCATGCCCGACGAATTGCAGGCCGAGACCTACAAGAACTACGTGCATGACAACCTGAAAGAAGGGTCGGCGATTGCCTTTGCCCACGGTCTGAACGTGCATTTCGGCCTGATCGAGCCCAAGGACGGCGTCGATGTCATCATGATGGCGCCCAAGGGCCCCGGCCATACCGTTCGCGGCGAATACACCAAGGGCGGCGGCGTTCCCTGCCTCGTGGCCGTGCACAACGACGCCTCGGGCAAGGCGCTGGAGCTGGGCCTCAGCTATTGCTCGGCCATCGGCGGCGGGCGGTCTGGCATCATCGAGACCAACTTCCGCGAAGAGTGCGAAACCGACCTCTTCGGCGAGCAGGCGGTCCTCTGTGGCGGTCTCGTCGAACTGATCCGCATGGGCTTCGAGACGCTGGTCGAGGCGGGTTATGCCCCCGAGATGGCCTATTTCGAGTGCCTGCACGAGGTGAAGCTTATCGTTGACCTGATCTACGAAGGCGGCATCGCCAACATGAACTACTCGATCTCGAACACGGCCGAGTATGGCGAATATGTCAGCGGCCCGCGGGTTCTGCCTTATGAGCAGACCAAGAAGGAGATGAAGGCGATCCTGCACGACATCCAGACCGGCGCGTTCGTGCGTGACTTCATGACCGAGAACAAGGTCGGCCAGCCGTTCTTCAAGGGCACGCGCCGGATGAACGATGCGCACCAGATCGAGGAAGTGGGCGAGAAGCTGCGCGCCATGATGCCGTGGATTTCCGCCGGCAAGATGGTCGACAAAGAGAAAAACTGAGGCCATCCGCACCCAAAAAAGGAAAGAGCCGGTCAATTGCGCCGGCTCTTTTCGTTCTTGTCAGTCGACCGGCTTGTGCGCGTCGCCGTCCTTGGCAAGCGAACTTGGCGGGATGTCGGGATCTTTCTTTCGCTCTTCGGTCTTTTGCTTGTTGCGCGCGGCCAAGATGAGAACGATCACCAAGGTGATGATCGACAGGGCCGCGGCGCCGATGGCTATATCCATAATGCGCCTCCTTTCGGTCTCAAGAGGTGGCTGGGCCGCGACGAACGACAATGCGCTCGGGACGCTTTGACACGCACCCACATGACCGGAGAGTTGATCTGAATGGAAAAGACGATTGCCGTCGCGCCGGTGAACTGGCTCAGGCTCTGCGCGCTGGGCATGATCTGGGGCGCGTCCTTCATGGCGGTCAGCGTGGCTTTGCAAGGCGTCGGGCCGCTGACGGTGGTGGCGGTGCGGTTGACCCTTGGGGCGGTGTTCCTGCTGGTGCTCTGCCGCGCGACGGGCCGGGGCTTGCCGCGCCGTCGCGGGCCTCAGGCCGGGCGGCTTTGGGCGTTCATCGTGGCGATGGGGCTTTTCTCCAACGCCCTGCCGTTCTTTTTGCTCAGCTGGGGCCAGCAGGTGGTCGCGTCGGGCTTCGCGGGTGTCTGCATGGCGGCAGTGCCGCTGCTGGTCCTGCCGCTGGCGCATTTTCTGGTGCCGGGCGAGCGGATGCATTTGCGCCGCGCGGTGGGCTTCGTGATGGGCACGCTGGGTGTGGCCGTGCTGATCGGGCCAGAGGCGTTGCGATCCACAGGCGCGGAGTTCGAGATGCTGGCGCGGTTGGCCTGCGTCGCGGCGGCGGGGTGTTATGCCGTCGGGTCGATCTTCACGCGGCTCGCGCCGGAGGTGGACCGGCTGTCGCTGGCCGCTGCCGTGCTGACGGTCGCGGCGGTGGTGTTCATGCCTTATGCGTTGGCGGTCGAGGGCCTGCCAGAGATGCCGCAGGGCCGGGTGCTGTGGGCGCTCATATACCTTGGCTTGTTGCCGACGGGCGTGGCTCAGATCCTGCTGGTGCAGGTGATCCGTGACGCCGGGCCGGTGTTTCTGAGCCTCGTGAACTACCAGGTGCCGATCTGGTCGATCATCTTCGGCGCGGTGGTGCTGTTCGAGGCATTGCCGCCCAGCCTCTACCTTGGCCTCGCGCTGATCCTCGGGGGCGTGGCGCTCAGCCAATTGGGGGCGCTGCGGCGGCTGTTCGGCGCCTGATAAAATTCGTACGAATTTTATCAGGCCGTAAAATTTCTAATTTTCCGGAGCGACGGTGGCGGCCATCCACAGCTTGAGCGCCTCCGACGTTTCGGCCACGTCATGCACGCGGTGGATCTGGATGCCCTGCGCCACCCCGGCCAGTGTCACGGCGATGGAGCCGGGGGCGCGGTGGCGGGCCTCTTCGGTGCCGCCGATCGTCCCGATGAAGCGCTTGCGGGAGGCCCCCAGCAGCACCGCGCAGCCCAGCCCGTGAAACAGCGCCAGGTTGTGCAGCAGCGTCAGGTTGTGCTCCAGTGTCTTGCCGAAGCCGATGCCGGGGTCGGCGATGATCCGGTCGCGGGGAATGCCTGCGTGTTCCAGCGCGGTGATGCGTTCCTCCAGCCAGTCAAATACGTCAAGCGCGACGTTGTCATAGCGCGGATCCTTTTGCATCACGTCGGGCGTGCCCTGCGCGTGCATCACGCAGACCGGCAGGCCGGCCTCGGCGCAGAAGGGCGCCAGGGCAGGGTCGAAGGTGAAGCCCGCCACGTCGTTGACGAGGCTTGCGCCGGCCTGATGCGCGGCGCGGGCGACGGGGGCCTTGCGGGTGTCGATGGAGATGGGCACGCCGGAGCGCTGGCGCAGGGACGCGATGACCGGGGCGGTGCGGTCGATCTCTTCGTCCATGGGCACTTCGGCGGCGCCGGGGCGGGTGGATTCGCCGCCGATGTCGATGATCTCGGCCCCCGCGGCGGTCATCGCCTCGGCCCGGACCAGCGCCGCGTCGGGCGCGTTGTGCTGGCCGCCGTCGGAAAAGCTGTCGGGCGTGACATTGAGGATGCCCATCAGGGCGGGGCGCGCCATGTCCAGCCCGGTGACGGGCGCCCGGGGGCCGGTCAAGCGGGACAGTACCTCGGGCGGGGCGTCCTGCGCCGGGATCAGGCGGGGAGGCGCGTCGCGGTGCAGTTCCTCGACCGTGTCGAACCAGCACCAGCCCCCCGCCAGGGTCCGGGCCGTGTCGGGGCGGGCGTGGTCGGTGCGGGGGATGGGGCGGTAGTAGGGCATGTCGGGTGTTCTTCGGGTCAGCGAGGTCCCGGGTCAAGCCCGGGACGGGGTGTCAGGCGGCTGGGAGGTCCCGGATCAGGTCCGGGACGGCTTGTAA
>NZ_JASHIN010000052.1:0-12430 GCF_030733705.1 Roseovarius sp. MMSF_3298
CTTCGCCATTCTCGTATCCCTTCAAAGGTTTGGGATACACCTTAGCCGACTGTCCGGATTCCTGGGACCACTTCAATGAGTTTCAGGAAACATAATGTTATTCGGTCGATAATAACTAGTTGTTTGCCAATCAAGAAGAGCAATGAATTAATAAATCACGTAGGTCAGTGCTCTTCTGTTGTCAGACGCGGCCAAACGAGGAAGGCGACCAAGCGTAAAAGCAAAGGTCAAATAGAGGAGCATCGCAATTCTTAGTAATAGGCGTTCGAGAAACGCGCCAGTTTCAGGGTACCTATAGGTTAACGAGCGAAGATGCTGTCGCTGTTAACGCTGGACAATCGAAGACCACGGCTATGGGCGGAGTGGTAAAATGAGTGTGCTTTATCCTAGGGAATATTGCCAGATCCGTCATCACGCACTGCTGCGCAGGGTTAGAAAATGTTCCGGTAGCGGGGCGATACAACCGATGACAGCCAGATGCAATCTTAAATACAAAGCGAAGTATGAAAGCGAAGTATGACTTATCCGAACGTCCAGCTCTTTATCAACGGCGCATGGCGCTCAGGCGGTAGCGGCGAGGTGATCGACGTTGTGAACCCAGCGACCGAAGAGATTCTCGGCAAGGTTGCCTCGGCCACTGCCGAGGATCTCGATGCGGCGCTGGAAGCTGCCCAAGCCGGATTTCAAGACTGGAGCGCCATGTCTGCCCATGCACGTTCCGCAATCTTGCGCGATGCCGCGCAGATTTTACGCGACCGTGTCGACCGCATCTCCGAGATCTTGACGCTGGAACAGGGCAAGCCACTACGGCAGGCTAAGCTCGAAGTGCTGGCTGGGGCCGAGATGATCGAATGGTGCGCTGAAGAGGCGCGTCGGAGCTATGGCATTGTCATCCCCGCGCGCAGCCCGGGTGTGCTTCAGATGACCTTGCGCCAGCCGGTTGGGCCAGTCGCGGCCTTTGCCCCCTGGAATTTTCCAATCAATCAATGCGTGCGCAAGCTCGCGGCAGGGCTGGCGGCAGGTTGTTCCTTTGTATTGAAGGGACCGGAGGATACGCCGGGCTCACCCGCCGAACTGGTGCGTGCCTTTGTCGATGCTGGGGTGCCAGCGAATACTATCAATTTGGTTTATGGTGATCCGCCGAAGATCTCTGGTCATTTGATTCCGAATCCAGTGATCCGGAAGGTCAGTTTTACCGGCTCAACTCAAGTCGGGCGTCAGATTGGTGCGCTGGCCGCTAATCACATGAAACGGATTACCATGGAGTTGGGCGGCCACGCGCCAGTCATTGTCACCGAAGAAGCCGATCTGGATGCTGCGGTCAATCTGATGGTTCAGCAGA
The DNA here is from genome assembly GCF_030733705.1 of Roseovarius sp. MMSF_3298. Lineage (NCBI taxonomy): Bacteria > Pseudomonadati > Pseudomonadota > Alphaproteobacteria > Rhodobacterales > Roseobacteraceae > Roseovarius > Roseovarius sp. MMSF_3298. Next base: position 1,343 of record NZ_JASHIN010000052.1, read on the forward strand.
AATTTCGTAACGCCGGGCAGGTCTGCACCTCTCCCACGCGATTTATAGTTCAGGAACGGATCTTTGATCGCTATGTTGAGAAATTCGTGGACCAAAGCATGGCGCTGGTCGTGGGAGATGGGTTCGACGCTGCAACTGAGATGGGTCCGCTTATCAATCAGCGCCGGGTCGATACTGTCAGCGAGTTGGTCGACGAGGCTGTGGCCCGAGGGGCAATTCTTCAGACCGGCGGTGCGCGCATTGCTGGAAAAGGCTATTTCTACGCGCCTACGGTCTTGACCGAGGTGCCGATCACCGCCCGCATCCAGAACGAAGAGCCTTTTGGCCCGGTCGCGCTGATTAATCCATACCAGACGCTGGGCGATGCTCTGGCCGAGGCGAACCGACTAGACTATGGGTTGGCATCATACGCATTTGCTAAAAGTGCCGCGACGATCGGGCTGCTGAGTCAGGGGATCGCCGCCGGCATGCTGACCGTTAACCATCTTGGGCTAGCCTTGCCTGAGCTTCCCTTTGGTGGGTTTCGCGATTCTGGGGTGGGCACCGAAGGCGGCGCCGAAGTCGTTGCACAGTTTTTGGATACGAAAATCGTCACGCAGATGGCAAAGGGCGGATGAGTGCGCCGCAACAAAATACCACTATCAACAGGGAGAAATACATGAAAATCAAATTGAAATCCATTGCGCTTACGGCAGCCATGACCTTGGGTCCTCTAAATGCCATGGCCGCGGAAATCAAATGGAGCATGCAGACATATGCAAGCACCGGCATGTCGGAATACAACACGCTGGTCACCAATTTCGCCGAGAAGGTCGAAAAAGCCTCAAATGGCCGGATGGAGATACAGGTCTTCCCGGCGGGACAAGTGGTGCCTTCGGCGGAGGTGCCCGAGGCCGTTCGCGCTGGAGCGCTCGATCTCGGCAGTACGTTCTTGATGTATTATGCGAGCAAGGAACCAGCGCTTCAGGCTATCAATGAATGGCCAGCGGGTTTCGAAGATCAGCAAGGGCTGGACTGGTTCTATTCCGGGGGTGGCAAAGAATTGCTTCGTCCGGTCGCCGAACGCCACAACCTCTACTATCTTGGCGTCACGACGCTGTTGGGCGAAAATATCTGGTCCAACAAAAAGATCGGAGGCATTGACGATTTGAAGGGGCTCAAGCTACGCACCTCCGCTCTGACCGCTGAATCCTTAGCTATTCTGGGTGCCTCGCCGGTCAGTATGTCGTCCGAAGACATCTACACAGCCATGCAGCGCGGCACAATCGACGGGTTCGAATTCGTATCAACACCCGTGCATTATGGCTTTGGCTGGCACGAGGTGACGAAATATGTCACCGACCCGAAATTCATCATGGGAGGTTCTTCGGACTGGATCGTCAATCTTGATTCCTGGAACGCGCTGCCGGACGATCTTAAGGTAGTTATCGACCATGCGCTTCGGGCTGCAAGTCAAGAATTCTTTGTTCAGTCGCGTCTTGAAGAAGGCGAGATCGAAAAAAAGCTGAAGGAGGCTGGGATCGAATTTATCACTTGGCCAGACGGCGATTTAGAGCAGTTCGAGAAGGCCCGCTATCAGATCGTGCGCGAAAAATACTGGCCCGCCTCTGAAGAGTTCCGTGAGATCCAACAGTCCCGTATGGATTTCCTGAGGAAGCTCGGCTACGAGGTCGAAGCTCCCTGAAGAATGTCCACTACCGTTACAATCTAGATCAACTAATCCGGGCTATCTAGCCCGGATTAGACAGAGTAGGGGAGTAGGACAGTGCAAAAATTGCTATCATTGGTGGATCGGGCGTCGAAATACTTATCGTATCTTGGGGCATTGGCCCTAATCGCCGGAATGTTTGCATCCTGCTACGAGGTCTTTGCGCGGTACGTTCTTTCCAAACCGACGATCTGGTCTGCGGAGCTTGTGCAGATTCTGTTCGGGTCGATTTTTCTTCTTTGCGCTGCTGACAACATTCGCACCCGCAGTCATGTTGCTATCGACTTCATCCAAAGCATTCTGTCACGCCGGGCAAACCGCTTCTTGGCCGGGACCGTCAGCCTTGTGCTTTGCGTCTATGCGGGTGTCTTTCTAAAAGTTGTTTGGAATCGAGCCATAACATCCATTTCAAGGTTGGAAACCTCCAATACGCCCTGGAATCCACCAGTGTGGCCGCTTTCTCTACTGCTGATCGTCGCGGTGACGGCGATATTCTTGCAGTCGCTGGTGGCGCTCACCAGAAACGCGCGAGTTGAAGACCCAGACGCGTGGCAAAACGATATGTATTGAGCACGAAGAACATGGACGCATCGCTTCTTACCATCCTGCTTTTCGCCTCGCTGATCTGCATACTATTCCTCAGTGTGCCCATCGCATTTGGCATCGGCATTGTCTCACTGACCTTCGGTTACTTTATCTGGGGCCCAGCTTCAATCTTCATCCTGGCCAGCCAAGTCTACGCTGGAATGCAGAACCCTTCGTTGGTCTCGCTGCCTTTTTTTATGTTCATGGCGGCGATTTTGGTCCGAAGCGGTATAGCCGACGACCTCTATGATGCCATGTATTTGCTGATCGGAAAGTTCCGCGGCGGTCTGGCTATCGGGACGATCTTTGTATGCGCTGGGATTGGCTGTATGTCGGGGGTTAGCGCAGTCGGTGTGCTAACCTCGACCAAGATCGCCCTACCCGCAATGTTGCGCCGGAATTACGATGAAAAGATCTCGTTGGGGGTTATCATGTCCGGCGGCGCGCTTGGCCAGTTGTTTCCGCCCAGCGTCCTTGCCATTGTCTATGGCGGACTGTCTGGCGTCTCGGTGGGAAAGATGTTCGCCGTGGGGCTGTCGACTGGGATCGCGTTGGTATTCTGTCTTGTGACCTATGTCTTCATCAGGTGCTGGCTGAATAAGGAACTGTGCCCGGCCGCCGAGGATGATCCACGGCAAGAAATATCACTGCAGACGCGGATACAAATTTATTCCCGCACCTTGCCCTCCATTCTGATTGTGCTGGCAGTACTCGGCTCGATGCTCGCCGGGATTGCGACACCAACCGAGGCGGCGGCCATAGGGGCCGCGGCCAGCGCGCTGATCGCGCTGATCCTGCGGGCTATCAACGGCAAAGACATCTTCAATGCCGCCGTTGATGCCGCGAAGCAGACCACCATGGTTCTGTGGATCGCGCTTAACTCGTTGCTCTTTGTCTCAGTCTATTCGGGTATTGGCGGCGGCGATGTAGTCAACGACTTAATCGTAAATCTAAGTATCTCGCCGGGCCTCGTCACCGCAGCCATGCTGGTCATCGTCTTCGTGTTGGGCTTTTTTATCGATCCAATCGGCATTTTGTTTTTAACCATGCCGGTGTTTTTGCCAGTGCTGTTGGCGCTGGATGTCAACTTGATTTGGTTTGGGGCGTTAACCATCCTAGTCCTCGAAACAGCCTACCTGACGCCGCCATTCGGCTACAATATCTTTTTTCTTAAGGCGGCGGCCCCAGCCTCTATCAGTTTGCTGACTATTTACTCTGCTACGCCTGCTTTCGTACTCATACAACTGCTGACGGTTGCGGTCTGCTTTGCAATGCCTGAGATCGTGCTATGGATCACCGAATGAAAGAGGTACCTATGATCGAGGGTGAGCATTACGACTACATCATCGTCGGCGCAGGCTCATCCGGCTGCGCCCTAGCCGAACGTCTGAGCCGCAACAGTTCAGCCCGTGTTGCGCTGATCGAGGCGGGCAGGACCAACAAATCCTTTTTAATCGACATGCCCGCTGGGGTGCGCCTGCTTTATGACGGCGCAGCTTACAACTGGAAATTCCGTACCACGCCGCAGCCTGAACTAGCGTCGCGCCAGATATATATCCCGCGCGGCAAAGTTGTAGGCGGTTCATCATCGATCAACTCTATGATTGCCATCAGAGGTGCCCACACAGATTTCGAGGAATGGGCTGCAGCATCCTCTTCGGTCTGGGGCCCGGAGAACATGTACCGGGTCTTGCGCGAGATCGAGAACGCCAGCGGCCTGCCGCAAAACCATCGCAACGGGCGCGGCTTGGATGGACCGATCAAACTGTCAAGGAGGCTAATCGGACATGCTCTGTCAGAAGCCTATATTGATGCTTGCGAGCAGGCGGGAATTGCGCGGAATGATGAAGGTTTCAACGGTGAAAGCCAACTTGGCGCGGGGTTTTTCGACGTCAATATCTCAAACGGTAAGCGGCACGGCGCATCGGCATTCCTCTTGCAGGCCGCCGGTCGCGAAAATCTGACCATACTACCAAGCTTGCCGGTACGGCGGGTCCACTTCGAACGTGGTACTGCGAGGGGTGTCGTGGTACAGCGCGGTTCCGAAGAATTACTGCTGTGCGCCGATTGCGAGGTGATCCTGAGCGCCGGCGCAATCGGAAGCCCGCAGCTTCTGATGCTCTCAGGGATTGGCCCGGCAGATCATCTACGTCAGGTTGGGATAGACACCAAGTTCGATGCTCCCGAGATCGGTCAAAACCTGCGCGACCACCTCGATTGCTCAATGCGCTGGTCGACTCGGGGTGTCGACACCTTCACTAAATATTTCCGGCCCTATGAAGGCTTGTTCCACAGCGCTCTCTCCGGCGCGCGCTATCTTCTGACCGGCACCGGCAACGCCGCTACGCAGGGAATCGAGGCCGGCGCCTTCTGGGGCGACAAAACTTCGAACGACGCCGAATTTCAGAGCCATCTCGTCCTGGCTCTAAAATGGCCGCCGAGCGGCACGCATCACAAAGACGGCTTCGCCCTGCGCGTCTGCCAGCTTAAGCCGCATAGCGTCGGCGAAATTCGTCTGGCATCAGCTGATCCGCGCGATGCGCCGATCATCGACCCCCGCTTCCTAACGAGCCCTAGGGATCTTGAAGCGCTCGCAGACGGAGTCGCGCGCATGGCGGAGGTAGTTCAGGGTGGTGCGATGCAGGCTTATCTCGACAGAGCTATCGATACAGATGCGCTGAGTTCGAACCGAGAGGTTTTGCGAAATTGGGTGCGGAACACTGCCGAGACCATATATCACCCCGTCGGCACTTGCCGCATGGGGAACGATGATGGTTCCGTTGTAGACAGTGCGCTTCGGGTGCGCGGCGTCGAAAATTTGCGGGTCGCGGATGCCTCGATCATGCCGGAGATTATGCGCGGAAACACCAATCTTAGCTGCATGGCGATTGGTGTGATCGCGGCCGAAACAATCATTTCGGGTTGATCCCATACGCAGTCCGTTCGATGACTTCGCTGCCGCACCGTTACATTTGCACGATCCGCAATGGTGATCCGTGGGATTGGACTCCATATCTCAAACAGGTACGGGTTTCGCAAATTTCCGGACACGCGTTTCGGTAAATCCCGGACTAAGCTACCCCCAGAAAATCGGACACTGACGTAAGCTACGATTTGCTGTCTGCTGATCTTCGACGAGAAGGAGATCAGAGATGTCGAAACGGAAGCAGCATTCGCCTGAGTTCAAGGCGAAGGTGGCGCTTGAGGCGCTGAAGGGTGAACAGACGGTGGCCGAGCTGGCGAGCCGGTTCGGGATTCACCCGACGATGATCCACACCTGGAAGCGGGCGTTGCTTGAGGGCGCATCCGGCGTGTTCGAGCGCGGCGGCAAGAAAGCCCCCGAGATTGACGAGGAGCAGGTCAAGGAACTGCACGCGAAGATCGGGGAGCTGGCTGTGGCCAACGATTTTTTGTCCAGAAAGCTCAAGCCGTGGACCGGCAAGTGAGGCGGAAGATGGTTGAACCCGCCAATTCTGACCTGTCCATCGGCAAGCAGTGCAAGCTGCTGTCGATCTCGCGGTCGTCGTTCTACTACACGCCCAAGGGTGAGACGGCGATGATCGCCGCTCAGTGAACGAGCAACACCGGCTATGAAGAAGCAGGTGGACGCCAGTTCCTACACCACTTCCCGGGGCACTACCCCCAACACCAGCAAGGCGGCGAAGGGGCACAAGACCTATCCCTATCTGCTGCGCGGGCTGCGGGTGGATCGACCCGGCCAGGTCTGGGCCGCAGACATCACCTATCTGCCGATGCGGCGCGGGTTCCTGTATCTGGTGGCGATCATGGATTGGCACACGCGCAAGGTTCTGGCCTGGCGCATCTCGAACACGCTGGAAGCCGAGTTCTGCGTCGAGGCGCTAAACGAAGCCATCCATAAGTTCGGCCCGCCCGAGATCATGAATACGGATCAGGGCAGCCAATTCACGTCGTTTGCCTGGACGGACCGATTGCGCCGATCCGGTGTGCGCATCTCCATGGACGGCAAAGGTAGGTTCCTCGACAACATCTTCGTGGAACGGCTCTGGAGGAGCCTGAAATACGAGTGTGTCTACCTGCACGCCTGGGAGACCGGATCGGAGGCAAAGGCGGGCGTCGGAAAATGGATCGAGTTCTACAACCGCAAGCGCCCCCATTCCGCCCTTGGCGGCAAACCCCCAGCCGTGGTCTATTGGCTGAGAAAAGACGAAACCCAACCCGATCAGCAGGAGCAGAGAGTAGCTTAATTTACACCAGATCCTGTCCAACGGATGGGGAGTAGCTCACTATCACACCATGCCTTTATCACGTAGCCTAGAAATTTTGTTAGCGTCATATTCAAGTACCTCGGACAGGATCTCGTCTGTGTGTTCACCCAGCATGGGGGGGGGCAGGCGGACACCGAATTCATGACCTTCCATGCGGATCGGCGTACGCATCACCTTTGCTTTCACATCTGGTGCAGCGCTATGGTTGACCTCTTGAACTATACCGCGCGCCTGTATGTGGGGGTCTTCGAACACTTGGGGGATAGTGTTAATCGGTCCGCAGGGGATACCGGCATCCTGCAAGTCGGCAAGCCATTGGGCCGATTTCCGTTTGCTCAACTCCTCACGGATCTCGAGCAGAACCGCGTCACGATTGGCAAGCCGCTGCGTGTTGGTCAAAAAGCGCGGATCATCAGCCAGGTCAGGCCGTCCGATGGCCTGACAAAGGCGCCCGTATTGCCCATCGTTCCCCACGGCAAGGTTTATGTGGCCGTCAGCCGTGGCGAAGGTTTCATAAGGAACAATGTTCGGGTGGGCATTGCCCAGACGCCCCGGCTGAGCCCCGCCGACAAGATAATTTGACGCCTGATTGTACAACCACGCCGCCTGACAATCGAGCAACGATATGTCAATGTGACGCCCCACCCCGGTTTGATCACGCTCACGAAGGGCCGCCAAGATAGACACCGCCGCGTACATCCCCGACATGATATCCGAGATGGGCACACCGACCTTCATAGGCTGGCGTTCCGCCTCGCCTGTAATACTCATCAGCCCCCCCATGCCTTGAACGACAAAATCGTAACCGGGCCGCGTGGCATAAGGGCCGGTCTGTCCAAATCCAGTGATCGAACAATAGACAAGACGCGGGTTGCGTGCATGGACCGACGCCCAATCCAGTCCACGGCGCCTGAGATCGCCAACCTTGAAGTTCTCGATCAGAACATCGCTTTTGTCGACAAGAGCATTGATAATCTCAAGCCCCTCGTCTGATGCGATGTCCACGGTCAGAGATCGCTTGTTGCGATTGGTGGACATGAAATAGGCGCTTTCACGGGTGTCGTTGCCATCCCGATCTTTCAGAAAGGGCGGGCCCCATCCGCGAATGTCATCACCGATGCCCGGTCTTTCCACCTTGATGACATCAGCTCCCAAATCGCCCAGAGTCTGCGTGCAACTTGGCCCCGCAAGAATGCGCGAGAGATCAAGAATCCGAAGACCGTCAAGCGGCAAGTTCATTTATTCCCCACTTGTTCGGCAATGATCACTCCGGGGTTCATGATTGACTTGGGATCAAGCGCCTTTTTTGCCGCCGTGAACGCCGCGCCAATTGGGGCCGGACGCTGCTTCTCATACCACGGCATGTGCAGCCTGCCGACGGCGTGGTGATGGGTTATTGTTCCCCCCGCCTTCATCACGGCATCATAGGCTGCAATCTTGATCTCCATACATTGTTCGCCCATCCGCTCACGATCCGGAAGGCAATGGAAAGTGAAATATGGTGCAGGGCCGTTAGGATAGACATGGGTAAAGCGGCAGGTGACAGTGCCTGACCGACCGGTCACACGCTTGATCGCCTTATTCACCGTTTCTATGACTGTGCTGTGCAGCTCTTTAAAATCGTTCCAGCATACAGCCGTCTCAAAGGTCTCACGGCATATGCCGCGCGCTGTCATGTGTTCACGATAGTAAGGGCCGCGAATGAAAGCATTGCGCCATTGGCCAGCCACGCTGTTGCGTCCCTGTTCGGCCTCATCAACCGGTGTGCCTCCGAACTCTCGGCACAGCTCAACGGTAAGGTCCATCAAGTGATCCACCGGATAGTGTGAGCTTTCATACCCCAACACCAAGATTGGCCGGCTACCATCGAATGCTCCTGTCAACTTGGCTTCAAGCGCGTCAATCAGGCGGCAGTTTGCTGGGTAAAGACCAGCTTGCGATATCGCACGCACCGCTTCGACACCTTGATCGTATTCGGCGAAGGTCACCGTCTTGCTAGCCTTGTGCTTGATCCGGGACAAAACCCGAATCCAAGCTTCGGTGATGATACCGACGGACCCTTCTGTGCCCATCACGTAGCGGTCGGGCGACGGACCAGCGCCAGAGGCGGGTAAACGGCGGCTTTCGCTTGTTCCACTGGGCGAAACCATACGAATGTTTTCAACGTAATCGTCTATGTAAGTACCGTGTGTCGCATAATGCCCGGCGGCTCGTGTCGCTATCCAGCCACCAAGGGTCGAAAGTTCAAAACTCTGGGGATAATGGCGCAACGTGGCATTGTGGGTTTTTAGTTGTGTCTCCAGGTCGGGCCCATAAATCCCGGCCTGTACACGCGCCGAGCGTGACACCGGATCGAATTCCAAAACCTTGTTCAAATACCACATGTCGATGGTCACCACACCGGCATAGGTTCCGTCTATTTCAGGGTTTACACCACCGGCAACACTGGAACCGCCACCAAACGGAATAACCGCCGCACCGATGTCACCCGCCCAGTCGATAAGCGCACGCACGTCCTCTTCGTTGCGCGGATAGGCGACCACATCGGGGGCATTGCGGAAATCTCCACGAAACATTTTGGCGCTGTCAAGGAACGAACGACCGTAGCTGTGCAAGGCACGTTCATACCGATCGGTGCGGCAAATTTCCTTGATTGCCTCGGGAAATTGCGTGATTCTGCTGTCGGGCATATCGATGGTATCAAGAGTTGGCGCAGCCATCACTTCGAATGAATCCACCTCGAAAGTACGGTGCCAAGTGTCCAGCACCGGCGCCATCTCTTCGGGGGAAGCGCTTTGGTCTTCAAAGCCCCACGCATAGAATTTTCTACGTCTCTCGCTCACAATAACGCTCCTCAACAATTCAGCGCTGACGCACAATCTTTCGGTTGTCGCCCATCGTGTTTCAGTTTCAGAGCAATTGTTGTTGACTCACAACAGATTTATTCTTAGCAATCAGTTGAGTTTTTGTTATGTGAGTTCTTGTCTTGGACCCGGGACTTCCCCCTCTTAATGGACTACGCACTTTCACTATGGTGGCCCGCATGGGCAGCTTTGTTAAAGCAGCTAGTGAGCTGAGCGTAACACCCGCCGCTGTCAGTCGTTCGATCCGGTCGCTTGAAGATTATCTCGGCTGCAAACTCTTCCATCGACTGAACCGAAAGATTTTGCTGACCCGTGAAGGGCAGATCTATGTCGATAGTCTTGCCGATGTCTTTGACCGGATCGCGTTGGCAACACAGAATCTGGCCGATCAGCGCGCTGATCGGCCGCTTGTCATATGTGCCTATCCAAGTTTTATAGTCAGCTGGCTTATACCGCGCTGGTCGCGTTACCTGCAAACTCATCCTGACGCCCAACTTCGGATCGTCACAACGCTCACCCATGATATCCCGTTTGAAAGAAAAGGTATCGATCTGGCAATCCTTTCGGACAGCTCGGATGATCCGCGCTATATCTCAACGAGGTTATTTGAAACGACTTTGGTTCCGGTGTGCCGCCCGAACTACCTGCCGCCTGACACGTTAACCGGCGATGCTGCGGATTGGCAAAACGCATTGCTGCACTGCGACACTAGGCCCGGCGACTGGAACCGATGGGCGCAGGCAAACAGTGTGTCCGTTGACACCACAAGAGGCCAATGGTTTGAAAACGCATCAATGATGTACGAGGCAGCAATGAGCGGCCTCGGTATCGCCATTGGAATCGAAGCACTGTTGAGCCGCGAGTTTGATACAAGCCGGCTAGCCGTCGCATTCAGTGACAATGTCGAGGTCGCGTGCCCATTTTCCGTCATCCGGCCCGCGGCGACCGAGAACCATCCGTTTTTCTCAATTTTCATGGACTGGCTACATAGCGAAGTGCAGGGGGGCTGATGCTGTAACCGCCCCCCGACAGCATCTCTGTGCCAAGGTGGGATCGCAACAATCCAATTTGGGAGGCAGTTCTGTCGGAGATCACGGTCGGACTCGATCTCGCGAGGAATGTGTTTCAGATTCACGGCGCAGACGGTACAAGCCGAGCGGTTCTCCGCAAGAAGTTGCGGCGCACACAGGTCCTGGAGTTTTTTAGTTTTCCAGCTGCTGGAGCGACGGCGGCACGCTTTATGCCGCGCGCTATGCCTCGGATGACCGCGCGCCTACGCTCTACTATCGCGAAAGCGCGCTGGGTGATCTGCTCCCCGGAAACTGGACCGTTTGAAGCTGGAGTTTTCCGTTAGGATTTCCCGGCTGGGAGAGGAGCGGAATCACATGAAGGCATCGAAGTTTTCGGACGCGCAGAAGGCGTTTATCATCAAGCAGGGCGAGGAAGGCACGCCGGTCGCTGAGATCTGCCGCAAGGCAGGCATCAGCCAGGCGACCTATTTCAACTGGAAGAAGAAGTATGCGGGCTTGCTGCCGACCGAAATGAAGCGGCTCAAGCAGCTCGAGGATGAGAACAGTCGGTTGAAGAAGATCGTGGCCGACCTGACTTTAGGCGGCGTCTGCATTTAGGGGTTCCCAAATCACCTCTCGTTTGATTCAAGATCTAAAACGGGAGGCGATCTTGA
>NZ_JASHIN010000053.1:0-12044 GCF_030733705.1 Roseovarius sp. MMSF_3298
CTTCTTCGAACTCACAACTATACCTCCTGAATTTTCCAGTTTCAGGATAGTTGCGCCACACAAAGTGAGGCAGAACCTGAATTCCGGTCATCCGACAGCTTTCCCTGAAAATCCGCTGATTTTGACACTGTGCCGCAGCGTATCTCTTCATGTCCGATAAGGCAAACTTATTGGACATAAATGGATGCGGCAAGGTGAGGCGGTTTGAGTGCTATTTTCTGGCAGAAACCGCCGCACGAGTGTAGGCTTCACGCATGTCTTTCGCCCGGCCAGATCACATCAGCGACCTCGACACGTTACCCCGGATGCCCGCCTGGGTCACCTCTGCACGCGCTGAAACCCTTGAAGATGTTGCGTTTTTATCGGGTGCGGCGCTGAACCACCTGCATGTTGTGCTAGGACGCGCGGAGGTGCCCCAAGCCTTGTTGCGGGACCAGCTCGCGCTGCGGGCGGCGGCCGCTTGTGTCGCGTTCTCTGGGCGGCCGGAGCGGGAGGCGGAGCTGCGCGACGCGGTGCACCTGCTGCGGCCCGGCGATCTACCCGGACCGGCGGGCGAGACCGCCCTGGCCTGGTGGCGTGCGGTGCATCGTCCGGTGTCGATCAAGGCGCTGGGTCGTGCCTTGCCGGGCTCCGAGGCGAGCCAGATTGCCGCATGGCTTGATGCCGGAAAAGGGGCGCCGGTGACCCGGGCCGCGATGGCGCTGGAAGCCGTTCTGCGCGAGGCGCCACGTGCTGACGAAGCTGCGCTGATCCTCGCGGATGCGGCTATGGCGCAAGCGCTTGGCTGGGATCATCTGGTGCCGCTGCTTGCCGCGGGTCTGAAGCGCGCGGACCTGCGTAAGCAAGGCGACGACCTGCGCCTGGCCTGTCATCGGGCACTCATCTCTTCGGTGTTCGAGGTGGTGCGTCTCTCTACCGACCTCGTGCGTCGGGCGGCGCATCTGAAGGCGGTCGCACCCAAGCTCCGGGCCAAGGGGGCGGGCGACGCGGTCGAGATGTTCCTGACCCGCGATGCCGTGGCGCCGTCGGCTTTGCCCTTGCCGGATCGGGCCGCGCGGCGGCTCTGCGACCGGCTGGTCGAACTCGGCGCGGTGCGGGAGCTGACCGGGCGCGACACTTTTCGGCTCTACGGGGTGTAGCGATGGCAAAGGATCGTCCTGACGCCGAACTAGATCGCGAGCTGCCCGACCTGCCGCCGGAGCTGCGCTGGCGCGAGTGGATGCGCCGGATCGAGGCGGTGCTCTTTGCCTCAGCTTCGCCGGTGCCGCGCGACGACCTGGTCCGCGTGGTGGGGCAGGGGGCTTCGGTCGATCTGCTGGTCGAGGACCTCGCCGCCGATCTGGACGGGCGGGCCTTCGAGATCGCTCAAGTCGCCGGCGGCTGGATATTCCGGACCCGGGCGGCCTACGCGCCCGCGATCCGCGCTGCGGCGGATGTCGGGGACCAGCTACTCGATCTGAGTGAATTCGACGTCGCGGTGCTCGCTGCTATCGCCTACCATCAACCGATCACCCGCGACGGGCTCAAGGATATCTTCGGCAAGGAGATCAGCCGCGACCTGATCGGTCGGCTACATGCGCGCGACCTGATTGGGACCGGACCACGGTCGCCTCGGCGTGGGGCGCCCTACACCTTCGTGACGACAGAACAGTTCCTGATTGCCTTCGACCTGCCTTCCCTGCAGGACCTGCCGGACCGCGAGCAGATGGAGGATGCAGGTTTGTCCGCAAAGGCCTGAGGGTCTGCGGTCCCAAAAAGATCTGTGTCAGTTGAACCTGATGGAAACCGAACGCTAGAACCTGGCACGAAGCCGACGGTACCGCACCGTTTGCCGAACAGGTTTGCCAAACAACACGTCCGGTATCGGAGTTCCCTTTAAAATGTTCTCGACAAGTGATCGTTTCGGATAGGCAAATCCATAGGCCCAGTCACCTTTGACTCTCCGAAGAAGCCACACCGTGTCCTCCCCAAAATCAAAGGCGACGATCACGCCGACATGGACCCATTCCTTTAGCAACCTTGAATCGTAAACCCAGAGCTGCTCAACCAGCCCGTCCTTTGTCGGATGCTTCACGCCATCTGCTTGCGCGGTTGCAAACTGCTTGCGGTCGGTCTTACGACGCGTTCCGTCAATAACCCAAAACATAGGGTTGTGAAACCTTGTCCGCGTTCGCGCTTCTACAGGCTTGATGTATGAGTGCTGAAACTCAACCACCAAGCCCTTGGATGTCTTAACATCTGAGATGTGAAGCTCGCCATGTTCGTCGCGCGCAGCGATCTCCTGCCAATCTGTCGGGAATTGGTTCTTCCAATCCCGATGCCACTGCGTTTCGTTTTCCCACCAATGGTCGCAGTGGCGTTGTCCTTTGTGCGCCCAGTGCCAGACCGTCTTGGTCCCGCATCGGGCAATGAGGTCATCGCCGCAACCAGGGCATCTGCCTTTGGCGCCTGGGCTGGCTTCAACTCGTTTGTCGTCGTCTAATGCGAACCGCATGATTATGCCCCCGATTGCTCGGGTTGTAGTTCGAGGCGCACAGGTCGCTTTGTTCGCTCGCTTAGCATTTGTGTCGTTCCGCTTTCTCTTTTGGCGTTTGCGGCCGTCCACCTTTGCACCAGTGAACCTTTCCCTTCTTTACCCAGAAGTGGCACCCACAGTCGTTTTGCTGGTGCACCGACGGGTGGAGTGTGGGTCTTTGCCAGAAATCTGTGCTAATGATCCAGCGAGGTCGACGATCTGGGTTGAGAGACAAAGCGATCCTCTCACCACAGCCGCCAGGGCAGGAGAGACAGGCCCATTTTTGGATCGCGCCGCTCTCGACCAGGACTAACTCTTCCGGTTCTGTTTCAGGCGTTTGCGGGAAGGCGTCCTGCCTGCTCACCAGATAGTCATACTTAAGTACTCCAAGCTGCCGAAGCAGGTTTGCCAATAACTTTTTCATCTCACGTCACCATGTCCAGAAAGGGCGTCATGTCCCCCCGGCCTGGAGTTTCAGTTGCATCACAACACAGGCAGCCTGGGCGCGGCGAAATCTCAGGAAAACGCTCATCGCGCGCGTGAAACCGTCGCATCCGCGTCGGTGCCATTCCGTTTGCTCCGGCGAACCCGGTGATACCGGTCAGCCATTCATTGACCGCCATGGCACCCGCCTCTGTCGTGAAGGTCACAACGGCAGGGGAGGGATCACCCTCACCGAGCAGATAGGCTTCCTCTTTCAGTTTTTCATAAGCCTCTGGATCAGTTCGCTGCAAGGCCTCCTCGCGAGCGCGTTGCGGGTTGATGAACCCGCCGCAAAGCAGACAGGGGTGTCCTGGCACAAGGGTGGTAACCCGGGCAAACAGATCGAACGACTGAGCATCGCGACGCTGCATTGCGAGCCCGACATCGATGACCGCAATGCCATAGAAACGGGCGAAGCGGTTCAGAAAGAGCCGACCGGCGTGGTCATCCGTGCAGCAGAAAATCACATCACAAGATTTCAACGCGTCCCATGTGCATGGCTCTCCGGCCCAGGCATTGATAGTTGCCAACGACATGCCAAGATTGGCCTCCGCAACTGTCCGCGCGTGAATGTCGGCCTTGGCTCGATGAGCATCAACATCCTCCTGTCGTGCGCCATGGAGCCTGTTGAGATTTGTATCTTCAGCATGGTCCTTTTCGAAGAGGACCGCTTCGCGCACACCAAGACGCATCAGCAAGGGCAACACTGCGCTTCCCGTAGCACCCCCTCCGGCAATGCCGCACCGAAACTGCGTGATCATTGCATTGGCCTGATCGCCGAAGAGTCGGGTTTGACGGTCCAGGAAGCCCAGATTGCTGCCGTTCTCCGCGGTGAGGGTCAGGCGCGGTCCTGTGTGAAGAATACGCGCGATAGCCGTTGGCTTTTCGGCCGAGCGCCAAATCCTCAAGGCAATCTCGCCGTCGCTCGCAATCAAAACGCTGATCAGTCCGGGTGCACCCTTGATCAGGGCGGTCCGCGCAAGTTCCGCCTCGTTCCGGTCATCTTGTTTGGAAAAACGGGCCCGTCCCTTTGGATGGGTATGAATGATGGCGGGAACCAAACCATCGGACTTGGCGCGACCAAGCAATCTCATGAAGCTGTCGGTTTGCCACGTCACGTGGCGCTCGGAGGCTGAGACCACGTCGTCATCATCGAGATCGATGAACGCATGCGAAATTAGCCGTGTGCGAGCAGTGTCCGTCCAGGGGTCTTTCTCGATCGCCGCCGTCCCAAAAAGCATGTAGGCGGAACGCTCAGCACCGGCACCCTGCGCGAGCAGGGACCGGATACCGGCTTCGTGCGGACCAGCCAGAATAACATCCAACGGGCCCTTCATGGCCGCGCCTCGGCGAGAGCTGTTTTGATCCGTGCCACCATCGTGCGCAAACCATCAATGCCGGGCCGCCAGGCGTTGTTGTGGCGCGACCAGCGCTGCCAAACACGACCTGCAAAAGTGTGCTGCACTGTACAGGCTTTCGGGACTTGACCGTTCGCCAGCGTCAAATGCGGAGAGGCATAAAACATGTCAGGCGCGCAATCGGGATACCCGGCTGGCAGGCGTACAAGGATATCCGCGGCTTCGACATTGAATTTGCCTTCAGGCAGCTCGAGCGACTTCAGGATGATGCCGGTCTCACGGCCTTCCTGAACGACTTCGAACTGATAGCCGTGGTCCACCAGAAAAGTCTGATCAAACGAAGGAAGGGTGTCCCCCTCCGTCGTCTGATCGATGAGCGAGATGAACCGCTCCACACCCTTGGCATCGAGATTGATGACATCGCTGTCAGCAATCTTGCGGTCCTGCTGGCCCGGGATTTCCTGCCAGAGATTGTAGTTTTCCGGCAGGTCAGCAAGCTTACGCAGTACAAATCCGCTGATGCACGCGCGCGGCCATTCAAGATCCTTGTCGTCAATCTTAAACTTGAAGACACGGTCCGTCCGCGCGACCAGCACTTTTTCAGCACCGCGACCGCGCAGATCATAGCTTTCGTCGAGGCGAATGTCTTCAAAGTCCCCATTTGGCAAAATGGCGATTGCCACATGCTCATCAACAGGATGCCCGTCGGCAGCTTCGATCAACTGGCGACCGAGAACCTTTGGGTCATCGAAAACGTGTTTCTTGAAGTTGAGGCCCTCATCGGCGATGAAAACCGGGAAGCGAGGATCATTTCCTTGCGATTTCATTGTGTTCGTCCTTAAGAAGTTGGCGGACGCAAACCTCATGTCTGCGCCTTCACAAGGACAATCGCGGCGTCAGGAGGAATCCGGTAAGCCTAATCCAATTTTTTTTCGGAGCGTGCCTGAGGGCGGTTCGCTGCAGATGAAGAAATATGCGCAGCGGGCGCAGCGATCGCTGCGTTTTGGGGGGAAATGCCCTTCGAGGATCGCAATTGCAGCTTGAGCGATCTTTGTTTTCCGGTTCCCCAACTTCGTACTGCTCATGGTCAATCGGTCCTGGGTCGCGCCGGTCAAGAACACGAACTCAGCCTCGCCGTGGCCTTCAGCGGCAAGTTGAAACGCAGCCGCATCTAAGGACTCGACAGCGTTCGTGGTCTTTCGTCCTGTTTTGATGCGCCGCAGTACCCTGCCAGACCCAGCATCGACTTCCTCATGTGCAGATACGACAATCTCTGCCTCACCGAATTTCAAGGAAATTGGGGTTGGTGCGCGCCGTTTTTCGCCTGTGCGGAGCAATCGGAAAAAACTCAGCAGCTCGTCTGAGGTCTGACGGTACTCGGCAGCGTATCCATGATCCGCCGGACCATTTTCCATCCACGCCTTATCCATGATGGCTGCGAGCTCGGCTTCGCTTGGTTCATCGTTCAAACGAGACGTCAGCTCATCGACAACGCCTTGGACTGCGTTGTGCATACGCATAAGGGGCGACTCTGCGCGACGACCGCCGACTTGCAACACATGCGCAAAGAAAAATCGCCGTGGGCACTTCTCATAGGTCGCAAGCTCAGAAGGCGATATGCGAGCGATGCCATCAACCTCCAACTTTATTCCGTTCGCTGATACCGCACCTTCAGCCGATGCCGATTGCGGAGATTCGTTCAGAACATGACCAGATATGTCATCCACGAACTTCGATCGCTTGCTGTAGGCATAAAGTATCAGTCGCTCCTCCGCTCTGGATAAAGCGACGAAAAACAAACATTGCTGCTCCTCGTCATGCCCGGACGTGAGCGCGTCACAGCCCTTAAAGGGCGCACCCTCGATCATGCCGTCAGGAGGTGCGAGTCCGCGATTTTGCTTAGCTGACAGCGGAATGGATCGGCTGGTCAATGCCGGCAAATGAAGGACCTTGAACTCAAGGCCCTTGCTGCCGTGAATGGTCATGATCCGGACAGCGTCGAGGCTTTGTGCAGCTTCAGGCAGGTCGCGTAAGTCGCGTTCATCTGACACTATGACAAGGCGTCGGATGTGATCGAGAAGATCGCGAATGGGGTACCCGGATTTTTTCGGCAATGTTGATCTCAGAAAGTTCTGAAACTGCCACAGCGCAATCGCAGGATTTGCATTGCCTGATCTTGCTCCCTTCGCAAATTCGGCGGCCAAGCGCGTCTTATCAAGATAGAGAGTTGTAATCACGCGCCAGGCCGACGAAGTGGGTTCAAACTCCCCAAACACCTCAATCAACCTTGAGAGGGACTTCTCACCCTCCTCGCTGATGTCGTCTAGGCCCGAAAGCGTTTGCCTCCAGTCCAAGGGCAGCGTGTTTCTAGCGGCACGAATCGCATCAACACAGGTTGAGACATCCTCAATTGCCAGTTGAAATGGGCGGAGAGACGCGACGCAGGCAAGTCCCATGGCGCGCGGATCAACCACTAGGGAAAGGACGGAAAGCGCTTGCTTGATTTCTGGTCGGTCAAAGAGGGGCCCAAGAAACAAGACCGGAATCCCCCGCGCCTCTAAGCCAGCGGCGATTTCTGCCAGTCTCGCATTGCCCTTACATATTACTGCCTGGTCACGGAAAGACGTGGTCTCGTTGCAGGCCTGTTTTATTCGGAGGGCGATTTCGTCTATTTCACGATCCTTGGCATCAACACCCACAAACACGGGACTAACCCCATTAGTACCCTTAAACGCCGTGGCCTCAAAGCCCACCCCGGCAGCTGCCATGCGCGTTTGAGCAAAACCCTTGAATGTGTCGCATATTTCTTGTGATGATCTGTAATTGACATTGAGTGGGAGACTTTCGCCTCCTAAGAAATCCTCGGTCTCAAATCGATCAATGTTGTACGAGGATGCACCTCGAAACCGGTAAATTGATTGTTTGGCATCTCCCACCACCCACAGGTTGGTGCCTTTGGGCTTCAGCGCTTTCAACAATCGCACACTGGCCCGGTTTACGTCCTGATACTCGTCCACCAGAACATGGTCATAGAGTCGTTGAAGTTTCTCGCGAACATCCACGTCACTTTCGACGAGCATTGTCGGTCGAGCGACCAGATCACCAAAATCTACCACGCCGCGTTCCGCCTTGAGGCCTTCATATAGATCATAGACGGCTGAGATCTCCAGACACTTTTCTGCTGCCTCGATATCCTCCTCTGTATCTGCGGCCTCCATCATTTGCTCGGCGAGTTTACGGTAGTGGATGTTGTCGACTACCTCATCCTTGGCCCGTGAAATGGCGGAAAGGAGAGACCGCAGGGTATCTGTCGGATCCCAAAGTTCGTTGAAATGCTTCAAACGCAGCCGTGGGAATTCATCCTCCAACAGGGCAATGGCTTCAGTAATATCAATCATACGTGGATCTGCGGGAAGACCCACGCGGTCATGGAACCTGCGCAGGATATCAAGCCCAAATGAGTGAAAGGTCCCAATCCAAGCGGCACCAGCCGCTTCCGGCCAAACCCGCAGCGCCCGATCGGTCATCTCTCCTGCGGCCTTGTTGGAAAATGTCAGGAGCAGAATGGATTCTGGCTGCACATCACGGTCTCGAAGTACAGACAGGCGGCCAACGAGAGTCTGGGTTTTGCCTGTCCCGGGTCCCGCCTTCAGAAGAAGCGCCTTTCCGTCATGATCCGCAGCAATCTGTTGCTCGCGGTTCAATGGTTTGGGCGGGCTTGCGATATCCGGCGCTTCCTCCAACACCGGTAACAAAAGCGCATCAAATAGCTGGACCGCAACCATGTCGTAGGGGGCGCCAAGGCGCTCCGAAATCTCCTTTGCGCCAAAGTTGTCTTCGACATGCCAGGACCAGGCCAAACTGCGCGGAAAGAGGAACTCCCGCGCAAACATATCCATCTGGACTTCTTGGCGGGCACGGTTGCTGTAATCGACAACGCGATCCGCCCCAACTGAGGCCGGATCAGACGATCGTGCCGGATCGATGTTCATGGTTGGCCGGACATCAATACCCCCGCCAAACTCATCATGACCTATCTCATGGGCAACAAGAAACGCATTTAAGAACTCAATGCCCGTATCCTCATGCAGGATGACTTTGGCTCTCGGCTGCAAGAGCGCCCGTCCACCTTTGAGCTGCGGATGGTCAGGAGCGAGCTTGCGGACTTCGTAATCCCGAGCTTCTGCCTCTTGAAGAGCAAACGAATAGGGCTGGGTTGGATCGCCTCCCTTGCTCCTACGCTCAGTATGAAGGCGCGCGGCGCATCGACGAACGGCTTCAATCCGATCCATCATCTGCAAGCAACTTTTGCAATGCGCGTTGCTCCTCCTCGGTCAATCCAGCCTGGTTTACATAATCTTCGAATTCGATGGCCGGTTGCCCTTCAGGTTTCACATCAGATTTCATCGCAACGGCCTGTTGATCGCCAATTTGCATGCCGCTGATGACATCCTGCAGTCTCACATCCAACAGTTTCGCAAGCTTATTTAGGAGAGAAATCGGCATCGAACCGATATGGACTACACTTGCTTGCAACCCCATGAGGAAACTCCGCGGCAAACCCAACGACTTTGAGAGTTCACGAACGTCGGCGCCGTACAGTGCTTGCTCGACCTTTTGAACCCGCAAGACGCTGGTCGTCATAGCCTTGGTCTCAAGCGGAAGACTTGCCTCGACCGCTTCCATGTCGCTCATTGTCAGCTCGTGGAACAGATCCAGAAGTTCGTCTGCAAATTCAGGGTACTTTTTCAAATAGGTTTTCAGCACGGCAGGCGACATTTCAGGCTCAATCGTGAAGTCGCTGAGGACATCTTCTCTATTGGTCATCATTGTCCTCCAGTTTGAGTGCACGTCTGATCTTTTTAAACGCACGATCACGCCTGTTTCGTACGGTTTTTTCGACGCAGCCGAGCAGCTGGGTCATTGAAGGCTCACCGTCTTTGTTTGTCTCAATGGGAAATTCTGCGAGCATCAAATCGATCACCTTTCGTTCTTCCTCAGGTAAGGCGTCAATCGCGCGACGTATGCGAAACCGGTAATCAAAATCTTCTTCTTTTGTCAGGTTTGGCTTTTTGTATCGCTCAAGCGCCTCTTCGACTTCCTCGCGGATGTCCTCACTGCCATCGTGGTGCACAACGGATTCGGTGGCATTTTCCCGACCACTTACCTGCCGGAATTTGTCTATGCGGACGGAGCGAACGGCCCGGTCAAAAAACACCTCATATGCGTCAAGCTGTTCGACGTAGTCCCGCCGGTCCTCAAACATGAGCTCTGTCACACGTTCTATTATTTTATCGCGGATCTCGGCTACGCGAAAATCCTCGACGTCCTTATCGCCGCGTCGACTATTGGGCCGGGGACATGCAGCTTCAATCCGATCCAGCAAAATGTCGTAAAGTGCCGCAAACCGGCCATCTGCATTGTCGGCCTTGGTTTGTCTCAGGTGATAGAGCAGCACTTCGGAGGGCACGTAGTCGGCGTGCCGCCGATCTCGCATCGCAGCTTTGTCCAGGAGTTCATCAAAGGGCCAATCAAGGCTCAAGCGGATAAACGCACTAATCTCATCCCGTCGGGTATAGAGCTTTCCGCTTACTGTTCGTTTTCTGAGGGGTTCAATGCACATATCAAGTTCATAATTGTCTTAAATCAATTCGTTAAGCTGGCTTCTCCAGCACGCTCCCTTCGTTGTTTTAGGTGCTTTTACCTTGAAAGCTGTCAGAAACCAAGCTATATATCTGACACTTGGAGGCGAACATGCAAACCACATCTCAAGCGATCAAGGCCTATGCTGAAGCGCTGCCGGAGGGTGCGACCCTGTCGGCGCGGGAGTTGTTACACCTCGGAGAGCGTGCGGCGGTCGATCAGGCGCTGTCTCGGTTGGTGCGGCGTGGGGAGCTTCTGCGTGTGAGGAGAGGATTGTTCGCCTTGCCCATGAAAACCCGCTTCGGGAGCCGGGCGCCCTCGGTTGAGGCCGTGGTTGGGCACATTGCGAAATCAACAGGTGAGCGAGTGTCGCAAAGCGGAGCGTCGGCAGCGAACCTACTCGGCATTTCGACGCAGAATCCATCCCGTCAAGTTTTTTGGACCTCCGGGCCAAGCCGTCATCTGAAGCTCGGAGCTCAAAGCGTCGAGCTTAAACATGTGCCGAGCTGGCAGCTTCGTGCGCCTAACAGCCGTGCCGGGCACGCCTTTCGGGCGCTCGCCTATTTCGGCAAGTCTGAAGCTGCCCAGGCTTTGAGGCGTATCAAGGCAACGTTGAACGAAGAGGAGCAGCGGGAGCTTCTGAGCCTTCGAGCCTCTGCGCCAACTTGGATGGCCAAGGAACTTAGCGCGCTTGCGCCATCACAATGACAGGAAGCCAAACTTACTTTTCGCTGTCGCGTGAAGACAAGATCGACGCGCTGGAAGTGGCCGCCTCGAAATTGGGGCGGCCTGCAGACCTGTTGGAAAAGGATATCTGGGTCGTCTGGGTGCTTGACGCCTTGTTCGACAGTGATCTCGGCGAACACCTGGTGTTCAAGGGCGGAACGTCGCTTTCCAAGGTCTACAAGGCGATTGATCGGTTCTCAGAAGATGTCGACCTGACATATGATATCCGGCAGATCATTCCCGATCTTATCAAGGACCCCGACGATCCATATCCGCCAAGCCGCTCGCAAGCTCAGAAATGGACCGAAGCCGTTCGGAGTCGATTGGACGAGTGGGTGGGGTCAAAAGTGGCCCCCATGTTGTCGGACAAGGTCAAGGCCGCGGCGCTCCTGGCAGAAACCCGTTTAGAAGGTGACAAAATTTATCTGGACTACGACGCGGTGCGCAGTGGCAGCGGATATGTTAGATCCTCGGTGTTGTTGGAATTTGGTGCCAGGTCCACAGGAGAGCCGGCACAACATCACGAGGTAATTTGTGACCTCTCCCAAGCACTACCTGAGTTGCTCATGCCCGTCGCCACGCCTCGTGTGATGATGGCCGAACGGACGTTTTGGGAAAAGGCAACAGCTATCCATGCCTATTGCTTGCGGGGTGCGTTTCGAGGCGGCGACCGCTATGCGCGTCACTGGTACGACCTAGATCGCTTGCAGGCTGTGGGTATCGCTGCTCGGGCGCTGGAGGATAAGCCGCTTGCCCAGGATGTTGCGAAGCACAAACAGCACTTTTTCCGCGAAACCGATCGTGCGGGCGCGACGATAAACTATGCCGATGCCCTCTCAGGGTCGCTTTGCCTGATCCCAGAAGGGCTGGCCCTTGAGGCGCTGGCCCAAGACTACCAGAAAATGCAGGAAGCGGGACTGCTTCAGTCAGACGCCATCGCTTTCGATGACCTAATGGCTCGTCTGATGGGGCTTCAAGATCAGGCCAATAACCGGGCTGAATGAAGGAGGCGGATTTGGTGATGGGCGTGAATCCTTTATGAAGTCTAACAGTGTCGCGCCGATTGAAGCCATCAAAGAAACGCATCGAGCTTTGGCTGTATTGCGGGCGCTCGAGCGGGCTCCGTGCTACCGAATGCATGAACTCGTCCTTTTGGATTGGCTCCGAGTAATTGCGCTTGCAGCCACACGAGACGAACTCACTTCGACCGCCTGCTCACTGGTGTCACTTAGCACTTAAATGGGTTCTGCCTCACTTTGTGTGGCGCAACTATCCTGAAACTGGAAAATTCAGGAGGTATAGTTGTGAGTTCGAAGAAG
>NZ_JASHIN010000054.1:0-11707 GCF_030733705.1 Roseovarius sp. MMSF_3298
CATGTACGGTCGAGCCGGTCCAGAATTGTTGCGGGCGAGAATGCTACCGTTCCGCCACACAGATTGAGGCAGAGCCGATTAAAGGGCTACGCGACACGTAGATTTTTTTTGCCTGCTTGCCGGTCTCGGGACCCAGCACCTCATCTACATCATCGCGCGCAAAAGGTGCGCGCGCGAATGTCCGATGCTCTTCGCTTGAACGCGTCTCAAACCGGCGGGCTGGCCCGGTCACCTTCAAATCCATGCCGATGTCTGGTCTACGGCCCGGGCAGGATTCCGGCCGCGAGCCCGATGAGCAGCGTGGCAAGCACGGTGACCACGACTGTTCCTTGGGTCAGAACTGCGCCCACCTCTGACGGGTGCTCTGTCGAAGAAGTTCGATACATCGGCACCATCAACCGCAGGTAAACTCCAAGTGCCAGCACCGAGTTCAGGACGCCGATGATCGCAAGCCACAGATACCCGGCCTCGACCGCTGCCGAGAGCAGGTAAAATTTGCCCACGAAGCCGAAGAGCGGCGGGATGCCGGTCAGTGACAGCAGGAACACCACCATCGCCGCGCCGAGCCACGGACGGGTGCGCCCGAAGCCTTCGAGATCGCCCAGATCGCGCCCGGCCAGCAGGACAACCGCAAAGGCACCGAGGTTCATCGCCACGTAAGCGGCGGCAAAGACCAGAATGCCCGGAACGGCAAAGCCGCTGGCCCCGAGGGCCACGACGCCCATCAGGAAATATCCCGACTGTGCCACCGAGGAATAGGCGATCAGGCGCACAAGGTTGGTCTGCACCAGTGCGGCGAGGTAGCCATAGGTCATTGTCGCCGCCGCGATCACGGCCAGCGCCAGAGGCCAGCCACCGTCACGGGGCAGGTCGCGCAGGACCTGCGCGAACGCGAAAAAGGCGGCCGCCTTGGTGATGACGGACAGGTAGGCCGCGATCGACACGGGCGCCCCCTGATAAGCGTCCGGTGCCCAGAAATGAAACGGCACCAGCGATCCCTTGTAGCCCAGACCGACGATGATGGCGATCAACCCGGCGATGGTCACAAGTGTCTGGCCCTGCAACTGGCCCAGCTCCGAGAACAGGGTCGAGCCGGTGCCGCCGAACCAGAAGGTCAGCCCGTAGATCATCACCGATCCGGTGACCGCGCCGAAGACGAGGTATTTCATCGCCGCCTCGGTGGCGGCATCGTCGCGGGGCCAGGCCACAAGCGCGAAAGAGCCCAGACCGGTCATCACGACACCGATCACCACCACCATCATGTCGCCCGCACCCGACAGCATCAGCGCGCCAAGGGTCACGAGCACGACGAGGGATTGAACGCTGCCTTCGCGCGGGCGACCGGCGATTTCGGCCCGGACGAGCAGCAGGGACAGAGCGGTGCCGGGCAGCAGGATCAGCTTGGCCCAGCCCGAAATCAGGTCTATCCGGTAAGTGCCGCCGAAGACGGTGGCGTCAACGCTCAGCATCGGCAGTGTCAGCAGGGTGGCCGCCGCAAGCCCGGCCAGACCGATGGCCAGCACCAGCCGCGCCGCGCGGAACATCTCGGCGACGATCATCAGCATCGCCGCGGCGGCAAGCGTAAGCTCCGGCGCCAGAAGGGCAAGATCGCGGCCCATCTCCATCAGTTGCCGAGGCCCGTCATGGTGGTGTGGATCATGTCAATCAGCCAGCCGGGTGCGACACCGATCAGAACGGTCAGGACGAGAAGCGGCAGGACCACCAGCTTTTCGCGCCGGTCCAGATCGGGCATGTCGGCCCATTTGTCGTTCATCTCGCCCAGAAACACGCCCGCGATGGCCCGCAGATACAGCGCCGCCGTGACAACGATGGCGAGGATCGCGATCAACCCCCAGGGCATGCCGTTCAGCGTGGCAAGGAAAATCTGGAACTCGGCCGGGAAGTGCGCCAGGCCCGGCAATCCGAGAGAGGCGAAAGCCGACAGGATGAAGGCCCAGCCAAGCCACGGCACACGGCCCAGCAGCCCGCCGAAATCGCCGATTCCGCGGGTATGGGCCCGGTCCTGCAACATGCCCACAAGGAAGAAGAGGGCGCCCGTGACCAGCCCGTGGCTGACCATCTGGAGGGTCGCGCCATCCAAAGCTATGGTCCGGATGCGCGGCTCTGTCGCCAGTGCAGCAATGGCGACGCCCATCACCACGTACCCCATGTGGTTAACGGACGTGTAGGCGATCATCTTCTTTAGGTCGCTCTGCGCCAGTGCCGCGAAGGCCCCGTAAAGCGCGCTGACCACCCCGAAGGCGAGGATCACCTGTCCGGCCTGCGCGAAGGCCTCGGGCGTCATCTGGTAGGCAAAGCGCACCAGCCCGTATGTGCCGAATTTCAGCATCACGCCGGCGAGGATCACGCTGCCCGCCGTGGGCGCCTGCACATGCGCCGCCGGAAGCCAGGTGTGGACCGGGAAGGCCGGGATCTTGACCGCGAAGGTCACGAGCATTGCAATCAGCGCCAGCATGGCGGGAAGCCCGCCCAGTGTGGTACCTTCGACCCAGACACGCATGTCGAAGGTACCTGAGCCGAGGTAAAGCCCGATGATCGCCAGCAGGAGGGGCAACGAGCCCACAAGCGTATAGAGGAAGAACATGAGCGCAGCCCGTTGCCGCTCTTCATAGCCCCAGCCTGCGATCATGAAATACATGCCCACCAGTGAGACCTCGAAGAAGACATAGAAGAGCAGGCCGTCAAGCGCCATGAAGGTGCCGAGCGACGCGGTTTCCAGCATCAGCATCAGCACCACATAGGAGGCCGCCCGCTCCCCGATCCGCGCCGAATACAACGCCGACAGAAGAAACAGAAGCGAGGTCAGCAGCACAAGCGGCAGGCTCAACCCGTCCACGCCCAGTCGGTAGGCTGCGCCAATGGCCGGGATCCAGGCGATTTCCTCGACCTGGGCAAAATCTCCGGCCACGATGCCCCGCGCCCAGATCCCCAGCGTGATGAGGAAGACGGCCCCCGTCGCGGCGATGGACACCGTGTGTGCCTTTTTCGTGGAGCGGTCGGGCAGCGCCATAAGCGCGAGACCGGCAAGGATGGGCAGGAAGGTGGCAATGGTCAGAAGCGGCATGAGCGCGATCCTCAGAAGAAAAGCGGGGCGGCGAGGAGTACGCCGGTGACAAGGGCGATTCCGGCGACGGTCATCGCCATTTCGCGGTGGATAAGGCCGCTTTGCAGGCGGCGGGCGCGGGTGCCGAGGGCGACTGTGCGATCGACAAGGCCAAAGATTGCGCGGTCGATGGTGTCACGGTCGGTGCGCAGGCTGATCTGTCCGAGAGACAGGTTCAGCCTGCCAACCGCGTTGACCAGCGCCAGAAGCCAGTATTCGGCGCGCTCGATCCGGTGTGACAGCGCTTGTGCGCCTGTGACGATGCCGCCCAGCACGACACGGCGGATGATCCAGCTATCCAGACGGTCGCACAGCCGCGCCAGGGCCAGCGCCGGGCGGACCACGAGGGCGTCCAAACCCCCTGCAATTGGAAACCCATCCCGCGCAGGTGCAAGCAGCGGACCCAGAAGGCGGGCGGGGGCCAGCAGCCAGCCAAGCGCCAGCCCGGCCAGACCCACCGCCAGCCCCATGGCCGGGACGATCCAGCCGGGCTCGGCCAGATGCGCGCCCAGCATCGCCTCCAGCGGTTTGAAAACAAGGCCGAGCGTGGCGGCGAGTGCCACGAGAACGCCCATGCCGACGGCCATAAGCGGCACTGGATCGTGGGGCTTCTCCGGCGTGCCGGACCACAGCACCTTCAATGCCCGGCCCATATAAGCCCCGGTCAGCACCGACCCGGCAAGGGCCAGCGGCAGCAACCACGCGGCAGAGGGGCTATCGAGAGCCGCGGCGAGTATTGCGTCCTTGGAATAGAAGGCAGCGAGCGGTGGCAGCCCGGCCAGCGCCAGAGCTGCCACGGCAAAGCCCGCAAAGATGCCGGGCCGGGTGCGACCTGCGCCCGCAAGCGTGTCAAGATCCGTGCTCTCGCGGTCGTGCTGGAAGACGCCGGCGCCAAGGAACAGCGCCGACTTGATCGCCGCATGGGCGATCAGGTGCAGAAGGGCGGCGATGGGAACCCCGGCCCCCACCGCGATCAGCATCAGCCCGTACTGGCTGGCGGTTGAGGCGGCGAGCAGACGCTTGAGGTCCGTTGCGGCCAGTGCCATTAGCCCGGCAATCACCGCCGTCGCCCCGCCGACAATCCCGATTGCCAGAAGCGCGCCGCCAGGCAACATCGGTGCGGTCCGGATCAGCAGGATCGCCCCCGCCGCTACCAGCGTGGCCGAGTGGAGCAGGGCAGACACCGGCGTTGGTCCCGCCATCGCCCGCATCAGCCAGTCCTGCATCGGCACCTGCGCCGACTTGCCCATCGCCGCGAACAAGAGCAGCAGGCCCGCGATCAGCGCCGGGGTGCCGGTGGTGGCAAGCGTGGCCGATATCTCGGAGGTTCCGGCGATACCGATCAGCAGGAAGGCCGCGAGGTAGAGGCCCAGATCGGCCGTCCGGGTATAGAGGAACGCCCTCATGGCCGCCCCGGGCACTCCGTTGCGTCCGTGCCAAAACCCGATCAGAAGGTAAGAGGCGAAACCGATCATTTCCCACGCCGCCAGAAGTGTGATCCAGTCGCCCGACAGCACCAGAAGTTGCATCGCGGCCACGAACATCAGCATGGTGCCGAAAAAGCGGGGGCGTTCCGGATCCTGCGCCATGTAGCCCGCCGCATAGGTCGGGACCATGGCCGCGACGGTCGCGACGACCAGCGCCAGCGTTGCCGTCAGCGGGCTGGCCACCAACCGGATCGGCAGGTCCGGCAGGAAAGGCAGACTGGCCGTGATATCCGTACCGCCCGCCACCCCGGCGAACAGCGCAATTGCCCCGGCAAGGCCCAGGGCTGCGCCGATTAGCGCAATCGCCTCCGGCGCCCGCCGCAGCGCAAGGGCCGTCAGGCCCGCGCCCAGGGGCGCGAGGATCGTCAGCGCCAGCCAGATCACCCCTTGAGCTCCCGCGCTTCTTCCATCTCGACCGACCCGCGCGAGCGGAACCGCGCGATGGCGATGCCGAAACCCACGGCCATCTCGACCGCCATCACCGCCATGACAATTAGCACGAACATCTTCGCCGCGGTCACATCGGGGTGCAGATAGCGCCAGAACGCCACGAGATTGAGCAGTGCCGCGGCAAGGATCAGCTCGACCCCCATGATGATCATGACAAGGTTGGTCTGGCTGAGCGCGCCATAGAGACCAACGCCGAAAAGCGCCGCACCGACGCTGAGCGCGATCATGAGCTCGGGGATCATGGGGTGTCCTCCTCTTGCGGGGCGATGGCGACCATGGTCGCGGCGATCATCGCGGTCAGGATCATCAGCGCCGCGCTTTCAAAGATGAACATCGAGCGTCCGAGGATTTCGCGTCCCAGCAAGCGCGCCTGTTCATCGGCCCCGGGCACGTCGGGCACGGGGCCTTGCCAGCCGGCGGTCCAGATCACCACAAGCGCGGCAACCAAGCCAATCCCGCCTGCCCAGAGCGACAGGCGTTTCTGGTGTGTCATGTCCATCTTGCCCATGCCGCCGGGGTCCATCATGAACATGACCATGAAGATCGCCATGACGCTCATCTCGGTGGCCATCATCATGATCTGGAGCACGCCCAGGAACTCGGCTTGCATGACAAGGAACATCGCCCCGATGGCGGTCTGACTGAAGAGGAGCGCGATGGCCGAACGCACCATGGAATGCGTGCGAAAGACGACGATCCCGAACCAGATCGCGGCAACACCGAAAAACGCGAGAAACAGGGCGGTGGCAAGGCTCATATCGGCACCACGAGGGCGATGACGCCCACAAGGAAGATATTGGCCAGCGCCAGGGTGATGCCGAGCTTCCAGCTCAGTTCAAGATACTTCGCCTCGCGCAGGCGCGGCAGTCTGGATCCGAGCGCAAGCATCCCTGCTGCCACGGCGAGCGTCTTGAGCGCAGTCCAAACCCAGCCCGGCAGCCACGGGCCAAGCCAGCCTCCGAGGTAGAAAGTGACGGTTGCGCTGGCCAGTGCGACGATGATCACAAGCCGTGCCAGCCGCAGGACGGCCAGCCGCGCGCCGGTGTATTCGGCCTCGACTCCACCCGCCAGATCGCCGCCGCCGGTGGGCAGGTCGATGGGCGGCAGCCAGGCGACACCCATCGCCGCGATGACGAACAGGACGAAGCCGATGGGCTGATAGGCGACGTTCCACAGCGCCGCCTGAGACAGGACGATCTGGGTGGTGGAGAGCGACTCCGCCCGCATCGCCACTGCCGTTATGGGCATCACGATCAGCATGGCATAGGCGATGAACTGGCCCAGAAAGCGCCAGCCGCCGATCATCCCATAAGCTCCGTTTGGCCCCCAGCCCGCCATGATAAGGGCAACCAGTACATAGGCCAGCGCGGCGTTCAGAAACAACGCGCCAATGGCCAGATCGGTAATGATCAGCCCCGGCGCCAGCGGGATCACCGCCACCGACAGCAATCCCGCGACCAGCAGTAGGACCGGGCCGGATTCGAAGAAGAGCCGGTCGGGCGTGCGGGGCATGATCTGTTCACGGCCCAAAAGAGCAAGTGCCGAAGTCGCCGGGCGTGTCAGGCTCAGGCGTCCGTGAACCGCCCAGCTTTCCAGAACGGCCACTGCGTAGCAGCCGACAGCAAGCGCCAAAAGGATCATCGCGATACTCATTGTGACGCGCTCCAGGGATCAAGATCGAGCGAGGCGATTGCGGTCAGTGCGTCGGCAAGTTCCATCTGCTTTATCAGGTCGGGCACATGCGCAGCGAGTGCCGCGAAAGGTGTGGTCAGATGGGTCGAGGAAACCATGCCACCCTTCAATGTCAGGTGCAGGGTTGCCGGTCCGCGCGGTGTTTCCAGTGTGGCCATGCCATGGCCGTCGCCTTTTGCACGCGGCATCACTGGTATCGCAATCGCGCCCGCCTCGGCTATCAGATCAAGGCTTTGCGCAATCTCCGCACAGCGTTGGCGTAGCCGCGCCATCGCGTCGCCTTCATCCTGCGTGATCGGTTCGAAACCTAATTCGTCGTAGACCCCGTCGCCGTGTCTGGCATCGGACGCATGGCCCGCCGCACGTGCCACAGGACCTTCCGATGCTCCCTGAAGCGTCCCGATCCCGGTCAGTTTTGGTCCCATAAGTGATCGGTTGAGTGCAACGTGCAGAAGGCTCGTTATAGAGGTTGCTTGCTCTGCCACCTCATCCGCTTTAGCCGTCCGGACGCGGTGTTCCATGGCCGCCGCCCGGCGCCCCAGCGGTGCAAGGCCCGCTTGTCGAGCCAACCCGGCAAGCCAGTTGAGATGGCTTGCGATCCTTTCGCGTTCAACCGCCGCGGCGCGCGCCGTCAGCACGTCTTTCGGCGCGGTCTGCCCTGTTGCAGCTTCGGCAGCGCGGCAGGCCAGTTCGCGCATCGCCACAGGTGACAGGGGCACCGCGTCTGCAAGACTTGCAGCAAAGTCTTCGAGAGCAACGCCTGATGGCAGCGCTGCCGCCTCCATCCCTCTGATCTCGGCGCCCGCGACGCTGTCTCCATCGAGGGTCAGAACCATATGCAGTCCGCTTGGCAGACCCGGGAAGAATGGGCCGAATGGAGCGTCTATCCATTCCATCACCAACCCGTCGGGGCTGACCGGTTTGCCTTCCGTCAGCTCGACCATGGACATGAAATGTGGCTCGATCCCCGGGATGTCGGGCGCTGCGCCGTGGCCTGCGTGGCCATGATGCTCGCTATGCGCATCCTGCTGCCCGTGTGCGCCATGCGCAGCGTGCCCCCCTTGGCCCTCTTGGGCTGGCGTGTGCGCGTGGTGCTTGTGACTGCCATGTCCACTGTGCGCGTGGCCTCCGGCCTCGGCCTGCGGAACGAGGTCCATGCCGCATTTGGGGCAGGAACCCGGTGTCTCGGAGGTCACCTCGGGGTGCATCGGGCAGGTGTAGGGGCCTGTCGGCTCCGAGGCCGGTTTGGCGTGATGGCCGTGGCCGTGATGCGCATGATGACCTTGGTGCGCGTGCTCTCCGGCCTCGGCCTGAGGGACGAGGTCCATGCCGCATTTGGGGCAGGAGCCGGGCGTGTCGGAGGTGACCTCTGGGTGCATGGGGCAAACATAGGAAGTGGACGCCTCGGCGCTGGTCACAGCATCCGCGTGATGATGGGCCTTTTCTGCTTGCGTAGAACCCGTGGACGATTTCTCATGGCCCTCATGGCCCTCATGGCCCTCATGGCCCTCATGGCCCTCATGGCCCTCATGGCCCTCATGGCCCTCATGGCCGTGCGACGCCGCGCCGGAAACGCGGCGTTCCACAAGGAACATCCCGCATTTCGGGCATTTGCCGGGTTCGTCCGAAACGACTTCGGGATGCATGGGGCAGGTGTATTCGATCCGCTCCGACAGGGCAGGCGCATCAAACTCCGTGATGTCTGGTGCAAAAGCCCCATTGCGGAGCAGTTTGCGCAGATCCTCCAGTCCGGAGATCAGGCCCGCCTGCGACATCTCCGCCGTCACGTCGGCAGTGGGCAGAGGGCCAAGATCGACCTCACCAAGCGCCAGAATGCACCGGGGTCGCGGCATCTGGGCCCAGACGACGCTGGCCGCATCGGCCAGCGCAGTGGGCAAGGGCCCCGCGATCAGCAAGACGTTCGCGTGGCGCGGCGTCACCGCGCGGATCAGCCCTGCGGCGTCCAGATCGAGACCACGGGCATTTGCGATATCCTCACCGGGAACAACGAACGCGCGCAAGTCCCGCGCCATGGCCCCGGCGACCAACCCGCGGAAACCGCGCAACAGACCCTGACGTGCTCCGGACAAATCCATCATTGCCGCCTCAGCGCGCCCTGGCTCCATCCATAGAGCAGGCCGAGAAACAGGATTGCGAGAAAGACACCCATGTCGAGCAGGGCAACCAGCCCCTCTTCACGGTAGACGACCGCCCAAGGGTACATGAACGCCATCTCCATATCGAAGGCCAGAAACAATAGCGCATAGCCGTAATACTTGGCGTGGTATCGGACCCAGACCGGATCGCGGGCCAGCGTGCCGGCGGTTGCGGGCACGTCCTTGGCGGGTTCGGCACGGGCCCGCCCGATCGCACGGGCGAGGGCATAGATGCTCAGGACCAGCCCGACCGTGCCGAACGTCAGGCCGAGCAGAATGGCGTATTGCGTCAGTTCACTCATGTCCGCACTGGCTCCTGTCGTGCTTGGCCTTTTTTGCCAGATCTGGTACCGCGCACGAAAAAGCCGTGCGTAGTCCTTTCCATCCACGTTAAGGCAAGGACGCTCAAAAAGAAAAACGATTACGAAAAATTACTTCCCCAACCTGACGACGCGACTTGAAGCAATGAGATTTTGAAAGTCGCGGCGCCTTTGTCAGCAGCAACCATGCGGATAAATTTCATCGGCACGATGGATTGCTGATTTCAAAATCACTAACATTGGTGCGGCGCGACAAACAAGTTGAGACTCAGCGTCAATCAGGATGGGACGCGGTGTTGGGCCTGTGACAGAAGGAGGGCGTAGCCCGACTGGAGGAACAGGCCCAACACCGCGTGCGCTTCGAATTTGCGTCTGCGATCGCGGCCGGACCGATATGCTGGTGGTTTTCAGGAATGGGAACCACCTTTGTGCCGGGCCGCCATGTAACCGATCAACAGACGAGGCTTTTCATGAAGCTCCGACAGACCCACCCGATCGAGGTGGCCGCCGCCAAGGCCGATTTCAGCCGCTCCACTGGGTATCGTATCGCGCATGACCCACGACTTCCTTCGCAGAAGGCGCAGCCGAGGGAGCGCCGACGGCCCGATCCGCTCGAGGCCATCTTCGATGCTGAAGTCGTGCCGCTCCTGAAGGAGGCGCCGGGGCTGCGGCCGGTGGCGATCTTCGAGGAGATGCTGCGCCGCTATCCCGAACTCTCGCCGGGGTGATGTCACGTTAACTGCCCTATTGTTGTTCGCGTCGCGATTTCTTCTTATCTGACTGCAATGCAGACATCGGCTATCAGCTACAAGCGCCATCGCTTTCCATCCCAGATTATCGCTCACGCGGTCTGGCTCTACATGCGCTTCAACCTAAGCCTGCGTGAGGTTGAGGAGATGTTGCTCGAGCGCGGAATTGATGTGTCCTACGAAACCATCAGGCGCTGGACGGTCAAATTCGGGCCTCAGATCGCCCAGAATCTGCGACGGAGGCAAGCCCGTCCGGGTGATGTTTGGCATATGGACGAAGTCGTCGTGAAGATTGCCGACAGGTCATTCTGGCTCTGGCGCGCGGTCGATCAACATGGGGTTGTGCTGGATGAAATCCTCCAGTCCAGTCGGAATAAGCCGGCTGCGAAACGTCTGATGCTCAGACTTCTCAAGCGTCATGGCTTCGTGCCAAAACGGATTATAACGGACAAGCTGCGATCCTATGGCGCTGCCAAGCGCGACGTAGCGCCCGGTTTGGATCATTGGTCGCACAAGGGCCTGAATAATCGCGCAGAGAACAGCCACCTGCCGTTTCGAAAGCGGGAACGGGTGATGCAAGGACACCGATCACCCGGCGGCTTGCAGCGCTTCGTGTCTGTTCACTCAGCAACCCGAAACTGCTTCTTTGTCCCATCCTGCCGCCGCACAGCCTTAACCATCCGCTTCCATCGGTTGCAGGCACTTGATGTCTGGAAAACGGCTGCGAACATCGCTTGATCCCACTAACGCGATGCCTTCGCCGATTGCCGACAGGTTAACGTGACAACACCCTTGTTTGTCATACTTCCTCCTGAGATAGGGGTTCCACTGACTGGAAGGTCAAGTCGCGGAAGTGTCATAGTTACAAATTGCGACAAAGCGGTTCTGGTTCAGGAATGTCCGAGGTCCGTAACGTGGCGCCAACGATCGTCGTAATTGACGCAGGCCCCAAAGAAAGCACCATGTAAATCGACGGATCGTAGCGGGCCTTGACTAGGAGACGGAATGACATTTTTGACGCGCCGGGCGGCTGTTCTTACTTCATTGGCTGCAGCTACGCTGCCGAATCTAACCTTTGCGCATGCATATGCCCTTCCGGATCGGTTTCTTCCTCAATTGGTGAATACCTATCGCACCGACTGGGTGCCCGGATCGGTCCATGTCGTTCCTGATGACTTCTTTTTGTACTTCATGTTGGAAGACGGAATGGCGATCCGCTACGGCGTGGGTGTCGGTCGAGAAGGGTTGTACGAAGCAGGTTCATTCAATGTTGCGCGCAAGGCCGAGTGGCCGCGTTGGCGTCCGACAAATGCAATGATCCGCCGGGAGCCTGAAAAGTATGCGCGGTTTGCCGATGGCGTTCCCGGTGGCCCTGGCAATCCACTGGGAGCAAGAGCACTATATCTTTATGATGATGATGGACGGGATACTTACTTGCGCATCCACGGAACAAACGAGCCACGGACAATCGGATTTGCCGTTTCAAATGGATGTGCGCGATTGACCAATGACCATGTATCCGATCTTTATGATCGGGTTCAGATCGGAGCGCGGGTGCATCTGTATCCAAAAACTGCGTCAAGCTGAAGTAAAGGCGGTCCTGAGATGAACGAGCCCCCCAGAATGTGAATGGGCAAAAATATCAGAATTAAAGGTTCTGCCTCACTTTGTGTGGCGCAACTATCCTGAAACTGGAAAATTCAGGAGGTATAGTTGTGAGTTCGAAGAA
>NZ_JASHIN010000055.1:0-11124 GCF_030733705.1 Roseovarius sp. MMSF_3298
AACGTCGGCACGTCATGGCCCATGGCGTTCATCGTGTGGTGTGACTTGTGACAGTGGATCGCCCAGTCACCCAGATGGTCCGCGACGAACTCATAGGCGCGCATCGCGCCCACGGGGATGTCGATGCTCACCTCTGGCCATTGCGCTTCAGGCGACACCCAGCCGCCATCCGTGCAGGTGACCTTAAAGTCATAGCCGTGCATGTGGATGGGATGGTTTGTCATCGTCAGGTTGCCGACGCGCACACGCACCCGGTCTCCCTTGTTGACTACCAGAGGATCGATGTCGGGGAAGATCCGGCTGTTCCAAGTCCACAAGTTGAAGTCGGTCATGGTCATGATGCGCGGCACGTAGGTGCCGGGATCAATGTCAAAGGCGTTGAGCATGATCAGGAAGTCACGATCCACCGGCATGAACGTTGGGTCCTTGGGATGGACCACGAACATGCCCATCATCCCCATCGCCATCTGCACCATTTCATCGCCATGCGGGTGATACATGAAGGTGCCGGATTTGATCAGGTCAAACTCGTAGACGTAGGTCTTGCCCGCCGGAATGCCGGGATGGCTCAGTCCGCTGACCCCGTCCATGCCGGAAGGCAGGATCATCCCGTGCCAATGAATCGTCGTCGCCTCGGGCAGCTTGTTGGTGACGTAGATGCGGACCCGGTCACCTTCGACCGCTTCGATCGTTGGACCCGTGGACTGGCCGTTATAGCCCCACAAATGCGCGATCATTCCATCAGCGAGTTCGCGCTCGACCGGTTCGGCGACGAGGTGGAATTCCTTCACCCCGTTGTTCATCCGGTGCGGCAGGGTCCACCCGTTCAGCGTGACCACAGGCGTGTAGTCCGGCCCAGAATTGGGACGCGCCGTGATCGCCGTTGCCGCACTGTCCATCTGCGCAGCCTCTGGCAACCCCATGTTAAGGGTTTGACCCCACGCTTTTGAAGAGACCAGCGTTGCACCTGCGGCGCCGGCTCCGAGTAATTGACGTCTATTCAGCATGTCATATTCCTTTCAGTGTCCTGCGCCGCCACCGGCGGCAAGTGATACGCCCTCTCCATCGCCCATTCCGCCTGCGCCACCGCCATATATGGCGGCAGTCAAGTTCGCCTGGGCCAAGTAGAAGTCACGCTTGGCATTGGCCGCCTCGAGCGAGGAACCAAGTTTTTCGCGCACATCCGTGAGCAATTCGAAGGTGTTGGTAATCATCCCGTTGTAGGACAGCAGGCCTTCTTCCTCGATGGTCTTGCGCAGCGGCACAAGAACGTCGCGGTAGTGACGCGCAATCTTGTAAGATGCGTGATAAGCGGTCTCAGCAGAACGTGCTTCGGACCGCACATTGACCGCGCGCTCAGCCAGAACATTTGCCGCCTGAAGATACATCAGCTCGGCTTTGCGCATCCGCGCCTTGCCGGTGTCATAAATCGGGATGGCGAACTCCAGCTCAATCTGCGGGGTAGTTTCAGTTTCAAGGTTACCGTCCTCTTTTTCCCGCTCTGCTTCGAAACCAGCGATGAGCTCGAGATCGGTCACAAGCCGCGTTTGATCGGTCAGCCCGAATGCCGCCGCCTGCGCTTCAAGCCCCAGTTTAGCGACCCTCAGGTCGAACCGGTTTCGAAGGGCTTTAGCTTCCAGGTTGGTGATTGGCCCAACCGACCTCGGGAGAGCTGGCAAAGCATCGGGCACGTAGTAATTCACTTCGGTGCCCCACAGCCCCATTAACCGCGTCAGATCTTCTTTGGCTTGGGTTGCATTCAGTCGGGCCTGTGCCAGCTGTCCAGCCAGCTCGGCATTGAACGCTTGTTCCCGCGCCTGACCGGCCGTGTTCAGCGCGCCGGTCTCGCCCAGCCGGGCCGCAAGTTCTGACCCGGCGTCGGAAGTGGCCTTGGCACGCTTGAGATACGTTACAGTTTCAAACGCAGCCACGGCGTTGATCCACGCCATTCGCGTCTGGTTGGCAAGCGCAAGCGTGTCACTCACCGCATTCATCTGTGTGGCCCGAAAATTCGCATCTGCCAGCAGAACACGTTGCTTCCGCGTTTGCGCGTCAAGGATGTTCGCTCGAAACAACCCTTCTATCGCCCGGTAAGCGCCTAATTCCGCAGCTCCGATGCCAAGCACTCCGATTGCAACGATCGGATTCTCCGGCGTTGATTCCTGCCAAGCCTCTGCAGCCGAAAGTCCGACATTGGCATAGGAGGCTTGCAGCCCCTTGTTGTTCAAGAGCGCGACCTGCACCGCCGTGTCTGCCGAGATCGTTCGTTGATGGACCATTGCGTGAACTTGTTTTTTCAATTCCGCGTTCTCGGCTTGGGTCTGCGCAAAAGCTGTTCTTTTGCCGATGGCCGCCGCGGTCTGGGTTGACACAATCGAAAACCCGGCTTTCCGGTCCGTGTAGGCATCTGGAACCGCCGTCGCGCATGCTGCCAGTGTCATTGGCAGACCAAGCGCAAGTAAAGGTCTCGTCAAAATCATCAGTTTGCCTCCGATTGCTCTTCGTTGACCTCGCGCCAGTCGCGCGGGCCAGTTGGGCCGCGAAACGTGTACCCGGCCAGGGGATTTTTGTAAGACAAGGGGGATGAGACTGTACCATTGAACGTAGCCTCTTGGCTGGCAACGCTCGGAAGCGGCGTGGGCTCTGACGTGCATGCCCCAAGCACGAGCGCAGATGCGCCCAGAAGTATAGCAATTTTCATTAGTTTAGACCTGACTTATTGAGAAATTCGAGAACGCTTTGCAGGCGCACTCAGAAGATCCGCATACCGGATCGGCGGCTAAGTCAGACTCGTGGTGGGCGTTGTGGGCTGTCCGGTTCGAACGATACGATCAGGCGGTCGACAGCTACGTGACGCGCGCTTGGCTCGTCGCGCGACCGGATCACGTCTCTTTCATCGAGAACAGCCGAAAAGCAGAAGCCGATGCAGCATTGAATGCCGTCATGTTCGTCATCCGCGTTTGCAACGCGGTCGCTTTCTCCGCAATGAGTTGCAGTGGAATGGCCGTGACCACTAACGTTTAATTCAGACATCGTTTCGGCGCTATGATCTGTGCCAACCGGCTCGCCATGTCCGCCCATCTGAGCATGTAGCGCAGACGACGGAACTGTAGCCAAAGCAAGCACACAGATGATACCGAGCATCATCTGACGCAATCTTGAAAAGGTGAGTGCGATCCTCATCGTAAGCTAAATGTATCATGGAAAGCATTCTGTCAACGTTTCCATCCTTTGAAAACTGTGACCTGAGCCCCGACTCCCCTCCAACCATTCGAAGAATCCGCAAGTTACGGCAAGGTCTATCGCTTCGGAGAGGCCTTCGCGGGTATCCTCATGGGCGCCGGAGCGCTCACCTGGCTGTCGGCCCCCGTGGCATTGTTCATCGGCACCGTCGGCGCGGTTTCGGTGTTCAAGGCGCTCTACATCGACAAGCGCGAGTTGAAATGCGCCTGCGTCGGGGGCGACAGTAACGTGCCACTAGGGTTCGTCTCGCTCACTGAGAACCTGGTGATGATGGTCATCGGTATATGGATGCCGATCCGGGTCTACCTGATCGGCTGACGGCCCCGCGACCTCTACAGAGGCGCGGCGTGTACGACCTGTTTGAGTGGTGGAAATGACCCCACTTACCAGCCATCACGCCAAGAGCTGGTTCGAGGTTCGTCAGCCGATCGTCGCGAGAAAGGGAAAGGTCCCCAGCAGCCAATAGGCAAACCGTGACAATTGCCCGGTCATGATGGCAACTCCCATGATGATCATGGCAACACCCGCGCACTTGTAGAGCCAGCGGCCGGCCTTGCCGATCTGCCTTACCCGTGCGGCGATGGCGTCGGTGAACAGCGCGGCCAGCAGGAACGGCACGCCCAGCCCGGCGGAATAGATCGACAGCAGCCAGATTCCGTCCGACATGCCGCCGGAGGTCGAACTGAGCGTCAGGATCGCGCCAAGGATCGGCCCGATGCAGGGGGTCCATCCAAAGGCGAAGGCCAAGCCCAGTACGTAGGCTCCAAGCGGGCGACCCCCCGGAATGTCGAGTGTGAAGCGGGTGTCACGCGAGAACGCTTCCAGACGGAAGGCACCCAGCATGACCAGTCCGAACAGGATGATGATCGCACCGCCCAGATAGTTGAGCTCAGTGCGCCAGGTCAGCAGCAGCGACCCGAGCGCGCTGGCCCCCGCTCCCAACGCGACAAAGACCGTGGAAAATCCCAGAACGAAGCAGGCGCTCAGCCCAAGTGCCCCGGCGCGTGCCCGCAGGCCGACCGATCGCGTCGTGCGCAAATCCGGCTGGCCCGCAATATAGGAGACATAGCCCGGCACCAGCGGCAGGACGCAGGGCGACAGGAACGAAATGGCTCCCGCCAGAAACGCCGCGAAGATGCCGATGCCGGAAATATCCATCATGCGTTACCATGTCCGCTGAAGGGCCGTGATGCCCACCGGAACGCGACCAGCGGGATGACGATCCACTGCAATACCGGCGACAACCCTGCATCGAGAATCGGAATGATCGGCATCAGGTCCGAATAGGCCCATGCCGCGCGGATCACGATGTTGAGCCATTCACTGAACAGCGTATATCCCAACCCGAACAATATTGTCAGGACGGTCACCGATCGTCGTGTCGGATTCACGAAGGGCCAGCCGCGGCCCGTCAGCATCAAGGCAAGCATCAGCGCGCTCATGGCAATCAGGATGTCGCCACCCGTGCAATGAACCGCGGCGAAGATGATCTCACCCCAGGTGCCCTCGTTCCAGATCGTGTAGAGCGGCATGTGGGCGAACTCCCAGATCAGATTGGCCGGGATGATCACCAAAAAATATCGACGGAGTGCTGTCAGGGAAATTCTATCCGTCGCGGATTGCATGACGCCAATCGCGATATCACTCATTGAAAAGCCCCTGTCAGGCGGTCCCACCAACCGCGTTCCCGGCGTCGGTGCTGGGCATTGTTGATCACCTCGCTGACATAGAGGATCAGGTTCACATTCTTGAATTCCATGCCATGGAACTTTGCGGCGAACCGCCCCCCGATATCCACGACATGGGTCACTGCGCCGTGCATCATCATGTCGCTGTCGGCGGTCATCGTGAACTCCAGCCCATAGTCCCGCGCCAGAAGGCGCGTTGCGTCGTCAGCCTGATCAGGCCGTTTGGTCAGAATGACCCAGTTGGTCGGATCGAATCCATGCCGGTCCCCGTACCCGCGCAGGACGTCGGGCGTGTCATTCACGGGATCGGTCGTGATCGAGATGAATTGCACCAGATCCCTCATCGGCCCGTCGTTGACCGAAGCCTGGACCGCCGCGATCTTTTCCGCATGGAGCGGGCAGATATCCGGGCAGTTGGCGTAGATGAAACGCAGGATGACGACCTTGTCGCTGAAATCCGACAGACGCACGGGATTGCCCGCCGCATCCTGCAACTCGAAATCCGCGGCCTGTGCTGCGTCGATGGCCTGGAAGTATGGCTCCATCTCGAACATCCGGGCATCCAGATTTTTACCCGGATGATCGGCGGAGGCCGGAAAGGAGATCGTGGTCGCAAATGTCGCCAAGGCGGCGCGCCGGGTCAGATAGACAATCAACTGCATCACCTTTCGGGTTGATCGGGCTTGCCACTACCCGCATCGTTGCATTTCCCGCCGGACCCGCCCTTCATGCACAGACCAAGCCCGCACATCGCGGCACAGGGTGCCAGCGAGACCAGGACAGGCGCGAGACCGATCGCGGTGAGCCATCCCCAGTTCAGGGCCATGCCGCCGCCCATCACGGTTGCCGCACCAACGAACAGCAATCGTCTGCGCGTCAACCACCGGGTCCGTTTGCCAGCGCTTTCGATGCCGACGGCGCCCGCATCGTTGGAAGATGATATGTCGGTCATCCGGAAAATCCTTTCGAAATTCTGATAACTGGACGGTCAAGAGCGGGTGGTATTCTTTCGAAGCTACTCATTGGATGAACTCCTGCAAAAAGGACACCATCTCGGGCTCGTCCCATTCGGCAGGGCCGACCAGCCGTCCCAGTTCCTGCCCCTGCGCGTCGATCAGGATCGTTGTGGGCAGACCGACGGTGCGCAGCGCGGTCATCGACAGCATGGTCTTGTCGACATACATCCTGAGATTGGTGACACCGATCTCGTCGTAGAACCGCCGTACGACGGGCGACCCGGCCCTGTCGATGGACAGGGCCACAACCTCGAAACGGTCGCCGCCAAGTTCCGCCTGAAGCGCATCCAGCGTCGGCATCTCTTCGCGGCAAGGGACGCACCAGGTTGCCCAAACATTCACGAGGATCGCCTTGCCACGAAAATCCTCCATGTCCCCACGGCTGCCGTCTTCGGTCTCGTAGCGCACATTGATCACCGGCTGCGGCGTGTCGTGCAGTGCGAAGCCTTGCGGCCCGGCAAACGCCGCGCCGACGGACAATGCCCAGACGAGCAGCGCCGTTTTTAGATATTTCATGGCGTTGGCTCCTTGAAAGATTGGTTCTTCAGATCCCGGACGATCGGCAACAGGGTTTCGCGCAAGATTGCCCGAGTGATCGGTCCGACATGGCGGTAGGCGATGGTGCCGTCGGACGTGATGACATAGGTTTCGGGCACGCCGTAAACGCCCCATTCGATGCCAGCACGTCCGTCGATGTCGGCCCCGATGCGCGCGTAGGGATCACCCAGTTCGTCAAGCCAGGCGCGCGCCTGATCGGGCGGGTCCTTGTAGTTGATCCCGTAGAGTGGCACTTCGCCTGTGGCGCTCAATTCCATGAACAGCGGATGTTCCGCACGGCAGGGCACACACCACGACGCAAAGACGTTCACCAGCGAGACATGGCCGATCAGGTCCTTCGTCGAAAGACCTTCCTCGCGGCCGAGCACCGGAGCAAGCGCAAACTCCGGCACAGGTTTGTCGAGAAGCGCCGATGGCAAGTCGTCGCCGCCCCTGAAAAGCCCCCAGCCGAACAAGACCATGAGGGCAAAAGCTATCAGCGGCACCAGCACAAACCCGGAGATCCTGCGCCGCGGTACAGGGTCGATTTTGCTGACGACCTCTTGCGTCATGGCTGCACCTGCTCATCCGCAAGGGTACGGCTTTCCTGCGAAGCGCGGTTCCGATCGGGCCATGTGCTCTTGATGTAATCGATGATCGCCGTGATCTCGTCATCCGTCAGCACCTCCTCGAAGCCGGGCATATCGCTTTCATAGCCATTCCCGATAATCGCCGCCGTTCCGCGCTTCACGATGTCCAAAAGCACGCGGTCCGTGTGGTGCCAGGTATGGCCCGAGGCGTCATGCGGCGGGGCAGGCAACCTGCCGTTCGGCAATCGGGTGCGCCAATCGGGCTGCCCCTCCAGGTTTGCACCATGGCAACTGGCGCAATTCTCCTGATAAAGGCGTTCGCCCGCGAGCAAGTCATCCTGCGCCGAAACGGGCAAGACCGTTGCAGCGAGCAAGAGCGCGGCGAGCCTAATGGTGTTTTTCATGTCGCTTTTGCCTTCTTCTGGCAATCCACATACAAAGGATGAAAAGTGCCACGAGCGATGCCACGACAAGCAGGACGCAAACCCCCCAGACCAATCCCATCGACAAGAGGCTGTCGCCACTGCTGGTACCCTCATTCCGCATCCCGGCGCATTTCTATTTCCCGCTGTCCGAGCGGATGTATTTGACCAAAGCGATCGCCGCGAGCACCAGCACCGCCACGATCAGCAACCAAACCAGTCCCATCGCGATCATCATGCCGCCACCCATCATTCCACCGTCCATCATCATACAGTTCATCCTTTGATTTTCCTTGAATCCGGTCTGGCACGGGAGCGCACCAGACCGCGCAATTGATCATTCGACCGCATAGACGGTCGGGTTCACACCTTCTTCGACGGTGTAGATCTTGAACGGTTCCTGCTTCTCGCCGCCCATAC
Organism: Roseovarius sp. MMSF_3298; assembly: GCF_030733705.1. NCBI lineage: Bacteria > Pseudomonadati > Pseudomonadota > Alphaproteobacteria > Rhodobacterales > Roseobacteraceae > Roseovarius > Roseovarius sp. MMSF_3298. The sequence continues at coordinate 7,917 of NZ_JASHIN010000055.1, forward strand.
CTGGCGATCCCAACGGCATGCCGGGAAGTGTCAGGCCGACAATGTCCGGGCGCTCATCAAGCAACTTGTTGACGACATCGATTGGCACATGACCGCTGACGACGTAGTCACCCAGAAAGGTCGTATGGCAGCCCTGGAAATCGTCCGGGATACCTGCATCACGGCTGATCTGAGCCAGATCATGGGTCGGCTTTACCTCGACCGTGAAGCCATTCTCGCGCAGGTAGTCCGCATAGCTCTCGCAGCATCCGCATTGCGGGTTCTTGTAGAGCGTGGCCTCTTGTGCCGCGACGGGCGCGGCATTCAGGCCCAGGGCGAACACGGCGGCGGCACCTGCCGTGCTAAGACTGGCAAGTCCAATTAGTTTCTTCATCGGTTCTTTCCTTTCGTCGTTATCGAAACGTGAGATTTTTCAGGTTTTGGTCGTGCCAGGATCGACACGTATGACGCCCATCATGCCGGCCGCCTGGTGTTCCAGGATGTGACAATGGAACATCCAGTCCCCCGGATTGTCCGCTACGAAGGCGATCTCGACCCGTTCCTCGGGTGCCATCAGGACGGTGTCCTGCCATTCGCGGTGCCGTGTCGGTTGCCCGTTCCGTGTGATCACACGGAACGAATGTCCATGAAGATGCATCGGGTGATGCCACGCGGTGCGATTGTCCATCTGGAGCACATGCGACGTGCCCTGCGGCAGGACCAGCAAGGGGTCCATCATGTGCCCCGTTGCTGCTTCGCCGTTGATGAACCACATGTTGCCTTCGTGCATCTGCTCCATCATCGACCCCATGTCGCCGCCCATCATCATCTGCCCCATCATGCCACCATTGAAGACAATCCGATGCCGCTTGGCCGCTTGCATATCGGGTTCGGCCAGCGGGTTGGATGGCAGTTCCATCGACCAGTCCGGCACCGCGTCCCGAAACCGATCCGGCCCGTAGGCGAGATCGACCAGACGGTATTCCAAACCCTCGTAAAAGACATCGGTGACGGTCACGCTCTCTCCGGGCTTGCCGGTCATATCAATCACCAGATCGACACGCATGGCCGGGCCGACCACCACGACGTCACTGTCTGGTGCATGAGGTGCCACGGGTTGACCGTCCAGAGCGACCACGACCGGCGCTAGACCCCCGAAATCCAGCCCGAATATCCGGGCATTGGCTGCGTTGACCAACCTCAGGCGGATGCGTTCTCCGGATCGCACGGCGATGCGGTCCGGTATCTGGCCGTTGATGGTCACGGAATTGCCGATACGCCCGCCGTGCGCGGCGTCGTGCCGACTTCCGAAATCTGTCGCAATCTGTCCGTCGCCGGTCATCCGCCAGTCATCGAGCATCCAGGTCAAATCGCGATCTACGCGGATCGGGTTTGCTTCCTCGACGATCAGCGGCCCGTAAAGCCCGCGCCCGACCTGTTCCGAACTGCGCTGGTGCGGGTGATACCAGAAAGTGCCAGCGTCCAGTGCATCGAATTCGTAGAGAAAATCGCCACCGACCGGGATCGGGTCTTGTGTGAGAAACGGCACTCCGTCCATCGCGTTGGGTGTGCGAATGCCATGCCAGTGGACCGTCGTACCTTCATCCAGCCCATTCCGGGCCACAACCCGAATCCGGTCGCCCTGGCGCACGCGGATCTCGGGGCCAGGGACGGACCCGTTGTAGCTCCAGACGTCGGTCGGGCCGTAGGATGCCGGACGCAGGGCGGCTTGTCCGGCTGCAGCGCTTAGTACGAAAGGGTCCATCGTCGAACCTGCCATCGCTGCTCGCGCAGGTGACAGGGCGGATATGGCAGTGAAGGCGGCACCGGTGCGCAGCACGTGCCGTCGTGAAATCAGTCTGTTGAGGGTCATTGATTGTGCCTTGATCTGAAAAGGTCGCGCTCAGCCAGCTTCGGCGAAGGCAACGGTCGGGCCTCGCTGTTGGCGAGGCCGATCTAGTGTTCAGACAGACTGCTTGGGAGGGAATGGATCAAGCGAGGGAATCGCGCCGGTCGGGGTCACAGGTCCCGCGACCGGGATGACAACTCCGAATGCCATCTCGAGCGTCATCGCTGACGTACGAACTACAATACCGGCCGTACTTCCTGCGCCGCAAGGGGCAGGACACCCACTCTCGCAGGAGATCCCGTCAGAAAATCCGATCGGTTCGCATCCGCCGCAATGGTCGTCCGCGCTTTCGGCGCCCACCATCTGAGCCATTGGTGCCTCAGCCGCATTCACTGCCGATACATCCGGCGCAACCACGGCACCGAAGCTCAATGCAAGAATCAAAATGAGGCGGAAAAAGCGGATCATGCAGTTCTTATGCAAGCTTCCAGTAGGGGGAGGTCAAGAAGTATCCTGTAACATAGGCGTGACATTGCCACGCGGTTACTGACTGATTGGCCAACGGATGCCCGAGGTTGGTTTCAGCGCAAAATCTGAGGCGAGACTGCGGACTCATCGATGGTCTGTTTCGGAGCCAGGCAACCACCCGCATCCTTTCATGCGGATGGCTGCCCTTGTGTCAACTTGCGTCTTTGAATTCGGTATATTCGCCGCGCACCTGGACAGTCACGGTTGCGGGCTGGCTGTCCCGATTCCGCCAAAACCATCCGTGTTCGCCGTCAAATGCCGCGATGATCTCGCCCTCGTCGCCCGTCGAACCGCGGCCCTTTTCATAGGTCACCGAATTGCCGCCGCCGTGGCCGTGCATGTCGAAATTCACCCGACCGCCTTCGACCAGCATCCGGTATTCCACCGTTTGGCCCTCTTCCATGACCAGCTTCCACTCGGCACTGTCACCGGGTGCCAGCGTGAAGGTGGTTTCGTCGCGCCAGATCTCGGCTTCCTGCGCGTGGGCTGTGCCGACAAAGAGCCCGAAGATGTCGTTCATCAGGCTTGACTGCTCCTCAGCTTCAAGCTCTAACAGCCTGTCGGCCTCGGCCTCTTCCCCGAGCTGGGTTTTGATCTCTCCCATTTCGGCCAGACCGATCGCGCCGCCGATCCCGGTCGGGTCGATGCCGTATTCGGCGGGCAGGACGACGGTGACGAGGATCACGACCGCCGAGACCGCCGCGATGACGGTGGAACGGATCAGTTGAGCAGAGCTTGGAAGCTCGTCGAGGCTGGGTTTTTCTGCGTTGAACATCTGGCGAGTGGAAAGAATGTGGGGATCAAGCCGCGCGAAGCTGTCCTTTGCCAAGCCTTCCATCCAGGGCTGCGGCT
>NZ_JASHIN010000056.1:0-9463 GCF_030733705.1 Roseovarius sp. MMSF_3298
TTGCGGTCAGGGGGGGGGTATGACGCTGGGGTGGGGCGGTATCACAAGGCTGTGCCTGGCCAACGCCGCGATCGGCGGGATGGCGGCCCTGCCGGTGAACCTGTTCAACAGGTTGATGACGGTCGATCTGGCGTTGCCTGCGCTGTTGCCCGGGTTCCTGGTGGCGCTGCATTACGCCTTGCAGTTATCGCGTCCAATCTGGGGGCATCGTTCTGACACCAAGGGCGGGCGGACACCGTTCATTCTGGGCGGAACGCTCGTGGTGGGCGCGGGGCTTGTGCTGACGGCCTGGGCAATCGCCTTTGCGCCGAGTACGCAGGTCGCGCTTGCGGTCTGGATACTGGCCTATGCACTGATCGGGTTCGGGATCGGGGCGGCGGGGACCTCGTTCCTGGCCTTACTGGCGACGGCGGCTCCGGATGACAAGAAAGGCGCGGCGGCCACGTTCGCCTGGCTGATGCTGATTGCGGGCGCGATTGCGGCGTCGGTGGGCGCGGGTGTCGCGCTGAAACCCTACAGCCCGGAGCGGCTGATGCTGGTTGTTCCAGTGGTCGCGGCGGCCTGTTTCGTGGCTGCATTGATCGCCACTTGGGGAGTCGAGCGGCGCCTTGGCGCCGTGCCCGCACCACAGGAGCCAAACCTCGGTCCGGCCTTGCGCGCGACGTGGGCGGACCCGGCGGCGAAGGCGTTTACCGGGTTTGTCTTCCTGTCGATCCTGGCCTTCTACCTCAGTGAACTGGTGTTGGAGCCTTTCGCAGGCCATATCCACGGTCTGACACCTGACGAGTCGACCAAGCTGTCGGGCGGCAAGGATGGCGCGGCGCTGTTGGGGATGCTGATGGCGGGCGCGTTTTCGACGTTCAATCTGGGCAGCTTACGGACATGGGCCGTTACCGGCTGCGTGGTGTCTGCGGTGGGCCTGATGGGCCTTGGTGCAGGCGCGGCACTGGTGCCATTCACGGTTATTCTCGGGCTGGGCAACGGCTTTTTCGTCGTGGGCGCGATTGGCTCGATGATGCGGCTTGCCGCAGCGCAAGAGGGCGCCACCGGCACGCGGATGGGTGTTTTCGGGGCAGCCCAGGCGGTGGCTGCCGGGCTGGCCGGATTGATTGCCACGGGCACGCTGGACCTGGCCCGCACGATATTGAGCGATGAGGCAGCCTATGCCGCTGTCTTCGGCCTCGAGGCCGTGCTGTTCTTGGCCGCCGCGTTGGTGGCGGTGCGCATCCTGCACCGACCTCATGCGCCGCTGCTGCAACCGGGAGAATGAGAGATGTATGACGTTGTGGTGGTAGGAGGCGGCCCGAGCGGGGCCACGGCGGCGGAGGACCTGGCAAGGTCCGGTCACAAGGTGGCGCTGCTGGACCGGGCTGGCCGGATCAAGCCGTGTGGCGGCGCAATCCCTCCGCGCCTGGTCGCGGATTTCGATATTCCCGAAGACCTGCTGGTGGCCAGGATCACGACGGCAAGAATGATTTCTCCGACCGGGCGAAAGGTGGATATTCCGATCGAGAACGGTTTCGTCGGCATGGTTGACCGCGAGGATTTCGACGAATTTCTGCGCGTCCGGGCCGAGGCCGCGGGTGCTGTGCGCGCCACCGGGACATACAAGCGGATCGTGCGCGAGAACGGACAGGTAAAGGTTATCTTTCGCGAGACGGTCAGCGGGAACGAACGTGAATTGCCCTGCAAGCTGGTGATAGGCGCTGACGGTGCGCGGTCGAACGTCGCGCGGGATGAGGTGGAGGGCGGCGACCGGATTCCCTATGTTATCGCCTATCATGAGATCATCGCGGCGCCCGGCAAGGTCGGAGAATACGATCCAACCCGTTGCGACGTGATCTATGACGGCCGGATCAGCCCGGATTTCTACGGCTGGGTCTTTCCGCATGGCAAATCTGCCAGCGTGGGAATGGGATCGCTTGTGAAAGAGGTGGACGTGAAGCAGGCCACCGCCGATCTGCGCGTGGCCAGCGGGCTGGCGGAGTGTGAGACGATCCGCAAGGAAGGCGCGCCGATCCCGCTGAAGCCGCTGGACCGCTGGGATAATGGCAAGGATGTCGTCCTGGCCGGGGATGCGGCCGGCGTGGTCGCGCCCAGTTCCGGAGAAGGTATCTACTACGCCATGGCAGGCGGGCGCGTTGCGGCCACGGCAGCGGCGGCGACGCTGGCATCGGGGCGGGTCAAGGACCTGCGGCTGGCGCGGCAGCTTTTCATGAAGGAACACAAGACGGTGTTCCGGGTGCTGGCGTCTATGCAGAATGCCTATTACAAGTCGGACGAGCGGCGCGAGCGGTTCGTGTCGCTGTGCCATGATATCGACGTGCAGCGTCTGACCTTCGAGGCGTATATGAACAAGAAACTGGTAAAGGCCCGGCCCATGGCCCACCTGAAGATCGGGCTGAAGAACCTGGCGCATCTGACGCGGATGGTGCCGGCGGCCTATACATGAGCGTGATGATCCCGACATGGATCGGCGGCGACCTGGTGGCCGTCGAAAAGCTGGAAGCCCATGAGCGCGGCTTGCGGCACAAGGCGGTGTCGGTGTTCGTGCTTTGCGGCAATGCGCTGCTGATCCAGCGACGGGCGCTGGCCAAGTATCACACGCCGGGCCTTTGGGCGAATACCTGCTGCACGCATCCCAACTGGGGCGAAGACGCCGAGGCCTGCGCGCATCGCCGGCTGATAGAAGAGATGGGAGTCGAAGGCCTCGCGCTGGACTATCGCGACCAGCTGGAATATCGCGCCGACGTTGGCGGCGGGCTGGTGGAGCACGAAGTGGTGGATGTGTTCGTGGCCAAAGTTTCGCAGCGGATCACCCCGAAACCGAACCCTGCCGAGGTCATGGATACGGCCTGGGTCGACCTTGACGACCTGCGCGACTATGCGCGCACCATGCCGGACATCTATACGCCGTGGCTGCGCATCTACCTTGAAAAGCACGCGGCGCAGATCTTCGGGCGGGTGGACAGCCCGGTGTGATGCGGCAAAGGGCCGGTTTCAAATAGACATCCGGCGCGGGGCTTGATTTAACCCGGCACGACTGGCGACAGACGATGGAGCGCGCGTGCTTGACCTCAAAGACCTGCAATTTCTGACCGCGCTGGCACGGCAGAAGCATTTCGCCCGCGCCGCTGAGGAATGCGGCGTGTCGCAGCCTGCGTTTTCCATGCGCATCGCCAAGCTGGAAGAGCACCTCGAGACCAAGATCGTGCACCGGGGCAACCGGTTTCAGGGGCTGACGCCGGACGGGGAGAGCATCGTGCGCCACGCGCTGCAGATCCTCGAGGACGTCAAGCGGCTGGAGACCGAGTTCAGTGCCGAGCCCGGGGATGTCACGGGCGTGCTGTCACTGGCGGCGATCCCCACTGCGGCAGCGTTGGCGGCGCGTACCGTGATCCAGCTGCGAGAGGCCAATCCCGGAATTACCGTGCGCGTCAAGACGATGAATTCGCTGGCTATTCTGCACGGGCTGGAGGCCGGGACGTACGATGCCGGGATCACCTATACCGATAGTGCCAATTCCGAGAGCGCCATCCACAGCTTCCTGAGCGTGACGCCGATCGACGACGAGGAATACGTACTGCTGGTGCCGGCAGATATGGTTGATGGGGACAAGACCCAGATCACCTGGAAAGAGGCGGGGGCTCTGCCGCTCTGCCTGCTGGAGCCGGGGATGCAGAATCGGCACATCATCGACACGGTCTTTCAGGACGTCGGCACGCGCCCGCGCGTCGTTGCCGAGTTGTCGGGTCTTACGGCTGGGGTCGTGATGGCAATCCAGGGAGCAGCGGCGACAGTGGTGCCGAAAGTTCTGGTCGAGAATACCGGTGCCCCCCGGTCTGTCCGCATCCTTCCGCTGGTCGAGCCGGAAGTGCGCAAATCTCTCAGCCTTGTAACCGCGGACAGAGGCCCTGCGCTGCGCACAGTGCAGGCGTTGAAGGAAGTGCTGCAATAAGTCCTGCTTATCGCGGATTTGAATCATACGATTTTTGATTGCGCAATGCATGCCTTAGTATCCCGGAAGCAACGGGAGGACCGATCATGGCATTGGACGATCGCAGCGGCGTGTGGAAATCAGGCAAGGGCAAGGGGCGGCATACGCCCAAAGGCCGGCAGCTTGAGGACCAGGCCTGGGAGGATGTACGCGGGCTTCTGGGGGATGGGCCCCGGCGGCGTGATCTGCTGATTGAATACCTGCACCTGATCCAGGACAAGTTTGGCCACCTCAGCGCGGCGCATCTGCGCGCGCTGGCCGAGGAGATGCGCATCGCGCAGGCCGAAGTCTATGAAGTTGCAACATTTTACGCGCATTTCGACGTGGTCAAGGAAGGCGAGGTTCCCCCGCCCGCGCTGACCATCCGGGTGTGCGATTCGCTGTCCTGCGAATTGGCCGGGGCGCAACAGCTGAAGGCCGCACTGGAAGATGGCATGGACCCCTCCGAGGTGCGCGTGCTGCGTGCACCCTGCATGGGGCGCTGCGACACGGCGCCGGTGCTGGAGCTGGGCCACAACCATATCGACAACGCGACGGTGGAGAAGGTCGAATCGGCCATCGCCAGTGGCGATACCCACACGCATGTCCCCGAGCACGAAGATCTCGCGACCTATAGGGCCGACGGAGGCTATGAGAAACTGGCCGAGCTGCGCAAGGACGGCGTGTTCGAGACCGTGCAGGAAACGCTGCTCGATTCGGGTCTGCGCGGCCTGGGCGGCGCGGGCTTCCCGTCGGGCAAGAAATGGGGCTTCGTGCGGGCGGAGTCCGGGCCGCGGTATCTGGCCGTGAACGGCGATGAGGGCGAGCCCGGCACATTCAAGGACCGCTATTACCTGGAACGCACGCCGCATTTGTTCCTAGAGGGTATGTTGATCGCCGCCTGGGCGGTCGAGGCGAAGACCTGCTTTATCTACATGCGCGACGAATATCCCGCTGTTCTTAAGATCCTCGCCAGGGAGATCAAGGCGCTGGAAGAGGCGGGCATCGTCGAGGAAGGCTATATCGAACTGCGCCGCGGCGCGGGGGCGTATATCTGCGGCGAAGAAAGCGCGATGATCGAGTCGATCGAGGGCAAGCGCGGCCTGCCGCGCCATCGCCCACCTTTCGTGGCGCAGGTCGGCGTCTACAACAAGCCGACGCTGGTGAACAATGTCGAGACGCTCTACTGGGTGGCCCGCGTTCTGCGCGAGGGCGGCGAGATCCTGTCGGGCGTGGAAAAGAACGACCGTAAGGGTCTGCGCTCTTACTCGGTATCGGGCCGCGTGAAGAACCCGGGCGTGCATCTGCTGCCTGCCGGGTCGACCATCCTCGACATTGTCGAGGCCGCTGGCGGTATGCTGGACGGTCATACCCTGAAGGCCTATCAGCCGGGCGGTCCGTCCTCGGGGCTTCTGCCTGCGCACATGGACGATGTGCCGCTCGATTTCGATACGTTGCAGCCGCATGGCAGCTTCATTGGGTCCGCCGCCGTCGTGGTGTTGTCGGACAAGGACAGCGCCAAGGAAGCCGCCATAAACATGCTGAAGTTCTTCGAGGACGAAAGCTGTGGCCAGTGCACACCATGCCGCGTTGGCTGTGAAAAGGCCGTGAAGCTGATGCAGGCGGATACGTGGGACCAGTCGCTGCTTGAAGAATTGAGCCAGACCATGGTGGACGCGTCCATCTGTGGCCTGGGCCAGGCGGCGCCCAATCCCATTCGCCTGACGATGAAACATTTCCCGGACGAGGTGTAAGACATGACCGACAAGATCAAGTTGACACTCGATGGCAAGGAAGTCGAAGCCGAAAAGGGCATGACCATTTGGGAAGTGGCCAATGGCCGGGGTCTGAAGATTCCGCACCTCTGCCACAAGCCCGCGCCGGGGTACCGCCCCGATGGCAACTGCCGCGCCTGCATGGTGGAAGTGGAGGGCGAGCGCAATCTCGTTGCGTCCTGCATACGCGAAGCCAGCGAAGGTATGAACGTCACCACCAATTCGAACCGGGCGGAAACCGCGCGCAAGATGGTGATGGAGATGCTGATCGCCGACCAGCCGGAACCGGAAAAGGCGCATGACAAGTCCAGTCACCTGTGGGACATGGCCAAGCTGACCGGCGTATCGGAAAGCCGCTTTCCCAAGCTGGAACAGGACCGTGTGCCGCTTCTGGATGACAGCCACGTCGCGATGAGCGTCAACCTGGATGCGTGCATCCAGTGCAACTTGTGCGTCCGCGCCTGCCGTGAAGTGCAGGTCAATGACGTGATCGGCATGGCCGGTCGCGGTCATGACAGCTTTCCGGTATTCGATTTCGACGACCCGATGGGCGAAAGCACCTGCGTGGCCTGCGGCGAATGCGTGCAGGCGTGCCCGACCGGCGCGCTGATGCCGTCCTCGGTGGTGGATGACGCTCAAGTGGGTGACAGCGCCGATTATGACCGTGAGGTCGACAGCGTCTGCGCCTTCTGTGGTGTGGGCTGCCAGATCAGCCTGAAGGTCAAGGACGACAAGGTGAAATACGTCGAGGGTATCAATGGCCCCGCGAACGAAGGCCGCCTGTGTGTCAAAGGCCGGTTCGGGTACGACTATATCCAGCACTCGCACCGCCTGACCAAACCGCTGATCCGGCGGGAGGATGCCCCGGCAAAGGGCCTGAATGTCGATCCGGACAACTGGCAGGACTTCTTCCGTGAGGCCTCGTGGGACGAGGCGCTGGATGCGGCGGCAAACGGCCTGAAAGGTCGTGGCCGCGAGGTGGCCGGTTTCGGCAGTGCGAAGTGCACCAACGAAGAGGCGTACCTGTTCCAGAAATTCATCCGCCAGGGCTTTGGCCACAACAACGTGGATCATTGCACGCGGTTGTGCCACGCCTCCTCGGTGGCGGCGCTGATCGAAAATGTCGGTTCGGGGGCCGTGACCGCGACCTTCAACGAGATCGAGAATGCCGACGTGGCGATCATCATCGGGGCCAATCCGACGGAAAACCACCCTGTTGCGGCGACGTATTTCAAGCAATTCACCAAGCGCGGTGGCAAACTGATCGTGATGGATCCGCGTGGGCAGGGCATGAAGCGGTTCGCCAGCCATATGCTGCAGTTCAAGCCGGGCGCGGACGTGTCCATGCTGAACGCGATCATGCATGTGATCGTCGAGGAAGAGCTCTACGACCAGCAGTACATCGAGGCGTTCACCGAGAACTGGGAGGCCGAGAAGGCGCATCTGGCGCAGTTCCCGCCCGAAAAAATGGAAGAGCTGTGCGGCATTCCCGCCGAGACGCTGCGCGAAGTGGCGCGTGAATTCGCCACGGCGCAGTCCGGCATGATCTTCTGGGGCATGGGCGTCAGCCAGCACATCCACGGCACGGACAATTCCCGCTGCCTGATTTCGCTGGCGCTGATGTGCGGCCATGTGGGCCGTCCGGGCACGGGTCTGCACCCGCTGCGCGGTCAGAACAACGTGCAGGGCGCGTCGGATGCGGGTCTGATCCCGATGTTCCTGCCCGACTACCTGTCGGTCACGGATGACGGGGTGCGCAAGGCGTTTACCGAAGTCTGGGAATCGGGCGACTTCAGCAGCGAGAAGGGGCTGACCGTCACCGAGATCATGGACGCGGTACACGAGGGTCATATCAAGGCGATGTACGTTCTGGGTGAAAACCCGGCGATGAGCGACCCGGACGTGGAACATGCCCGCGACGCGCTGGCGATGCTGGATCACCTTGTGGTGCAGGACATCTTCATCACCGAGACGGCCAACTATGCCGATGTGATCCTTCCGGCCTCGGCGCTTTATGAAAAGTCCGGGACGGTGTCGAACACCAACCGGACCGTCCAGATGCTGCGCCAGGCGGTGCCGCCGCCGGGCGAGGCGAAAGAGGACTGGTGGATCGAGGTCGAACTGGCCAAGCGCTGTGGCCTGAACTGGAATTATACCGACCCGTCGCAGGTGTTCAACGAGATGGCGATCAACATGCGCAGCCTCGACAACATCACCTGGGAACGGCTGGAGCGCGAGGCGGTGACCTATCCGTCGCTCAGCCCCGAGGACCCGGGCCAGGCCGTGGTGTTCGGCGATGCCTTCCCGCGGCCCGAGGGGCGCGCCCGGTTCACCCCGGCCAGCGTGATCCCGCCCGACGACCTGCCGGACGCGGATTATCCGATGGTGCTGACGACGGGTCGGCAGCTGGAGCATTGGCATACCGGGTCGATGACCCGTCGGTCCAGCGTTCTGGATGCGGTGGAACCCGAGGCCAACTGTTCGTTGCACCCCTCGACCCTGCGCAAGCTGGGGGTTGAGCCGGGCGGCATGGTGCGCATCTCCACCAAGCGCGGCTCAATCGATGTGATGGCACGTGCCGACCGGGCGATTGCACCGGACATGGTGTTCATGCCGTTTGCCTATGTCGAGGCGGCGGCGAACATTCTGACGAACCCGGCTATCGACCCCTACGGTAAGATCCCCGAGTTCAAATACTCGGCCGTGCGGGTGGAAAAGGCAGAAGAGGCTGTGGCAGCGGAATAGATCGCAACAACGCGAAGTATCGAAAAAGGGCCGGGGTTTCCCGGCCCTTTTGTTTCTTGCGGCGCCTTGGCGGTCTGCGTTTCGGACGACGCCAACACTTTTTGCTGCATCCGCAAATGATTGTCGTTGCACGATGCTGGTTCGTGGTATACCAGATTTCGAACTTAACGACTCACCTCGGTACGCTGCCATGAAACTGAATCCGATCGATACCTCTGTCACGCTCAAGGATCACATCTACAACCGCATGCGCGAGGCGATCCTCGACATGGACATCTATTCCGACGATGTCGACCTGCGGCTGGACGAACGCGGCCTGGCCGAGCAACTGGGCGTGTCCCGCACGCCGCTGCGCGAGGTGCTGGTGCGGCTGGAACAAGAAGGTCTTCTGGAGGTGCGCCCGCGTCGCGGCATTTTCGTGCAGCGCAAGACGCTGTCGGACATTCTGGAGATGATCGTTGCCTGGGCCGCGCTGGAAAGCATGGCGGCGCGGCTGGCCTGTGACACCGCCACGGACCGCCAGATCGCCAGCCTGCGTACCATCGCGATGAAATACTCGGTGTCCAAGAGCGGGGCGGATATTGCGGAGTATTCTGACGACAATATCCGCTTTCACCAGAAAATCCTCGAAATCTCCGGCTGCGAGTTGCTGGCCCGCATGGCGGAAAACCTGTTCGTGCACATGCACGCGGTGCGTCGCCGATCCATGGCCGAGGAGGACCGTGTGCCGCAATCAGTGGCAGATCACATGGAAATTATCGAGGCGCTCGAAGCGCGCGATGTGGACCTCGCAGAGGCTCGCGTGCGCGACCACACGATGCGCCTTCACGACCACGTGCGCGAGGTCTGGACCCGCGCAGGCATCACGAAAAACAAGGGGGAATGACCTGATGAAAGCATTGGACGGCATCAAGATTCTGGACTTCACGCATGTTCAGTCGGGTCCGACCTGCACGCAGCTTCTTGC
>NZ_JASHIN010000057.1:0-7628 GCF_030733705.1 Roseovarius sp. MMSF_3298
CGGTCACCTCGTTCAAAGCCTTCGTAGACCTGGCCTGCGCTATGGCGTGGATCAGCTAAATGCAGACGCCGCCTAGATCGCGAGATGCTGCAGGATGTCATCCGGCGAAAGATCTGAAGCCTGGTCGTTTGCGCGAACTTGTTCGCGGGATGTGCAGCGATTGGGCGGTCTCGATCCGAACAGCCTGTGGGGCCATCGGCTTTGACCGTTCGACGTTTCACTACAAATCCCGCCGCGCCGACCAGGCTGCCGTGGAGACGCGGATCAGGGAGATCTGCGAAACACGGGTCCGTTACGGCTATCGCCGGGTTCACGTGCTTCTGGAACGTGAGGGCTGGGGCATCAACATCAAGAAAGTCTATCGCATTTACAGGGAGTTGGGCATGCAGCTCAGGAACAAGACGCCGAAACGGCGGGTAAAGGCGAAGCTGCGCGACGACCGCGCCGCCGCCGTTGGGCCGAACGATGTCTGGGCAATGGATTTTGTCCATGACCAGCTGGCAACGGGCAAGAAACTTCGGATTTTGACGGTCGTGGACACGTTCTCCCGGGGCGGTTCAATACTTTGCGCGAAGAACATCAAACTACAATGGAACGGTTAAAAAGGTAGGGCGTTCGATGGTTCACTCTAAATCCGCCTATTTTAGAAGCGACCGGACAGGCGGTTCAGGTAATCCATGATCCCGGCCAGGGCGCGATCAGACAGGACGTCGTGTTCCCGGCAAAGCCGCTCATAGGTGCGCCAGTGCATTCCCTTGGGCTTGCCCCAGTCGGAGCCTTCGAGGACGCCCCTAGGCCAGCCCATCTTGTCGCGGATACGATCCGCCCGCCGTGCAGCTCGATCTCCCGGCTTTTCTCGCTTGGAAGGGTAGGCTAGCCGGTAGCAATGACGGCACGCGAAGATTGCCCCGCCGTAGAGGATGGCAACCCGGCGACCGCAGCCCCGAGCTGGGCAGAGAAACCAATGCCGCTCGCCTCCCATGTGACAAGGCGTGGTGTCGAGATAGACGGGATAGCGTTCCGGTTGCCATTCGCCACCCCACTTCCGGTGACGATAGTCCAAGATCACACGCTCCGGCTCTGACTGAAGATTGATCGAGGCTGTCACCTCACCCCCCCGCGACCAGGTAATTTGGTGACTGCCCCCGGAACCCAGAAGCCCCTCACGCTTCAACCATCTAATGTCAATCGAGCGGTAGCCGTCAGTTGTATTCGCCCCAAATTGTAAATGTCGCCCGCTACCTGATCCGCCCATAGTTCACCTCAGATTTTTCCGAAATCATTTGAAAAATTCTCAAAGCTGTCTCTGACGTGCTGCCCGCTTACGGCATCCTTCACAGCAATACTTGGCATCTGACCTGCGCCATGGTTGCCAATCCTCTCCACACCAATCACACTGCCATGTACTGCGCGGTTGCGCCTATGGCCTTTGAAATGCCAAAACGCTTGCCTTGGATTGGGCCGGTGCCGCCATTCTGCCACCTTTCAGGCTTGCGCTTATTGGGCACTGATCTTCCGTAGCGGCGTATCCATGACGGTTCCGACTTTCCAAGATATGCCGCTAACCCTTCTGCGCCGCGACCACGTGGTGCCCGTGTTCTAAAATGCCACGAGCGGCAAAATGATTGTGCAATGGTGGTTGCCTTACTTGTGTTGTCTGTGGGCGCGTCTGTCCATCGTGCAACCTGTTCGGCGAAACCACCGTGCATGTGCTGTGGCAGGTGAAGGCCAAGGTGCCAATGTTCGCCAGATTGGCCGTGCTTGCCGCCTGCGTATTCACGGGACCAGATTACAACCCACGGAATGCCCCGTGCTACGGTCCACTTTCTCGCCAATTCGATGAAGCCCTGCATGCCGTCCCATAGGTGGCCAATGCCGAAGACACCGTCGGAACTGAGCCGCTGCAAGTGTTCCGCATTAACTGTCAGCAGTGTGTTCACTGGACAGCCAATTTTCTCAGAGAACCGCGCCGCCTTCATCAGCCGAGATTGTGCGCCGATAGGTAGGGTGTTCGTCACCGGATACCGCACTGATACCCTTGGAGAGGAATATACTAGTGACGGGTAACCCTTTGTGTCAGGTTCAACCGCTATTGCGGTGTCCGGGTTAAGTGGTCCGTTCTGTATCAATAAATTCTCCGCCCATTACTGACCGATGTTCAGACTTTCTGAGGCCAGTTTTATAGAAAAAACGGAAGCAAAACAAGATATGGGAGAACGTATAAAGAACATGTCGCTATAAGATCAACATGTAGTATAACCTGCAGGCTTGCATTGCATGTCTATCAACTTGATGAAGATCCAGGCTCACTCTGAGCAAAGGAGGCTTTGGGCGTAGCGCAGCGCGCAGCCGGTATGATGGCTATCATACCTCTTCGTAGTCTAAGGTTGTTCAAAGGCCGACGACAACGAAGGAGAGCACGATGACCGAGACCATGATCGGTCTTTCGATTGTGATCGCCAAGCGCGATGGTGCGGATTTCCATCGCTGCATACGACTGTTCAGGCTTCACAGAGCCATTTTACAATGGACTTTTTGTGACCACCTTCATAGCGGGCAACAGATCGGCGCTCTACGCCAAAGATCGCAAAGAAGTCGTTGTAGAAGGTTTGTGTCTCACCCTTCTCATATGTGGCATCGTCGTAGGTGCGTGCGAAGTTGGCAGCGCGAGTGCGGATTTCGTTGAAGCTAAGGCGCAATCGTAGTTCCTTAATTACGTAAATACATAATCACGCATCTGCGCGGTTCAGATAATCGGCTAGTGCAGCCTCTAAAATAGCTTGGTGCGTCTGGTCAGTTTCAGCCGCATGAAGCCTCAGGCGCTTGTAGGTGTCGCCGTCGAGGGCAAGCGTAAGTCGCTTCTCGCCTGGTCGCTTGGCCGGTCTCTTGTCCTGGGCCGCCCCCTGCCCTGCCCCGCGTTGCGGTATGCCGGTATCGGTCGGGCGGCTTTCAGTGTTCAACAGGCCATCGAGGGCCACGGGTTTTTTAGCCATCTAGTATCCCCTTCACGTATTCCCACACGGCGGCAATTTCTGCCCCTGCCTTTTGGTCAGTTGTCTCAGACACGCCCTGCCCCGTCGCGCCGGTTTCGGCATATGAGACACGCTGCGCGATATTCACCGGGGCAACGCGGCCATGTTGCGCCAGCACGCGGGCGGCTTCCTCTGTGATCCGCGCACGCGGCGTCTGAGACAGAGCAAAGACAAACGGCACCTTCGCGGCGTTCACGGCGGCAAAGGTGGCCCCCACGGCCCGCAGATCGTCCGGTGAGGGGCGAACCGGAATTAGTGCTAGATCAGCAACCTCAAGCGCCTGAGCAAGCCACTCTGGGGCGGCTGGCGGCGTGTCGATAATGCAAAGGTCGAAACGTGCCTTAGCCGCGTCCAGCGTGGCGCGTAGCGCGTGAGGTGCCGGATCACGGTCCAGCATTGCAGGGGTTTCTGCTTCGCGGCTTTCCCACCACCCTCTGAGCGAGCCTTGCGGGTCCAGATCGAGGCAAAGCACCTTCTGGCCATCCAGAGCGGCGGCAACGGACAGGTTGCGGGCCAGCGTGGTTTTCCCGGCCCCGCCTTTCTGAGCAGCTATCAATATCGTTCTCATGGTTGGAGAAGCTAATGCCGTTGTGTAAAACCGCAAACGCATAATTTCACAGATGCGCACTTGCGGAGTTACGTAAGCGCATATCTGCAGGGAGTGCGCTGGGATCGACCCTGTGTCGAAGGCTGCTGGCCTGCGGCAAGCGCCCTGCCCATCACGCGCCAGGATCGCAGCAGGGGAAGCGAAGCGTTCTACTGCGTTTCTGCGTCAGTCATCATATGGCGGTAGGCGATTAGCCCACTTGTAGCGTTCCTTAGGGTCCTTGGGTGGGCCGGATGAGGCAATTTTTGCTTTTGCTTTTGCCTGGGCCTGAAGAATTTCTACTTCGTCTCTCAGCCGCCGCACTCTGTGTCTAATATATGCAGAGCGTGTCTTGCCATCGTCGCCTTCGCCGTCTGCTATCGATCTTGCTTGTGCAGCTGAATCAAGTTGACCTACTTCAATCTCTTCCCAAGGAATTTTGTAAAGTTCGTCTTCCAACAGGCGACCATCAAGGCCGAGCAAACGCGATTTTAAAGAATCCAGTGTTGTGCCCATCGTTCGATTCCTACAGTTCGTTGCATAAGCTGCTACCGCCATTCAACGACCTCGACAATGGGGCTACCTTCGGCATCGACTAGACTTCCGATCAACGCGCGGGCACTGGGTTTCATGCGGAAAGATATTTGATTGGGTCAGCGTTCGGTCTTCATTTTGCGCGTGCCGCGTCCCTCTTTGTTGCAGGCCAGCCTCCTTTGACGGCGCGGTGACGTCGATCATCCCGCCCAAGTATAGGCCACTTTTGGCCTAGCTTCGCCAGCTTGGTTAAGAAGCTTACCGCAAATGTGTGATGTCGCAAACGCACAGAACCATGTTTACGTATTTACATAAATACGTAAAAATATATACGTATAAAAACATAACGGACGTAGAGAGTTTGTACAATCCGCCGGAACGCCAACTCTGGCTAAAGGAGAAACATGGATGACGAGTTTCGCTCGCAAAGCTGAGATTACGGAGCGAAGCCAGGAAGACATCGACCTTCGACTTAAGGACGACCGAAGTCGCGCCATTGGCCAGCGGTTAATGAAGTGGACGCAGCAGAAAGAAGTCCCCGAAACACCCACCTTGGCTGAGCGTCTGGCCGACATTCATTTCTTTCCTGACGGCCTTCGATATGGATACGCCCTTCAGGGGACTCGTGACGGCAAGGTTTTCGGATCACACCAAGCTGTTTGGTTCCAGAGCGCCGAAGAAAGGGACGAAGCAGCTAGAGCCGCACTGGCCAGCAGCCGCAGCTACTACCTCAGGACCTACCGTTACCAAAACCAGCAGGACGGTAACACGCTCCGCAAGGAGACAGGGCAATAAACTTCGTCACCTACCTCCGCGTGTCCACCGAGCGCCAGGGCCAGAGCGGCCTGGGGCTGGAAGCGCAACGCGCGGCGGTAGCGGCGCACGTCCTGGGTCGGGGCGAGGTCGTGGCGGAATTTGTCGAAGTGGAAAGCGGCAAACGGTCGGATCGCCCGGAACTGGCGCGGGCGCTGGCAGAGGCGAAGCGAGCAGGGGCTGTGTTGCTCATTGCCAAGTTGGATCGTCTCGCCCGGAACGTCGCCTTCATCGCCAACCTTCTAGAAAGTGGTGTCGAGGTTACGGCGGCGGATATGCCAGAGGCGAACCGTTTTGTGCTGCACATCATGGCCGCAGTCGCAGAACAAGAGGCAGAGGCTATCTCAAAGCGCACTAAGGCGGCACTGGCGGCGGCAAAGGCCCGCGGGGTCAAGCTGGGGTGGTCTATCCCTGAGCGGGCTTATGAGCAGCGTCAGGCGGCACGGAAGGGGGCGGCGGTGAACAAGGCGCGGGCGTTTACTCATGCGGAGAATTTGTTGCCGGTGATCGAGCAGATCAGAGCAGGGGGGGCGTCCCTTCGCCAGGTCGCGGTGGAATTGAATGCGCGTGGGATCAAAACTGCACGTGGTGGCAAATGGTACGCAACCACGGTTCGGAATATTCTAACGATGGCATACGGTGCTGAGGAACGCGCAGCTTATGCGACGAGCATAACCAATGGGACCGGCTCAGCTGGAGCGCATTCTTGATAGGATATAGAGAGTATCTTTGAAGGTTTTTTTGTGGGTTTAGTATCAGCTTATATCTCGGGATAACCCACATATTATCCTTTACTTAATTGGGGATAGTGAAAGTCTCTTTCAAGAGACCCGGATTCATTTTTTTGGGGTCTGTATCGCTTTGGATACGCCTCAAATTCTAACCTCTAACCAAGGAGCAGAAGTTATGACTTCTCTCGAAGAACCCCTAGATACAGCTCGCGCCATTGGTCGCGTGATCCGAACCCGAGCCAATGCAATCAGCGACCTTGGGAACCAAATTGTTGAGCTTCCTGATCCGAATAAAGTAACTCCCGAAGAGTGGATAGTCCTGTCGGACGCTTTAATAAAGCTTTTGAAGGAGCTGCACGAGGAGATTGAAATCTTTGCGCAGAAAGCCAGCTACGCAACGTAGTGATCTACAAAAACTGACCACACCCAGCTTCCTCATCCGGGCGAAGCTGGGTGATCTCATCTGGAACAGTATTGCGCGGATCCTACCGGCATTCCTACTCTATCACCTCCGGCGGCAACATTTCCTCAACGGTCCCGGTGATCCGCGCCTTGCGGCCTACGCGGGGGCGTTGCAGCTCGGCATAGGCGGCTTTCCGGCCCTCAATGTCCTTCGCACCCCAGCCGATCATAACGCCGGTCACGCGCCGTCCAGTCTTCTCAGGTAGCACGGTCACGGTGAAGTCAGACAGGGCGTTCACCTCCAAAAGGGCGGGCTTAATCGCGTATTGGTTCAGGTTGCCATAGGTTTCGAGCTTCCCAGGTTCGACGCCTAAGAGTTCCCGAAAGTCATCCAGGGCGAACCGTTCGGTGAACACATGCTTGAGCCGCACACGCCGTGCCACGGCTTCATAGAGAGCCAGGGCATACTTCGAGGTGAAGGCCCGCAACACCTCCAGCTCTAGCTTGGCAAAGACGGTGGAATCTTTAAGCAGCAACGCCAACTCGGGCGGGATCGAGTATTTCAGGTTGCCGCGTTTTCGTTTTGGGTCTGACAGGTTGTTCCAGCCTAGGAGCTGCACACGGTCGGTTGATCCATCCGGGCGCTGGATCGTCACCACGGTCGTCATTAGGGCTTCAATCGACTGCACAAGCCGATCATTGCTTTCATGCGTCTCTCTTAGGTCGGCAACCGCGATTTCAAAGCGCCTGCCCTCTGACGCCAGGTCTGGCCCAAAGGCATGGCGCAACAGCACATTGAACAAGCGCCGGTCTGCCAGCGTCAGCCTGGACGCGCCCTTAACCTCGATCAGCTCAGCAGGCTTCACCATCTCGCCCATGTTAGGGGCAATATCGAGCGTCCGCTTATTATTAGTTCTGGGGCGGGTCGATTCTGACAAAGCGTTTCCGTTAGTTAGCGATTCTCCCAAAGCTAAGATTAAACCCGTGCCAGAGGCAAGGTGTTGTGTCTCGATACGGACTGCGCACAAACCGCCCGATTCCTAAGCGATAACCGCCCCAAAACTAATAGATAACCGCCCCAAAACTAATCCGTCCTCGCCCGACCCCTAAGAGTTTGGCGGATTTATCTTTTTAGATCATCATATTACGCGCCCCGAAGTAAGAAGATTCTAGAAGAAAAAGAAGAAGGCTTAACAACCTTCAAAAACGCTCAAAAATTGCGCGCTTACGCAATTATGCGTATACGTAAAATCACGATAAACCTGAAAGGCAACAAGTGTGACACCCAAACTTTCGACATTCTAACCGTCTCTGAGTTTTGTGAAGCCGTTGGGATCAGCCGCAGCACCTGGCACAAGCTGAAACGCCAAGGGAAAGCACCTGCTATCATCAATATCGGTGGTATCCAAAGAATACGCTGGGAAGCTGTCGAAAAGTGGCTTTCTGAAAATGATGAAGTGGTCCTATCATTTCGGACAGGTTTGCAGCGTTTCTAAGGTGTATCGGGTTTAGGTTTCATGCTGCTTTTAG
>NZ_JASHIN010000058.1:0-7352 GCF_030733705.1 Roseovarius sp. MMSF_3298
AAGCCGCGGCCGCCTAAACTCAAACAGAAACCGAACCAGAGCCTCCGTTACCAAAACAAACGACTTGTCCGAAAAACGCTGAAGACGGACAAACTGCGAGGGAGTTGCGGAAGCTTGACATAAAGCCAATTATGAGGCGGGCACTCTTGCACGCATCGATCTACAGGCGTGCCGATTTGTAGACTTTATTCCCCAAGATCTTGCCGATTGAAGCCGCCCAGCCGGGCGGCTTTTTTTGCCTGACGCCTATATGGCAAGACTATTGCCGATTTAGTTTGGCAAAACTAGACCGCACCCCTTGGCAATAGAGTCCGCCGATTTTGAGATCGCCAAATTTTCCCCTTTGATTTCGTTGATCTTTTTCGATTTCAAATTTCACGCTTGGCATAACTATGGCTGCTCTGACATGTTCTGATCTCCTTTACCCCAAATTTGGGAGATTAAGGAAAAAGTCTCGCGAGTGACGGCATATCTACAATGTCCTTGAGGAGATGGACTGAAAGCAGTCAAACTTTGGCGGCATGCCGAACAGCAGATCCGGGCCCTTAGCGACCAAAAGAACCTGTTGTGTCGCACACGCTGGTATCCGCATGGTCAACGGTGGTCCGTGGCGTTTGACGTCAGCATCCTGCATAGGCTGGCCTCGTTGGCGTCCCACGCCGACCGAAGCCTCGGATGTCGCATTTGAGGGCGTGGTGTCCGACGTCGGGCCGGCTTCACTCATCGCTCGATTTGTGTCCCCTGTCTTTCCCACCCGTGGTTACCGACCAAGTACCGGGTGCGCGCGGAGCGCCGAAATTCTCTGTCTTCGGCCACCATCCGTGTCACCGTGACCTCTGTAGCACCGCAATCGAGCACGGCGAAATCGTTCGGGTGCCCGCGCCGTCGTGTCGAAAGGCCGGTGCCGCAGTGCAGTTGCAGTGTCATGTCCGCGCCCTTGCGGCGCACGAAAGGTTCGACGAGCCACTGGTGAAGGTGGCCCGACATGATGACGTGGGGCCCGCATTGGGCCCAATGCTCCAACGCCTTGGACGCCCCGACCATCAGGTTCTTCTCGATGTCGGGCGTGTGGTGAAACGGATGATGGGCCGCGATCACTGTCAGGCCGCCCTTATGAGAGGAAATGGCGTCACCCACCCTGTGAACGTCGCGTTCGCTGACGCGGCCCCGCTGGTGTGCCCACCGATCGGTGGTGTTCAACCCCACCACCTTCACGTCTCCAAGATCGACGGTGGGATCGAGGTCTTTGCAAATCCAGCGCCGGTATCTGCGAAACGGGTCCACGGCCCGCAGCAGAAGGTTGTAGAGCGGGATATCGTGGTTGCCCGGAACCCCCACCCAGGGCCGACTGAGCGAATTCATGAAGTCGGCCGCCGGCCGGAACTGCGACGCACGGGCGCGCTGGACGAAATCGCCGGCCATCACGACGAGATCGGGGTCGGCGTTCTGTATCGCAGCCCGAAGCGGATGCAGAAGGTCAGGGTCCTCGCGACCGAAATGCAGGTCACTGATCTGAACAAGGCGGATCATTCTGCCGCATCTTCCTGCGCCGGGGCGGCGGGCAAGCGCACATGAATGGCGTCTTTCAGGATGCTGAAATTGAACGGTCCCGTCATTCGCTGGCGCTCTCCGTCCAGGGCGACGTCCCGGGCGGATCTTCTGGTCTCGACAGTTGCATGCTCGCCGGTGAACAACGTGAAATCCCGGCCTTTCTGCAAGTCGCGCAGAGCAACGAGAAAGGCCTTCCAGATCAGCATGAAGCGGCCAACATCGGGCGCGAGCAATATTGCGAACTTGCCGTTTCTGACCGCGTCAGCCCCTTCTATTCCGAATTCATCCAGCTGATATGCACTCATCGCGACAAACACCGTGGGAGCCTTTGCGCTTTGCAACGTGCCGTCAACCTCGATGCGCATCGTCAGGGGCCGGTAGACCGTGACCATCGCCACGAGAACGGACCAGTAGGCGGCCAGTCGCGACCGTCCCCAACGTCGATAAATGCTCTCTCGCTGTTTCAGGATGGTGGGGTACAGCCCGATGCTTGCGTTGTTGATGAAGACACGCCCGTTGACACAGCCAAGGCTGATCGGCGCGCGATGCCCGCTGCAGATTGCGTCAACCGCCTGTTCGGCGTCCTCGGGAACGCCCAGGCGGCGTCCGAAGTAGTTGAACGTGCCGAGCGGAAGAACACCAAGGTCAATGCCGCTGTCCGCAAGCGCCCCCGCGACGGCACAGATGGTTCCGTCGCCGCCTGCTGCCACGACGCATTCGATCCCGGGCGTCTCTATGGTCTTGGCGACTTTCGCAGCGATGTCATCGCCGCTTGTAACAGGCACGATCGTCACGGGCGTTCCATGAGCGTCGAACAGTGACTGGATCGTATCGGCCCCCGGATTGTTGTCGCCCTTTCCGGAGTCGGTGTTCAGGATCACTATGTGGGACATGTCAGCTTTCGCGAGCCTTGGGTTCTTGGTTCTTGCCATGCGTTTCGTCGCGGCTTCAGCAGGCTCAACGGCGAACGGACGGTATCTGTTCCCCTGGCAGAGCAGGAACGTCTGCGCGGCGGCTATCCGGATGAATTTCCTGGTCCGCGGGTGTCAGCAGTACGGAGACATGCGCAAGCGACGCGCCGGATCAGGCGGTGACCCGGGCCGCGACGGGTACGCGCGTAAGGAGTAGTCACGGAAAGCAATTGAGAAGCCACGGTCGTTATAGTGCTCGATAATCTGGTCTGAAAAAGGAGCGACCGGTGTTCGGCAGCAGGAATAAGCGCGGGAAATCGCAAGGTCACGCAGACCTCGCGACTGCGTTGGCGTCGGCCGTGGATCCGACCCAAGCGACGATCCGGTTCACACGTGACGGAAATATCCTGCACGCGAACGAGAATTTTCTTGGCACGATGGGCTATGCACTGGACCAGGTGGTCGGACAGCACCATTCGATGTTCGTGACACCGGACTGACTTTGCCCGCAGCGAGGCCTATCGCAGCTTCTGGGCAGCGCAGGCAAAGCAGTGTGGATCAGTGGAACCTATGCGCCGATTTTCGATGCCGATGGCAATGTCGAGGCGGTGATCAAGGTCGCCACAGACATCACCGCGCCGCACCGGGATAGAGCGGATTGCAACGGCGCTGAGCGACCTCAGCGACGGCAATCTGGAACAGGAGGTCGCGCCCTGGGGCGTGGCCGATATCGATCGTTTGTGCGACGCTTTCACCGCTATGCCGCGGTTTCCGATTCAAAAACCGAAGGTCTATTTTCAAGCATAAGCGGCAATTAGGCTGTGGAGGCGCGCTTCGCGATGAGCAGTGCGCTTTCATATGTCATAGATGCAGTGGAAAGCGGCTCTGATTTGCCGTCACGAAAGCGTGGGTCAGTTTGCCTGCGAAGAAATGGCGTTCGGGTGCCCGGTGGAGCGGATCACGATGGACCAGGCCGGATCACGCCTGTGAAGGCAGCCCCGGCACGATCAGAATGCAATCTCGGGCAAGTCCGCATGTTGAAAAAACTTGGCCGGGGCTGCGCGGCCGGCGAGAGATCAGAAAAGCTGTATATCGCCCTGTGACGCACCGTCGTCACGTTTCGGACGCGCTGGTACCGGGACGGCTGGATCGCTCATGTTCGACATGAAGCTTTGCTGGACGCGGCCCGAGACAGGCCAGAACCGTATCTTGCGCCCCCGGGTGCCGCCCAGACAGCCACCGGTCACGGTGAAGCCTTCGTTCTCCATGTACCATTTGGCGAAGGTGGCATTCTTGGCGCCGATCTCGGCGCCTCCTTCGAACATCTTGGCACCGCCGAACAACTTGACCTCGAGGCGCCGGCGGTCGGCACCCTTTTTAAGAAGGCCGTTGACCAGGAGCTCCATGGCATTCACGCCATAGCGCATGTTGTCGCCACGATCGCTGGTCGCGCCCGGCAACAGGAAGTGGTTCATGCCGCCCACGCCAGCCACCGCGTCCCACATGCACGTGGCGATACACGAACCGAGAATCGTGGTCATGATCTCGTCGTGTCGGTCCGAGATCCGGGTCTCGCCCTGGAACAGCGGTATGAAGACAGCACCCTCGATCGAGCCCGGAGCCTGGCCGTTCGGACCGGCCGGGTTCGGCCGAGCTCTGTTGCGGTTGCCGATATGTGTCATGCTGCCTCCTGGTGCCGCGTAGTGGCGGGGGCGCGATCAGAAATCATGCCAGTCTTCCTGGCCGTTTACCGCGACCGAACTGGCGGCAGGCACGGTTGCGTTGGCGGCGATGCCCGTTTGGGCCGGCGCGGCGTCTCGCGTTTCCGCTCGGGCGATTTCGGCTTCCCAGCCGGTCGTGGCCTGTGCCGCGCGAAGCGGGGGCGCGGTATCGGCACCCGAGTCATGCAGCTCGTCGAGGTTGAACTGGCGCAGAATCTCGGACATGCGCCGTGCCTCGTGACTCAGGCTGCGGCTGGCAGCGGAGGACTCCTCGATCACGGCTGCGTTCTGCTGCGTCACCTTGTCTAGCTCGGTCACGCTATCCTTGATCTCGGCGAGGTTGGTCGCCTGTTCGCTGGAGCCGGTGGCGATGCGCGACACCAGGTCCGAAACATGGTTGACGCCGTCAATGATGTCGCTCAAGGCCGACCCGGCCTGATTGGCAAGCCTGCTGCCTTCGGTGACATGCTCGCTGGAGCGAGTGATCAGTTCCTTGATTTCGTTTGCGGAATCCGAGGCGCGCTGGGCCAGTGCCCGCACCTCGGAGGCGACGACGGCAAAGCCACGGCCAGAGTCGCCCGCACGTGCAGCCTCGACGCCCGCGTTTAGGGCAAGAAGGTTGGTCTGAAACGCGATGTCGTCGATCACACCGATGATCGCGGTGATCTGCTGAGAGGAATCCTCGATGTCGCGCATCGCCTTGACCGTGCGTTCGACGACCGCGCCGCCGGTCGCGGCGCGCTTCTTATTGTCGGCAATCCGTTCGTTGGCGTCGACCGCAAGGGTGGCGGTCATCTGCACACTGTTGTTCAGCTCTTCAATGGCGGCGGCGGATTCCTCGAGAGTCGCGGCCTGGGCCTCGGAGCGCTTCGACTGGTCCTCCGCGACTTCGGAGATCTCCTGAGAGCTGGTGCGGACGCTTTCGGCGGTGGAGACGATGGTGGACAGCATGCTGCGCAAGTTCGAGACGACGTCGTTATAATTGTCGCAGATTTCGATGTGATCCGTATCGAGCCCATCGAAATCGGCCGTCTTGATCATGCAATCGGTCTGACCGGAGGCGAGCAGCGACATACGTTCGCCCAGGTGGTGCAGCAGCTTTTGCCGCATCGCTGTCCGTTCCTGCCGCTCCCGGGCTTCGGTTTCGTCACGCAGTAGAGTGTCGCGGAACCCTTCGAGGCCTTGTGCCATGGTGCCGATCTCGTCCCCGCGGCGGGCGCCGGGGATCTCGGTGGTGTAATCGTGGTTGGCAACTGCCTTCATGGCATTGCTGAGCGCCTTGATCGGGCCGGTTACCAGGTGCGAGATCGCGAGGAAGATCGCCACAAGTCCAGCCACGGCCACAACGGCACTTAGGCCGAGGATTTGCAGGATCTTTGTGTTCTGGGCGGCGAGAAAAATGCCGTTGTCCCAGGCGAAGCCCGCGACGCCCAGAACGGTCACTCCGTCCTTGGCGAAGACCGGCACGGCGACGATGTCGATCTCACCGCTTAGAATCTGGGTGACGGTCTTGGTTTCCAGAGACTCTTTCAGCGCCTGCGGCAGAAGCGCAGGTGGGGCATTGCGCGCGTTATAGACGGCCAACTGTTCGCCCGAGCCGTGCAGGATCTCGACCGCGATGAGAGATTCGTCACTTTCTGTGGCCGTCGCGTAGATATCCGCCAGGCGGGCGCCATCCTTGAACTGCATCGGACCGCGCATCTGATTGGAGAGCATCGCGGCGAAATCCGCCTGGTCCGCGGCTTGTTCTTCGAGGCTCATGGAGTTCAGGTTTTTGCTGAGCAATGCAAAGCAGACCCCGAAGGTGAGGAGGAAGCCGATGGCAACGGCGACCGCGAGTTTCGATCGGATGCTGAGCGCCGACAGGGCGGTGGGGATCCGGCCGGGACCGGTATCGGTGGTTGGTGCGGTCGTTGTCATCACGGGCTCCCGTTTGGTAGAAGGGTCAGTTTGCGGTGGCGAGCATTTCGACGTTGACGCCGACGGTGATCACGCCGACGAAGCTGCCGTCGTCCATGATCGGAACGCTGACATGGCTTTGGTAGGATTGAGTGGATTCGTCGAATTCGATCTCGCCGATATGGATGCCGGAAGTGTCATGCGGCACCTGCCACTTCGCCTCATCTCCTTGCCAGTAATCGGAGGTGACCCCGCTCTGGCCGACATTGAGACCGCGGATATCGGTAATAAAAATTTCGGTGTAACGCCCGGCGCCCTGCATATGGATGTCTTTGAGATGAGCCGAAAGCGCGTTCGACGGGACCATCTCGCCGTTCAGAGCCAGCACGTTGTCGCCGTCGCAAAGCGTGTGCACCTTGGCCTGGCCGGGTTGCAGCATCTCTCGCAGGGGCAAGGTTGGCACGATCAGGGATTGGTCGGCGACCTTGACGACCATGCCTTCGAGAACGGCGAGGGTCAGCGGCAGGGACACGGTCACCGAGGTGCCGCGACCGGGGAGCGATTGCAGGCTGACGCGGCCGCCCAGGGATTGGATCTCGTTTCGCACCACATCCATGCCGACGCCGCGGCCCGACAGGTTGGAAATCTCTCCCGCAGTCGAGAAACCGGGGCGAAAGAGCAGGTTGTCGATATCGCCGTCGCTGAGGTCGTCCTCGGGGCGAATGAGGCCCTTGTCGATGGCGATCTGGCGTACTTTCTCGCGGTTGATGCCGGCACCGTCATCCTTGATGACGATGACAACGCGGCCCGAGCGGTGGCTGGCCTCGAGCGTGACGGTGCCGCGCTCGTCCTTGCCGACGTCGCGCCGCGCCTCGGGCGTTTCAAGCCCATGGTCGATGGCATTGCGGATCATATGGGTCAGGGGTTCGACCAGGCGTTCGGTGACCGTCTTGTCGACCTCGGTGGCGTCACCGACCGTGACGAGCCGCGCCGATTTTCCGGCCTCGCGCGCGGTTTCGCGGACGATGCGCGACATGCGCTGAAACAGACTTCGCACGGGCTGCGCGCGGATCGCCATGACGCTTTCCTGGATCGCCCCCGAAAGCGTCTTGAGCTGGCTCATGGCCTCGTCCACGCCGCTGTTGGCGGAGCTGGGCATTTCGTCCATCGACTGGCGCAACATCGCCTCGGCAATGACAAGCTCGCCCACGAGGTTGATCAGCCGGTCGACCCTGTCCAGGTCGACGCGGATCGTGCTGGTGCGGGAACT
>NZ_JASHIN010000059.1:0-5431 GCF_030733705.1 Roseovarius sp. MMSF_3298
CGTGGCGGGCGTGACGCGGATCCCGGGGGCGGGCCACGTGGCGGGCGACGGGGCCGTGAGTATTTTTTGCAAGAAAAAGCCCGCGCCGGTTTTTGCGGTTGCATCGGTGCGCCGAGCGTCTAGCGTTCGCGGCAACGCAACCGAGGAGGTCGAGATCATGGGAAAATTCGAGGACAAGCTGGCTGAGATGGGCGTGACCCTGCCCGAGGCGGCGGCACCGGCGGCGAATTACGTGCCGTACGTGCTGGTGGGCGACATGCTGTACGTTTCGGGGCAGCTGCCGAAGCTGGGCGACGAGATGATGATCGGCAAGCTGGGCGACGACATGGACGTGCCCGCAGGCGCGGAGGCGGCGAAGGCCTGTGCGATCAACCTTTTGGCGCAGGTCAAGGCGGCGTGCGGCGGCGACCTGGACCGCCTGAAGCGGGTGGTGAAGCTGGGCGGGTTCGTGAACTCGACGCCGGATTTCACGCAGCAACCGCAGGTGATCAACGGCGCATCGGATTTCATCGGCGAGGCGCTGGGCGAGGCGGGCAAGCACGCGCGGGCCGCGGTATCGTCGCCGGCCCTGCCCTTTGGCGTGGCGGTCGAGATCGAAGGCGTGTTCCAGGTCGGATGAGCCGGCTGGACCCGTCCTTTCTGCGCGCGCCGCTGGCGCATCGGGCGCTGCATGATGTCGCGGATGGCCGGCCGGAGAATTCGCGCGCGGCGATCGCCGCGGCGATACGTCATGGTTATGGCATCGAGATCGATCTGCAATTGAGCCGCGACGGTGCGGCCATGGTGTTTCACGACTATGACCTCAAGCGTCTAACCGGGCAGGCCGGGCCGGTGCAGCAGCGGGACGCGGCGGAACTGGGCCGAATCTCGCTGCTTGGCGGGGATGAGGAAATACCGGCGCTGCCGGAGGTGCTGGACCTGGTGGCGGGGCGCGTGCCGCTGCTGATCGAGTTGAAGGACCAGCAGGGGCAGATGGGCCAGACCGACGGGCGGCTGGAGGCCGCGACGGCAGTGGCGCTGCGAGGCTATGCCGGGCCGGTGGCGGTGATGTCGTTCAACCCCGAGATGATGGTGGCGATGCGCGACCTTGCGCCCGACGTGGTGCGCGGCATCGTGAGTTGCGATTATGCTGCCAAAGACTGGCCCCTGTTGCGTGCCGACGTGCGGGAACGGTTGCGCGATATCCCGGATCATGATCGCGCGGGAGCGTGTTTTGTCAGCCACCAGGCGCAGGACCTGGACCGTGCAAGGGTGGCCGAATTGCAGGGCGCGGGCGCGGATGTGCTGTGCTGGACGATCCGGTCGCCGGAAGAAGAGGCAGACGCACGGCGCGTGGCGCAGAACATCACCTTCGAGGGATATCTTCCGGCAATTCCCGCTTGAACCGGAGCGGGTCGGCCACAAATTGAAGGTATGATTTCCAAAAGCGATGAGCGGCCCTGATGGATGGCGGATCTGTCCTTGTGAGCGTCTATGAAAGCCTGGGCGACGTGGCGCCGGCGGAGTGGGATGCGTGCGCCTGCCCCGAGGCTGGGGACGGCGGCCGGGCGGAGGACCCGTTCACCACCTACCGGTTCCTGAAGGCACTTGAGGACAGCGGTTCGGTCGGGGCCGGCACTGGGTGGCAGCCGCATTACATGGTGGCGGAGATGGACGAACAGGTGATCGCCTGTGCGCCGCTTTACGTGAAAAACCACAGCCAGGGCGAGTATATCTTTGACCACAACTGGGGCCATGCCTATGAACGCGCGGGCGGGCGATATTACCCCAAGCTGCAGATGGCGGTGCCGTTCACGCCGGTGACGGGGCGGCGGATGCTGACCCGGCCGGGATACGGGCAGCCGGGGCGCGATGCGCTGATGCAGGCCGCGGTTAGCATCGGGGACCGCAACGAGCTGTCGTCGCTGCATGTCACCTTTTGCACCGAGTTCGAGCGGGAGGTGGGCACGCAGATGGGCCTGTTGCCGCGGATCACGCAGCAGTTTCACTGGCTGAACCGGGGCTACGAGAGCTTCGACGATTTCCTGGGCAGCCTGAGTTCGCGCAAGCGCAAGAACATCCGCAAGGAGCGGGCGCAGGCGCAGGGCTTTGGCGGCGAGATCGTGCAATTGACCGGCGACTCGATCAAGCCCGAGCACTGGGAGGCGTTCTGGGAGTTCTACCAGGATACCGGGGCGCGGAAGTGGGGAATGCCGTATCTGACGCGCAAGTTCTTTGACATCGCGCAGGAGCGGCTGAGGGACGATATCCTGCTGGTTTTGGCGCTGGAGGACGGCGTGCCCGTGGCTGGCGCGCTGAACATGATCGGGCGCGACGCGCTTTATGGCCGGTACTGGGGCTGTGCGGCGCATCAACCGGCGATGCATTTCGAGTTGTGTTACTATCAGGCGATTGATTATGCCATCGAACACGGGCTGTCCCGTGTCGAGGCCGGCGCGCAGGGCGAACACAAGCTGGCCCGCGGATACCTGCCGGTCGAGACCCATTCGCTGCACTGGTTTCGTGACCCGCCTTTTTCCGATGCCGTGGCGCGTTACCTAGAGGCCGAGCGGGAGGCCGTGGCGGATGACATCGAGATCCTGACGAGTTTCGGCCCGTTCAGGAAAGCAAATGTGGAGGAGCAGGAATGAGTGAGAAATTGAGTGACACCGCGCGGAAGACGACGCTGGAGCCCTTGTTCGAGAGCGGCTGGGCGATGGTCGAGGGGCGAGATGCGATCCACAAAACGTTTGAGTTTGCCAATTTCGTTGAGGCGTTCGGGTTCATGACCCGCTGCGCGATCTGGGCCGAGAAGTGGGATCACCATCCCGAGTGGTCGAACGTCTACAAGACGGTCGAGGTGACGCTGACCAGCCACGATGTCGATGGGCTGAGTTCGCGTGACACCAAGCTGGCCCGCAAGATGGACAAGCTGGCCGACGCCTGAGCCGGTCAGCGGCCGGGACGCGCGCGCGCCCCGGCCTGATTCTTCAGATCGCGTCGAGCAGCGATTCGCCGGCGGAGGTTTCGCAGGCGCCGGGGTTGTCCTCGACATGCAGGACCTTGACGGTCCCATCCTCGACCAGCATGGCATAGCGCTTGGACCGGGCGATGAGGCCAACGGGTGGCGCGGTGAAATCCATGCCGACGGCCTTGGTGAACTCCGATTGCGGGTCGCCCAGCATCGTGATGCCCGCATCAGTGGCGCCGGTGTCCTTGCCCCAGGCATCCATCACGAAGGCGTCGTTGACCGAGATGCAGATGATCTCGTCCACGCCCTTGGCGTCGAAATCGGCCTTGGTGCGGATGAAGCTGGGCACGTGGGCCGAGTGGCAGGTGGGGGTGAAGGCGCCGGGGACGGCGAAGATCGCCACCTTGCGGCCTTTGGTCTTGTCGGACAGCGCGACCTCTTCGGGGCCGTCGGCGCCCATCTTGAGCAGCGTGGCATCGGGGAGTTTGTCGCCGGTGGTGATCGTCATTGTCGCATCCTGTCTTTCGTTTGCGTTTCGATTGCCTGTAAGTATAGGCCCTGACGGCCCGAGGGCCATGTTGAATTTGCAGGAGGGGACATGTCGGGGATCGTTGTCGTGGGTGCCGGACAGGCGGGAAGTTCGCTGGTGGCGAAGCTGCGGACGCTTGGCTATGACGGCAAGGTGACGCTGATCGGCGAAGAACATGCACCGCCCTACCAGCGTCCGCCCTTGTCGAAGAAATACCTGTTGGGCGAAATGGAGTTAGAGCGGCTCTATCTGCGGCCCGAAAGCTTTTATTCCGAGAACATGATCGACTTGCGGCTTGATGCGGCGGTGACGGCGATCGACCGGACCGACAAGGTGGTCGTTGCCGGTGGGCAGGCTGTGTCCTACGAGCATTTGGTTCTGACCACGGGGTCGGTGCCGCGACGGTTGCCGCCGGCGATTGGCGGGGCGCTGGAGGGTGTCTATGTCGTGCGTGACCTGCGCGACGTGGACAGCATGGGGCCGGAGTTCCGCGAAGGCGCGAAGGTGCTGATCGTGGGGGGCGGCTATATCGGGCTGGAAGCGGCCGCTGTTGCCGCCTCGAAGGGGTTGCAGGTGACGCTGGTCGAGATGGCGGACCGGATCCTGCAGCGCGTGGCGGCGAAAGAAACGTCGGATTACTTCCGGGCGTTGCACCGCTCGCACGGTGTGGACATTCGCGAAGGCGTCGGGCTGGAGCGGTTGACTGGCGAGGGGCGGGTCAGCGGGGCTGTGCTGAACGACGGCACGGAACTGAAGGCAGACTTCGTGATCGTGGGTGTGGGGATCACCCCCGCCACGGCGCTGGCCGAGGCGGCCGGCGTCGAGGTCGAGAACGGGATCAAGGTGGATGCGCAGGGACGTACCAGCGATCCGTCGATCTGGGCTGCAGGCGATTGCGCGAGCTTTCCGTATCGGGGCGCGCGCCTGCGGCTGGAGAGCGTGCCCAATGCCATCGACATGGCCGAGTGCGTGGCCGAGAACATCATGGGGGCGGGCAAGACCTATGTGCCGCAACCGTGGTTCTGGTCGGACCAGTATGACGTCAAGTTGCAGATCGCGGGGCTGAACGTGGGGTATGACCGGGTGGTGACGCGCGACAGCGAGGGCGGTATTTCGTTCTGGTATTACGCGGGTGATACGCTGCTGGCGGTGGACGCGGCCAATGATGCGCGGGCCTACATGGTGGGCAAGCGGCTGATAGATAATGGGAAAACCGCTGATCCCGCGGTGGTGGCCGACCCCGGCGCGGACCTCAAGGCGCTGTTGAAGGCGTGAGGATCATCGGCGGCGACTTTCGCGGCCGGCGGCTGGCCTCGGTCGGCAAGGGGGACGAGGGCGCGCGGCTTCGCCCCACCTCGGACCGGGTGCGTGAGAGCCTGTTCAACGTGTTGATGGCGCGGTTCGGGGACCGAGTGCAGGGGGTCGCGGTGCTGGACCTCTTTGCCGGGACCGGGGCGCTGGGGCTGGAGGCGCTGTCGCGCGGGGCGGCCCGTGCGGTGTTCGTGGAAAGCGGGCGCGTGGGGCAACGGCTGATCCGGGAGAATATCGGGATTTGCGGTGTTGCGGACAGGGTGACGCTGGTTGGCCGGGATGCGCGCAAGCTTGGCGCGGTGACGGAGGCTTGCGGGCTGGTGTTCCTCGATCCGCCTTATGGCAAGGGGTTGGGCGAGGTGGCTTTGGGCGCAGCAATGGCCGGGGGGTGGATCGCGCCGGGCGCTTTGATCGTGTGGGAGGAAGGTGGCGCGGTCGCGGTGCCGGAGGAGTGGAGCCTGCTTGATGAGCGCGCGTACGGGGATACGGTGATACGGGTTCTGGAGGCGGGGTAGGGGGCGCGTGGGTTTTCACCCACCCTACGCGAGGAGGTCTCCCCGGGTCAGGCTCGGGGCAGGCAGGATCAGGTCCGGGACGGTTGGTTTTTACCTTCGCGCGGATTCAAGGCCGTAGGCCGCCGC